>NZ_JBSSEW010000033.1:0-35270 GCF_054062095.1 Pseudomonas sp. TE6288
GTTCCGCCGGCGTTATAGCACCGCGGGGGCCAGGCCCCAGGGCCCCCCCCCCCCCCCCCCCCCCCCGGGGGGGGGGGGGGGGGGGGCGCCGATGCGACTTGCCCCGCGATGCTTTTCAGCCTTGCAAGGCGGCGCCCAGCGCAGGCGCCTTGCCACCTACCAGCAGATGCCACACGCCACCCGCCTGCGGACTCACTCCCAGGCATCCCAAGGCGGCCAGGTGATCCTGTGCCACCTTGCTCTCATCCCTGACTTGCACCCGCACCCGGCTCGAGGCCACGCACTGCGCTTCCAGCAGATTGTCGCGCCCGCCCAGGGCCTGCAGCCATTCATCCACGACGACTGTCTCGGTGACCACGGCGGCCTTCTCGGCTACCGGTGCCGTCACCCGCGCATGGGGTAGCTCACCACGGATCTCATCGGCCAGCGCATCAGCCATCGGCCCCACCACCACTTGGAGGCTGCCGCCGCTGCCAGGCCGTACCACCGCCATGGCGCCGAGGGCTTTCAAGGCCTGGTCCTGGGCCAGGCCGCGATCGGCCAGTACCAGGCGCAGGCGCGTGGTGCAGGCGTCCACCCCTTGCAGGTTGGCGGCGCCGCCCAGTGCGTCGATATAGCGCCGGGCCCTGGGCACCTCCACGCCGGCCGCCGCTTCGTTGCCGGGTTGTTCCTCGCGCCCTGGTGTCTTGAGGTCGAAGCGGCGGATACAGAAGTCGAACACGAAGTAGTAGACCACCGCATACAGCAGGCCTATAGGGAACACCAGCCAACCGTTGCTGGAGCGCCCCCAGCCCAGGGCCATGTCGATGGCGCCGCCGGAGAAGGTGAAGCCCAGGCGGATGCCCAGCAGGTCGCAGACCGCCATGGACACTCCGGTGAGCAGCGCGTGGATCAGGTACAGCAGCGGCGCGAGGAACATGAAGGCGAACTCGATCGGCTCGGTCACCCCGGTCAGCGCCGAGGTCAGTGCCATCGACAACAGCACGCCACCGATCAGCTTGCGCCGGGCCGGCAGGGCGTGGCGGTACATGGCCAGGCACGCGGCGGGCAGGCCGAAGATCATCACCGGGAACATGCCGGCCATGAACTGCCCGGCGTTCGGGTCACCGGCGAAGAAGCGCGCCAGGTCGCCGGTCACCACCTGGCCGCTGGCCGCCTGGAAGCTGCCGAAGACGAACCACACCAGGTTGTTGAGGATGTGGTGCAGGCCGGTGATGATCAGCAGGCGGTTGAGCACACCGAAGAAGAACGCGCCGATGCTGCCGCTCTCCAGCATCAGTTGGCCAAGGTCGTTGATGCCATGCTGGATCGGTGGCCAGATAAGTCCGAACAGCAGCCCGAGGAACACCGCCGACACCCCGGTGGCAATCGGCACGAAGCGCCGGCCGCCGAAGAACGCCAGGTAGTCCGGCAGCTGGATGTCCTTGAAGCGGTTGTACAGGCCACCGCCGAGCAGACCGCAGATGATCCCGGCGAGCATGCCCATGTCGATCTTCGCATCGATCACCTTCAGCGTCGCCACCAGCACCAGGTAGCCGATGGCCCCGGCCAGGCCGGCGGTGCCGTTGTTGTCGCGGGCGAAGCCCACGGCGATGCCGACGGCGAAGATCAGCGCCAGGTTGGCGAAGATCGCTTGCCCTGCGTCGTGCACCAGGGCGATGTCGAGCAGGTCGGTGTCGCCCAGGCGCAGCAGCAGGCCGGCGATGGGCAGGATAGCGATGGGCAGCATCAAGGCGCGGCCGAGCCGTTGCAGGCCCTGGATGAAGTGCTGGTACATGGTGCGCTCCGATTATTGTTGTAGGGCCGCGGCGGCGGCCGGTTGGGCGTGGGACTGGGCGGTGAAGTCGCGGCAGGCCTGGCGCACCGCGGCGGCGCTGGACAAGCCCAGCAGGCCTTGGCTGAAGCGGCGGCAGGCGGTGGCATCGAGCTGGCGCACCTGCGCCTTGATCTCGCCGATCTGCGGCGCGCTGACCGACAGCTCGGCCACGCCCAGGCCGACCAGCACTGGCGTGGCCAGCGGGTCGGAGGCCAGCGCGCCGCACACGCCGACCCAGCGCCTGTGCTTCGCCGCGCCCTGACAGGTCAGCTCGATCAGGCGCAGCAGGGCGGGGTGCAAGGCATCCACCCGCGCAGCCAGGCCGGCGTGGTCGCGGTCCATGGCCAAGGTGTACTGGGACAGGTCGTTGGTGCCGATGGAGAAGAAATCGGCATGTTCGGCCAGGCGCTCGGCGAGCAGCGCCGCGGCGGGGACTTCGATCATCACCCCCAGCTCGGCGCGTTGCGCGATGCCCAGCTCGCCGGCCAGCCGGTCCAGGCGCTGGCGGATGGCGATCAGCTCGTCGACTTCGGTCACCATCGGCAGCATGATCCGGCAACGCTGTTGCGGGCTGACTTGCAGCAGCGCGCGCAACTGCTGGTCGAGCAGTTCCGGGCGTACCTGGCCCAGGCGGATGCCGCGCAGGCCCAGTACCGGGTTGGCCTCGGCCGGCAGGGGCAGGTAGTCGAGCTGCTTGTCGCCGCCTACATCAATGGTACGGATGATCACCGGACGCTCGCCCATGGCATCGAGCACGGCCTGGTAGGCGCTGCGCTGCTCCGTCTCGTCCGGCGCGGTGGGGCGGTCGATGAACAGGAACTCGCTGCGCAGCAGGCCGATGCCGTCAGCACCTTGGGCCAAGGCCTCGGCGGCCTCCTCGGCACTGGCGACATTGGCGGCGACCTCGATCAGTTGGCCATCGCGGGTGCGGGCGCTCTGTTGGGCGGCGGCCTGCTGGCGTTGGCGGGTTTCGCGGCGCTGCTGCACATGCTGACGCACCTCGGCCAGACGCTGCGCATCAGCCTCGGTTTCCAGGCGGCCCTGGTCGGCGTCCAGCACCAGCGGCGTGCCGGCGGGCAACTCCAGCAGCGCTTCGCCCACGGCCACCAGGCACGGCAGGCCGCGGGCGCGGGCAAGGATGGCGACGTGCGAGGTGGCGCCGCCGGCGGCCATGCACAGCCCGGCGACCTCATGGCGGGCCAGTAGCAGCAGGTCGGACGGGGTCAGTTCATGGGCGACGACAATGGCCGAGGGCGGCAGGCGCAGTTGCCGGGTTTCACCAAGCAAGGCCCGCAGAACACGCTGCTGCAGGTCGTACAGGTCGTTGGCGCGTTCGGCCAGCAACGGGTTGCCCAGGCTACGCAGGATCTGGCATTGGGCATCGATGGCACGGCTCCAGGCATGGCTGGCGGCGACGCCGTTGGCGATATGCTGGCGGGCGTCGCCGAGCAGGGCCGGATCGTCGAGCAAGGCCAGGTGGGCCTCGAGGATCGCGGCTGCGTCCTCCTGGCCGCGCGGCAGGTGGCGCCAGTCGCGGTCGATGGCGTGGCGCACGTCGGCCAAGGCCGTGTTCAACGCGTGGTGCTGTGCGGCGGGGTCGTTGTCGCCGTTGTCGGGCGGCAGGCTGACCCCGTCCAGCCGGGCCAGCGGCCCTTGGGCCAGGCCGGGGGCGGCGCAGACACCGGTAAGCATGCCGGGCCCGGCAGCGGGCTTGGGCATGGCGGTGCTGGTTGGCGCATGCGCGGCATGGCGCTCACCGACCGAGGCCGTCTGTACGGCGGCGATCAACGCCTGCAGCGCGACCTGGCTGTCCGGCCCGGTGCAGATCAGTTCGACTTCGGCACCTTCGCCAACACCCAGGCCCATGACCGCCACCAGGCTGTCGAGGTCGGCCTCGCGCTCGGCGAAGCGCAGCATGGCTCGGCTCTGGAAGCCTTGCGCAGTCTGGCGCAGCAAGGCGGCGGGGCGGGCGTGCAGGCCGCCGTGATGAGCGACCCGGGCATGACCGCGCGCGCTTTCATGGCTGACCGGCCGGGCATTCGCTTCGCGAGCCATGGCCTCGACCTCCAGCAGCGCCGCGCCAAGTTGCGCATTGCCTGCCTCCAATCGCCTCAGGCCAAAGCCAGGGCCATTGCTGATCAGCATCACCGTAACCAGGCTGACACAGTGCTGCGCCACTTGGTCCATGTCGAAGCGCACCAGCGGCTGGCCTTGGCTGACCTGGTCGCCCAGCGCCACCAACGGCGAGAAACCACGGCCCTGCAGTTGCACGGTGTCGACACCGATATGCAGGAGGATTTCCGCGCCGTTGGTTGCGCGCAGGGTCAGCGCGTGGCCGGTGCGGGCCAGTTGCACCACTTCGCCGGCACACGGGGCGTGCAGCACGTCGTTGAGTGGGTCGATGGCGACGCCGTCACCGAGGGTGGCGCTGCTGAACACCGGGTCTGGCACTTGCTCCAGCGGCACCAGCGGCCCGGCGAGCGGGGCATGGAGGATGATCTTGTTATTGTCGGGCATGCGCTGTTCCTCGCGGCTTCACTGCGTGCAGGTCACTTTGCTCAGGTGGCGCGGCTGGTCGGGGTCGAGGCCACGGGCCTCGGCCAGGGCCGCGGCCATGACGTAGAAGCTCTGGATCGCCAGCAGCGGGTCCAGGGCCGGGTGTTCGGCGCAGCTCAGGGTGAGGTCGCGCCCGGCGATATCGGCCGGCGCCGCCAGCAGCACATTTGCGCCGCGCTGACGCATGTCGGCGGCCAGTTGCAGCAGGCCGGCCTGCTCGACGCCGCGCGGGGCGAACACCAGCAGCGGGTACTGGGCGTCGATCAGCGCCATGGGGCCGTGGCGCACCTCGGCGCTGCTGAAGGCCTCGGCCTGGATCACCGAGGTTTCCTTGAGCTTGAGCGCCGCTTCCTGGGCGATGGCAAAGCCGGCGCCACGGCCGATCACCATCAGCCGTTCGGCATCGCGCAAGGTGTCGAGGGCCGGGCTCCAGTCCTGGGCGGCGGCTTCACGCAATTGCGCGGGCAGGGCAAGGCCGGCTGCCAGCAGGGCGCGGTCCTGGCCCCAATGGGCGACCAGGCGGGCGCTGGCGCTCAGGGTGGCGACGAAGCTCTTGGTCGCCGCCACCGACAGCTCGGGGCCGGCGCCCAGCGGCAGGTGGTGCTGGCAGGCCTGCTCCAGCGGCGAGCCCTCGGCATTGACCAGCGACACGGTGGTCGCGCCGCACTGGTTCAGGCGACGCAGGCTGTCGACCAGGTCCGGGCTCTGCCCCGACTGCGAGAAGCCCAGCGCCACCTGGCCGCGCACCCGCAGCGGCGCCTGCTGCAAGGTCACCACCGACATCGGCAGCGAGGCCACTGGCAGGCCGAGTTGCTGCATGGCGACATAGGCGAAGTAACTGGCGGCGTGATCCGAACTGCCGCGGGCCACGGTCAGCGCCACCTGCGGGTCGAGCCGGCGCAGCTGTTCGCTCAGGGTTTCCAGGCGCGGGTCCAGCGTCTGGTTCTGTCGTTCGACGACATCGGCGCAGCTGCGGGCTTCTTCGAGCATCCTTGAGCTCATGCGGTTTCTCCTTCGACCATCACGGCGGTCAGGTTCAGTTGGCGATCGAGCAGCACCGCGTCGGCCCAGGCGCCCGGTTGCAGGCGGCCACGGTCGGCGATACCGAGGTAATCGGCGGGGTGGCGGGACAGGCGCGCGGAGGCCTCGGCCAGGGGCAGGCCGATCTTCACCAGGTTGCGCAGGGCCTGGTCCATGGTCAGGGTGCTGCCGGCCAGGGTGCCGTCGGGCAGGCGCACGCCGCCCAGGCACTTGGTCACGGTGTGGCTGCCCAGGCGGTATTCGCCGTCGGGCATGCCGGCGGCGGCAGTGGAGTCGGTGACGCAGTACAGGCACGGGATCGCGCGCAGGGCCACCTTGATCGCCCCGGGGTGCACGTGCAGCAGGTCGGGGATCAGCTCGGCGTAGCGGGCGTGGGCCAGGGCCGCGCCGACGATGCCCGGCTCGCGGTGGTGCAGCGGGCTCATGGCGTTGTACAGGTGGGTGAAGCTGCTGGCGCCGGCTTCCAGCGCCGCCACGCCTTCCTCGTAGCTGCCCAGGGTGTGGCCGATCTGCAGGCGGATGCCGCGCTGGCTCAAGGCCTGGATCAGCGGCAGGTGCCCGGCGATTTCCGGGGCGATGGTGATGACCTTGATCGGTGCCAGGGCCAGGTATTCCTCGACCTCGTCGAGTAGCGCCTGGTGGGCGAAGTTCGGCTGTGCGCCGAGCTTGCCGGGATTGATGTACGGGCCTTCCAGATGCACGCCGAGAATGCGCGCGCCCTGGCGCGGTTGCTTGAGGTGCGCGCCCAGTTCGCCCAGCACGCGGGCCAGTTCCTCGCGTGGTGCGGTCATGGTAGTGGCCAGCAGCGAGGTGGTGCCGAAGCGCCGATGGGTGCGGGCGATGGTGGCGAAGGCCTCACCGCCTTGCATGATGTCGCTGCCACCGCCGCCGTGCACATGCAGGTCGATGAAACCGGGCAACAGGTAGGGCAGGTCGTTGGCCTGCGGGTCGCACGGCGTGCCCTCGATGGCCTGTATGCGGCCGTTTTCGAGGTGCAGTTGTCCGCGCACCCAGCCGTCGGGGGTGAGGATGTTGGCGATGTCCATGGAGGCTCCGGTCAGCGTCGCAGTTCGGCGACGAAGTCGTAGTAGTCGTTGCGGCAATAGGTGTCGGTCAGCTCGATGGCGGTGTTGTCGTCGAGGTAGCCGATCCGGGTCATCAGCAGCATGGCGGTGCCGGGGGCGATGCCCACCTGGGCGGCCAGTTCGTCGCTGGCGTTGATCGCGCGGATATGTTGCAGGGCGCGGACCACCGGGCGGCCGAGCTGGTCGAGGTGCTGGTACAGCGAATCGCCGATGGCCTGTGGGTCGCCGAGCAGGCGGGCGGGCAGGGTGCTGACCTCCACCGCCATGACGATGTCGTCGGCCTTGCGCAGGCGCTTGAGGTGGGCCACCTGGTCGGTGGGCGACAGGCCGAGGCGGATCAGTTCGTCGCTGCTCGGCGTGCCGATGCTGCGCTCCAGCCACTGCGAGCTGGGCACGAAGCCTTTCATGCGCAGCATTTCGCTGAAGCTCGACAGGCGTGACAGGGGTTGTTCGAGGCGTGGCGTGATGAAGGTACCGGAGCCCTGGATGCGCTGGATCAGGCCTTGTTCGAGCAGGACTTCCAGGGCCTTGCGCGCGGTGACCCGGGAGATGTCCAGGGTTTCGCTGAGGGTGCGCTCCGAGGGCAGGGCCTGGTCGGCGGTCCACTGGCCGGCGTGGATGGCCTGCTCCAGGTTGCGTGCCAGTTGCAGGTAGAGCGGGGTGGCGCTGGTGTCGTCGGGGCGCAGGGCGGTTAGAGGACGCATGGGCGGTGTCCGGTATTGTTGTGGGATGAAAATTAATACCACTTTAATACCAGGTCAATACCACTGGTCTGGATTGGTGTGTCGATGGGGATGTATGTCGATAGATATTTGGCGCTCGGTCTCACAGGCGTAGCCCTCCTATCGATGAACGCCCCGTCCCCCCAATCTCCTGTCGGACATTTCCGAACTTGAAACCAAATGCTTCAGCCAGAAATGCTTGGGAACTATCCTACGTGCTTGCCGGAAGCTGCTGCGTTGTCGGGGAAAGACCCCAGGGATAACTTCACCTGGTCGCCAGATTTGGTGACCAGGATGTGAGAATCCTGGAGTACAGGTTTTTCGGCAGTCCCTTCATGGCAGCCGTGCACGGGCAGACTTCGGTCTGACCGGGTTTCTTGTGCCCCGGATTCTCACCCCGTTCATGGCTGCCACCTTAATCGGGCGTGAGAGTCCGTATAACGAAGATCGCTGCTCTGCCATGGCAGCCGTAGGCGGGCAGGCCTTGCCTGATCGGTTTTCTTCGTGACCGGTTCTCACTCCGAGTACGGCTGCCACCCGACCAAGTAATGGCTCCTGCCTTTTACTCCGCCCGCCGCACCAACCCACACGCCAGCAATCCCACCTCGAACAGCACCCACATCGGCACCGCCAGCATGGTCTGGGAAAACACATCCGGCGGCGTCAGGATCATCCCCACCACGAAGCAGCCGACGATCACATAAGGCCGGCTGCGTCGCAGCGTGGCCACGTCGGTCAGCCCCGCCCAGACTACGATGAAGGTCGCCACCGGGATCTCGAAGGCCAGGCCGAACGCCAAAAACAGCGCCAGGATGAAGTCCAGGTACAGGCCGATGTCGGTCATCATCGCCACCCCGTCCGGGGTCACGCTGGCGAAGAAACCGAACATCATCGGGAACACCAGGAAGAACGCGAACGCCATGCCGCCGTAGAACAGCACGATGCTCGACACCAGCAGGGGCAGGGCGATGCGCCGTTCGCGGCGGTACAGCCCCGGGGCGATGAAGCCCCAGGCCTGGTGCAGCAGCAGCGGCATGGCGACGAACAGCGCGCACATCGCCGTCAGCTTGAACGGCGCAAGAAACGGCGAGGTGACGCTGGTGGCGATCATGCTGGCGCCTTCGGGGAGGTAACGGCGCAGCGGTTCGGAAATGTGCGTGTACAGCGTCTGGGCAAAGGGGAACAGCCCGCAGAACACCAGCGCGATCACCAGCAGGCAGCGCACCAGGCGCTTGCGCAGGTCGCGCAGGTGATCGGTCAGTGGCATGCGCGTCGCCTGGTCGAGAGCGAGGGACATCAAGCGCTCTCCTTGGCATGGGCGACTGGTGTCGGGTCATTGGCCGGCGTCGCGTCGAGCTGGATGCCCTGGCGCAGCTCCTGCTCCAGGCGCTGCAACGGCGCGGCATCCAGGGCGGGCATGTCGATCTCCCGTTCCACCTGCGCCTTCAACGCATTCAGTGCCCGACGGGCCTGGCCCAGCCCACGGCCCAGGGTCCGCGCCGCCACCGGCAGGCGCTCGGGGCCGAGCACCAGCAGCGCGACGATGCCCACCAACAGCAGTTCGGTGAAGCCGATCTCGAACATCAGGCCTGACGATCCGTTTGCGACTGCTGCACCGGCTGATTGTTCAGCACCTGCGGCTGTTGCTCGACAGTGTTGTCGGCAGTGCCGCCCATGGACTTGCGAAAGCCCTGGATCGCCTCGCCGACATCACCGCCCAGCCCCTTGAGACGCTTGGTGCCGAACAGCAGGAAGACGATCAACAGCACGATCACCAATTGCCAGATTCCAATGCCACCCATGTAAGACCACTCCTGTCAGGTCAAAGAAAAAGGAAGGCCAATCCTGCCCTGCGCAGATGACGGGCACATGACTGCCATCTGCCTGCAACAACTGGCGTGTTGACTGGCGCTTTTCAGCGGCCACGGGAAGACAGGGATGGGGCGCAGGCGACAACAGGGCGCGGCACTGCTGATGGTGCTGGTGGTACTGGCGATGCTCGCAGCGGGGCTGGCCTGGCTGGTGGAGGATGGCCGGCGCCAGGTGGACGCGGTGCGGCTGCTGCACCAGCGGGTGCAGGTGCGGGCCATGGAGCAGGCGGGGCTGGCCTACGCCTCCCAGGCCCTGCGTGATCCGGCCTGGCGCGCCAGCCCGCTGTTCTGGCAGGCCCTGCGTGGGCAGCCGCTGGCCTATGATTTTGGTGCCGGCAAGGCACAGTTGCGGGTGATCGACCAGCACAGCTGCTTCAACGTCAACGCCCTGCTGGGGGAGGATGGACCACGGGCCGAGCGCCAGTTGCGCCAGCTGTTGGGCGATGACATGGCTGCCGAACGGCTGGTCGATGCCCTGGCCGACTGGCTGGATGCCGACAGCGATGCCCGCCTGCAGGGCGCCGAGAGCGCCCAGTACCTGCGCCAGCAACCACCGCGACTGGCGGCCAACCAGCCGATGCTCGACACCAGTGAGCTGAACCTGCTGCTGGAGCCGGACAGTGGTCGGCAAGGCCGCTATCGAATGCTCTGCGCGCTGCCGTCGACCAGCGGCTGGCGGCTCAATGCCAATGCCCTGGGGTTGGAACACCTGCCGTTGCTGGAGGCGATGTACGAAGGACGGTTTTCCCGTTCGATGCTCAGCCGTGTGATCAGTGGCCGCCCGGCGGCCGGGTATGTCGATGCCGCGGCCTTGCGCCAGGCGCTGGGGGCGGTGGATGACGAGACCTTCGCCCGGCTAAGCGAAGGGTTGCTGCTCAACAGCGGCCATTTCGTCCTGCAGCTGTCGTTCGAGGAAGAGGGGCGCACGCTGCGCAGCCAGTTCCAGATCGAGGCGCTGGGCGTGGTGCAATGGCATGCGCGGGTGCCGGCGCAGCAGGTGCGGGTCAGGGGGCGGGAGCCCGTAGCCGGGTGAGACTTTGTTACTGATGGTTGGAAATTCGCTAGGTATCGTAGGAAATGTCGGATGAGGCGATCTGTTCAGCATGGCCGGTGACGCGGGCGGCTAAGCTACCCGCCGACCACTTGTATTACCGGGCATTCACCTCTCATGCCGAACACCACCCGCCCCGGTTGGGGCGAGAAAACCCTCCAGGCCCTGAGTGACGGCGTGTCCATTGACGGGCGATTCCGGACAGGGCTCTCGAAGTGCTTTGCGTCTGCCGCCGGGTCGATCCTGCTGGCAGTGTTCTCTGTCGGCAGCGCGGGATTCGTATCGATCTGCAGCACACCGATCCTCGAACAGTGCAAGTACCTGATCGATGACACATCGCTCCCTGTGCCAGAAACCTACGCGCACTCCATCATTGCGCTCTGCCTGACAGTGGTTGCGCTTCTGCTGGTGTGGTTGCGCGAGTTGGGTCTGACGGATATCGCGCGTCGCAAGGAAGCCGACCTGGAGCGTCAACGCCGGGAGATGGAAGGGCGTCTGACCAATCTGCCGCCCCGGCAGTTCATCAATGACTATGTGGATGCGCTGAGAACCATCGGCGAGTTGCGTCAGTTGACCAAGTACGAGGCTTGCACGCTCAGCCCGGAAACGATCGTGCAGCGCATTCGAACCATCATGTCGATCATCCTGAGCCTGACCAGGCTGTGGGATGGAGTCTCGGCATCCAACCGTTTCGTCACTTACCATGCGAACATCATGAGGGTCCTGTATCGGGACGAAATTGCCCTGACCCCGGTACGCGACCTGGCCTTGGGTGATGAGGCGCAAACTTTCGCCAGCCAGGACTCATACGCATTGCAGAACTGGTTGCTGCAGTATGAGTTCTTTCTGCACAACCAATCCTATGACGTGGTGATCGAGCGCTGTTCAGGCATCCTGTTCATCCAGGACACCGGTCTGTCCGTCAACTCATCATGCCCCGGGCGTCCCGATGCGTCGGCCGAGCAGATCTGCCTGCCATTCACTCGAACGGCGTGCTATGACCCATCGTTCCATCATCCAAACCTCCCGGGGCCGGCGCGAGCGGCGGCGACCGGCCAACCTGGCTATGTACCGAACATCAATGAAACCATGGCACTGTGGTTCGCCAATCAGAAAATCACCAACAGCGAAATCAATCCCAGATACGAGCAACAGGTAAAGGATTACTACCGCAAGCTTGATCATGCGAAATCGCTGATCAGCCTGCCCCTTTATCATCAGGGCGCATTGATGGGGGTCTTGAACGTCAGCAAAAATGCCGAGAACATGCTGATGAATGCAGACCGTGCAGACCTGTTCGTGCAGTTGATGAACCCAGTCTGCTACCATTTGGGCAAGATGCTAGCCTCGCCTGAGGCAGGCCACGCTGGCGCGCAAGGCGTGCCCTGCGACAAGGAGCATGAATATGAGAATTGAGCTGCGTACACCACTGGTTCGCAAACCGACGCCCGCCAACACTGCCAAGAAGCGTGAGATGACAGGCGAGGAGTTGTGCAAGGCAATGGCCGAGCGGGCCGAGAAGATCCTCAAGGGGGAGCCCGTCGAACCGGTGGGCTGGAACCTCGAGGTCTACTGAGCCTCAGTCGAATCGAAAGAAGCCGCCCATGGGCGGCTTCTTCGTTTGTCACCGTGGGAACGCGGGTCGACTCGATCAGGCCGTACCGATCTCCCCGCCATCATTACGCTGGATCACCACCGTCGAGGCCCGCGGCCGTACCGAGGTACCGGCCGGGGTCAGGTCGGTGGCCTTGTCGGTGCTCGGCCAGTTGTCCGGGTGCTGGATGTTGACGAACATGGTCTTGTTGTCCGGGGTGAAGGCAATCCCCGTCACCTCGCAGCCATTCGGCCCGACGAAGAAGCGGCGCAGGTCCACCTGGTTGGTGGCGTTGACCGGGACCTGCTTGCCGTTGGCGTCCACCAGGTCGGTGGGGATCACTGCCAGCACCTGGTCGTTGGTGTAGCTGGTCAGGGTGGCTTCGCCGTTGTCGGTCTCGAACCACAGTACGCCGCGGCTATCGAAGCTCATGCCGTCGGGGCTGGCGAACTGGTTCAGTTCGGTCAGGCCCGAGCGGTTGATGTCTGGCGCACCGGCGGCGTTGGCGCCGAACACGAAGATGTCCCAGGTGAAGGTCTTGTGGTCGTCGCTGTCGTGCCAGCGGATGATGTGGCCGTGGCGGTTCGGCCCGCGCGGGTTGGCCGCGTCGACCTTGGCCGCGGTGCGCGCGCTGTTGTTGGTCAGGGTCAGGTAGACATCGCCGTTGAGCGGGTTGACGGCGGTCCACTCGGGGCGGTCCATGGGCGTGGCGCCCACGGCGTCGGCAGCGCCACGGGTGTTGAGGATGATGCCCGGCAGGTCGCCGAACTGCGCGCCCAGGGTGCTGCCGGCGGTGGTCGGGGTGGTCACGTCGAGCAGCAGCCAGGCGCCGGTGCCGTTGGCATCGAAGCGGGCGACATACAGCTTGCCCTTGTCCATGTACTTGGCGCCGGTGGCCAGGCGGTCGGCCGGATTGGCGTCGGCCGGGTCCCACAGCGCGTCGGAGACGAACTTGTACAGGTATTCGTTGTTGGAGTCGTCGCCGGTGTACCAGACCAGCGGCTTGCCGGCCACCGGCAGGCCCGGGCAGCAGCCTTCGTGGCGGAAGCGGCCCAGGGCGGTGCGCTTCACCGCCAGGGTGTTGTTAGTGTACGGGTCGATCTCGACAATGTAGCCATAGGTGCTGGCTTCGTTGCGGAAGTCGTCGGTGGCGCTGGCGCCGCTGGGGGTGATGTTGAAGCGGGCGAATTCGCCGGCCACTTCGCTGGCATCACCCGCCGCGGTTTCCCACTTGTACTGGCCGCTGCTCGAAGAGACGCCGATACGCACCTGGTCGGCCGGGCGCACACCCTTGTTGACGAAGATGCCGGGCCAGTTCTCCTCGCAGGTCAGGTAGGTGCCCCACGGGGTGTAGCCGTTGCCGCAGTTGTTGTTGGTGCCGCGGCACTGGGTGCCGGTGGGTGAGAACTTGGTCTTGACGTGGTCGGTGCCGCGCATCGGGCCTGCGATATCCATCAGCGAGACGGTGGTGAAGCGGCGGTTGAGCGGGTCGTTGTCGACCACCTGCCAGCGCCCGGCGACCTTGCTGATGCGCACCACGCCGGCGCCATGGGCGTTGATTTCCTTGCGCACCTCTTCGACCGGGCGCTTGCCGGCGACGGTGGTGGGGCCGGCCGGGTGCAGGGCGGCGGTGTCGATGTATTCAAAGTTGATCGCCAGCAGGCCATCGCTGGAGCTGCCGTTGATGGGGAAGAAGTGCATGCCGTCGTGGTGCATGCCCATGGCGTTGGCCTGGTCGGTGGAGGTGTTGCTGCCGTCGGCCTTCCATGGGTTGGCGGTGGCGTTCAGCGGCGTGCCCCAAGGGGCCAGCACGTAGGCGCTGTAGCCGGCGGCGACCACGCAGGCGTCGGTGCGCGAGCCGGCGATGGAGTTGAAGCCCAGCTTGAGTTTGGGTTTCTCCGGCTGCGGCGCTGGATCGTCGTGATCCGAGCCGCCGCCGCTGTCGAAGCAACCGGTCAGGCCGGCACCGGCGATCATGGCGATGGCCGCGCCGAGGCTGCCGCGCACCACGGAGCGACGGCTCAGGTAAGTGTCCATGACACTGGCCATCGGCAGGTTGCCGCTCTGGTTGCGGTCCAGGTTATCGCCGGTATCTCGACTCATCAGGGTGTCCTTTTTTTGGCTGAGTTGAAGGAAACCGCGACTGTAGAGGGCAAGTATGATGATTGATTGTCAGATTTGTTAAAGAGCCTTTAAAACTCACCGCTATTACTAAAGCGTTAACCTGCGCTGTTTTGGAATTAACGTCGGTTTTCTGCCATCAAACTGTCACGCAAGCGCCGCAATATCCGGAGCCCTACGTGAACAGGGATGGCGGAGTCGATGGCGAGAAGGCGCGAAGTGATCAGCTGGATGGGTGTCGGTGCCCTGGCACCGTTGCTCGGCGCCTGCTCGGCTTTGCCCCTGCCGCGTGGCGGGGCCGATCGGGCGCTGGACCTGTTGTATGTCGCCGACACCCTCGACGCCCGCCAACCGGGCCAGGCCGTTGTGCCGGCCACACGCCTGGGCCCGGTCAGCCACCTGGGCCGTGCACCCTGGATGAGCGGGCCGAATGCCAGCGCCGGGCAGCCGGCGCTGGCGCCGTTGCTCGATGCTGGCCTTGCCGGCCAGGCCCATACTGGAGGTTATGCAGTATTGGCCGCGCTGCTCGAACAGCTGCGGCGCGAGGCCGGTAGCGAACAGTGCCTGACCCTGGAGAACGGCCAATGCTGGAACGGCAGCGGCCTGGCCTACCTCACCCAGGGCGAAAGCGGTGTGCAGGGCAGCCAACTGCTGGGCAGCGAAGCGCGGGTCAGCAGTGATGAGCGTGTGCTGTGGCCGCAGCGCAGTGCCGGGCTCTATCGGCAGTCCTCCTCGATTACCCTCGGCGCCGGGCTGGCCGATGCCCAGGGCAAGGCGCTGGGCGTCAAGGGGCTGCAGGTGTTCCAGCGTGGCGGTGTGCGCATCGCAGTGGTCGGCGTCACCGACCCCTACGCCCAGGACCAGAAAGCCTCCCTGAAACAGTGGTACCAATCCTTGCAACCGAGCTTCCAGCAAGCCCGGCGCGAGGCCGACCTGGTGGTGGCGCTGGCGGATGTCGGCACCGGCCCGGGCTTGTGGTTGGCCGAGCGCATACCCGAGGTGGATGTGCTGCTGTGTGCCCGTGGCCAGGACCTGTGGCCGGCGCCGGTGCTGGCCACCCAAGCCAGCGGCCGCCGGGTACCGGTGCTGTTCGCCGGTTGCCGGGCCAGTGGCGCGTTTCGCCTGCGCTGCCGCCAGGCAGGCGGCCAATGGCAGTTCGAGGCGCGGTTCTTCCCGGCCTTCGAGCACAGCCTCGCACCGCAGGCCCTGGCCCGTGCCAGCCAATTGCGCAGCGAACTGCAACGCCAGCGCAGCGGTCATGCCGCCTGGCTTGACCAGCCGCTGGCGCGTGCCCCTGAAGCATTGTGGCGCCGCGATACCCGTGGCGGCAGCTGGGACCGCCTGTTGCACCATGCCCTGGCCGATGATTCGAGCATGCCGGTGCTGCTGCCCGGCCTGCGCTACGACTACCCGCTGACAGCGGGCGAGTCGATCACCCGTGAGCACCTCATAAGCCTGACCGGTGGTTACGCCGCACCGGTGGTCGAGGCCCCGGCGCGCCAGGTCGAGCAGGTGCTGGAGAACGCCGCCGAGCAGCTGTTCGGCGACCCGTTGCTGCTGGACAACAGCCAGGACCTGCCGCGCTGGCAGAGCCAGGACTGGCAGGTCAGCTACAGCCCTAACGGCAAGCGCATCATCGGCCTGCAACCCGTCGAGGGCCTGTGCCGCACCTTTGGCCTGCACTTCGATGCCCAGGCCGGCGCGCCCTTGTGGCAGACCCTCGAAGCCTGGCTGACCCGCCAGGCGCCGGGCTGGGCCCTGGCTCCCTTGCAACTGCCGGCCGTGCGCTACGTGCAGGGCCACCCTGGCTGGCACCCGCACCAGGTGGCCGCGTGATCTCGCGTCTTTTCAGCTTCGCGTTGCTGACCCTCGCCGGCTGGCTGGCGGCGCAGTGCGTGCTGCTGCTCAGCCGCCAGCCGCAACCGGCCAATGCGCCGGTGCCGGCGCCGGCACCGTTGCCAGGCTTGTTGGCCGAGCACTGGCAGACGCCTGTCGATGACGGGCGCATCCCGCTCACCCGCCTGCCCCTGGCCTACCTGGGCGGGCTCAAGGCCCAGCCGCTGTCGGCCAGCGTGGTGGTACTGCGCCATGGCCAACAGGTGCGCACCCTCGGCCGTGGCCAGCGCCTGGCGCCGGGCATCGTGCTGCAGGACATCGACGCCGATGGCCTGATCTTCGACAACAACGGGCGGCGCGAACGCCTGCCCTGGCCACCACGCCCCGCCGTGACCGGCTTCAAGCGCCAAGGATGAATGATGATCGCAAGGTACTGTCTGGCCGGGCTGCTGATGCTCGGCATGTCTTTGGCCCGGGCCGAAGAGCCGGAGGTCTTCGCCGACGACGGCACGCCGCTGTACGAGGTGAACTTCGTCGACACCGAGCTCGGTGAGTTCATCGACAGCGTGTCGCGCATCACCGGCACCACCTTCATCGTCGACCCCCGGGTGCAGGGCAAGGTCACCGTGCGCACGGTCGATCGCCACGACGCCGACGCCATCTACGACATCTTCCTTGCCCAGCTGCGCGCCCAGGGCTTCGCGGCCGTGGACCTGCCCAACGGCAGCGTGAAGATCGTGCCCGACCAGGCCGCGCGCCTGGAGCCGGTGCCGGTGGAAACCGCGGGCAAGAAGGCCGAAGGCAGCGACGGCGTGGCCACCCGCGTGTTCAATGTGCGCAACGCCGCCAGTGAGCAGATGCTCGGCATTCTCAAGCCGCTGATCGACCCACGGGTCGGGGTGATCACCCCGTATCCGGCGGCCAACCTGCTGGTGGTCACCGACTGGCGCAGTAACCTGGAGCGCATCGACAGCCTGCTGCGCCAGCTCGACCAGGTCAGCGACGAGCCGTTGCAGGTGATGCCGCTCAAGCATGCCAGCGCTGCCGACACCGCTGGCCTGGTGACCCGCCTGCTGGCCCGCGAGCAGGGCGCCGACAGCGCCCAGGTGGTTGCCGACCCGCGCAGCAATGCGCTGCTGGTGCGTGGCAGCGCCGACAGCCGGGAGCGGGTGCGGGCGCTGCTGGTGCAGCTCGACCGGCCCAGCGACAGTCTGCGCAGCAGCAACACCCAGGTCATCTATCTGCGCCACGCCAATGCCGCCGAAGTGGTCAAGGTGCTGCGCGGCCTGAGCCAGGCTGGCACGGTGCCGGCGGCGGAAGGCGAGGGCAAGGATGCGCCGGTGCCGGCGGCCAGCGACTCGGGCATTCGCCTGGAGTACGAGGAGGGCACCAACGCCGTGGTGATGGTCGGCCCGGACAGCGAACTGGCCGCCTACCGCAGTATCGTCGAGAAGTTGGACATTCGCCGGGCGCAGGTGGTGGTCGAGGCGATCATCGCCGAGGTCTCCGACAGCAGCGCCCAGGAACTGGGCGTGCAGTGGCTGTTCGCCGACGAGAAGTTCGGCGCCGGCATCGTCAATTTCGGCGGCAACGGGGTGAACATCGCCAGCATCGCCGGGGCCGCCAGCAGCGGCGACAACGAGAAACTCGGCAAGCTGCTTTCGGCCACCACCGGCGCCACCGCCGGCATCGGCCATATCGGTGGTGGCTTCAACTTCGCCATGCTGGTCAACGCACTCAAGGGCAAGAGCGGTTTCAACCTGCTGTCCACGCCGACCCTGCTGACCCTGGACAATGCCGAGGCGTCGATCCTGGTGGGCCAGGAGGTGCCGTTCGTCACCGGCTCCGTCACCCAGAACAACGCCAACCCCTACCAGACCATCGAGCGCAAGGAAGTCGGGGTGAAGCTGCGCATCAAACCGCAGATCAGCATCGACGACAGCGTGCGCCTGGACATCGTCCAGGAGGTGTCGTCGATCGCCGACTCCAGCGCCGCTAGCGATGTGATCACCAACAAGCGCGAGATCAAGACCAAGGTCATGGTCGAGGACAACGGCCTGGTGATCCTCGGCGGGCTGATCAGCGACGAGCTGGCTACCAGCAATCAGCGTGTACCACTGCTGGGTGATATTCCCTACCTGGGCCGGCTGTTCCGTTCCGACGCCAGCAAGAACACCAAGCAGAACCTGATGGTGTTCATTCGCCCGCGCATCCTGCGCGATGGCGAGAGCCTGGCCGGACTGAGCCAGCAGAAGTACCAGAGCCTTCAGCAAAACACTCCGCTCAAGCTGCCGGCGCTGGCCGAGGGCCTGCCGTTGCTGCAAGTGTTCCCCGCCAGCCGGGCACGTCTGGAAGGCGGTGACTGGTGATGCTGCCCTATCGCCTGGCACGGCAGAGCGGGGTGGCAATGGCGCCGGCTGAAAACGGCTGGCAGTTGTGGCTGCGCGGCGACGCCGACAGTGACCAATTGCAGGAACTGCTGCGCGTGCATGGCCAGCCGGTGGGCGTCGAGCAGCTCGACAGTGCGAGCTTCGACGAGCGTCTCGGCCAGCTTTACCAGGCTGGCGAGGCGGCGAACCAGGCCTTGATCGAAGGCATCGGCGAGCAAGTCGACCTGGACAGCCTGATGAGCGAGATGCCGCGCATCGAGGACCTGCTGGAAAGCGATGACGAAGCACCGGTGATCCGCCTGATCAACGGCCTGTTCGGCCAGGCGCTGCGCCTGCGCGCTTCGGATATCCATATCGAGACCTTCGAGCAGAGCCTGGTGGTGCGCCTGCGCATCGACGGCCACCTGCGCGAGGTGCTGCGCCCGCCACGGGCGTTGTCGGCGATGCTGGTGTCGCGGATCAAGGTCATGGCGCGGCTCGATATCGCCGAGAAGCGCCAGCCCCAGGATGGCCGCATCACTCTGCGCGCCGCCGGGCGCGAGGTGGATGTGCGGGTCTCGACCTTGCCCGGTATCCATGGCGAGCGGGTGGTGATGCGCGTGCTCGACAAGCAGGCCAGCTTGCTGGCGCTGGACAACCTGGGCATGCCTGCCGCCGTGCTGCGCGGCTTGCGTGGTTGCCTGGCACGGCCCAATGGCATTGTGCTGTCCACCGGCCCCACCGGCTCGGGCAAGACCACCACGCTGTACGCCAGCCTCAACAGCCTGAATGACGGCAGCCGCAATATCCTCACCGTCGAGGACCCGGTGGAATACGCCATCGCCGGCATCGGCCAGACCGCCATCAACCCGCGTGCCGGGCTGACCTTCGCCAGTGGCTTGCGCGCCATCCTGCGCCAGGACCCGGACGTGATCATGCTGGGCGAGATCCGCGACCAGGAGACCGCGCAGATCGCCGTGCAGGCCAGCCTCACCGGGCATCTGGTGCTGTCGACCCTGCACACCAACAGTGCCGTCGGTGCGGTGACCCGCCTGCGCGACATGGGCATCGAGCCGTTCCTGATTGCCTCGTGCCTGCGTGGCGTGCTGGCCCAGCGCCTGGTGCGGCGCCTGTGCACCTGCGCGGTGGCGCAGCCGCTGCAAAGCGCCGAGCGTGAACTGTGGCCGGAGTTGGGCAGCTTGCGCGAAAGCTTTCACCCGGTCGGCTGCGAGCACTGTCAGGGCAGCGGCTATGTCGGCCGTCTGGGGCTGTATGAGTTCATCGAGTTGGACGCCGGGCTGGTTGCCTTGCTCTACGACGGCGAGAGCGAACTGGCCATGCAGGCCTACCTGGATGGCCGCCGGCAGAGCCTGGTGGCTGAGGCCCGCGATTGCCTGGCCCGTGGCGAGACCAGCCTGGCCGAAGTGCTGCGCGTGGTGCAGGGCTAGCCATGCCGACCTATCGCTACCAGGCCGTGGATCTTGCCGGCAAGGCGCACAAGGCCAGCGTGCAGGCCGACAGCGAGCGCCATGCGCGGCAATTGCTGCGCGAGCAGGGCCTGTTCGCCCGGCACTTGCAACGCCACGATAGCGCACAGCCCGGTCGTCAGCGCCTGACCCGTGGCCAACTGTGCGAGCTGACCCGCCAACTGGCGACCTTGGTTGGCGCTGGCATCCCCCTGGTCGATGCCCTTGCCACACTGGAGCGGCAGCTACGCCAGCCGGCCTTGCACGCGGTGCTGGTGGCCTTGCGCGGCTCCCTCGCCGAGGGCCTGGGGCTGGCGCGTAGCCTGGCGCGACAGGGCGCGCCGTTCACCGGCTTGTATTGCGCGCTGGTCGAGGCCGGCGAGCGCTCCGGGCGTCTTGGCCAGGTGCTGAGCCGTCTGGCCGACCATCTCGAACAGGTCCAGCGCCAGCGCCACAAGGCACGCACCGCGCTGATCTACCCGGCGGTGCTGATGGGCGTGTCACTGGCCGTGGTGGTCGGCCTGATGACCTTCGTGGTGCCCAAGCTCACCGAGCAGTTCGCCCACTCCGGGCAGAGCCTGCCGTTCATCACGTCGCTACTGATCGGCTTGAGCCAGGGGCTGGTGCAGGCCGGCCCCTATCTGCTGGCACTGGCGATCCTGGCCGCGCTGTTGGGCGGCTGGCTGCTGCGCAAGCCGCACTGGTGCCTGCGCCGCGACGACCTGCTGCTGCGCCTGCCGCGTATGGGTGTGCTGCTGCAAGTGCTGGAGAGCGCGCGCCTGGCACGCAGCCTGGCGATCCTCTGCGGCAGCGGCGTGGCCCTGCTCGAAGCCCTGCAGGTGGCCACCGAGACAGTCGGCAACCGGCGCATCCGCGCAGCCATGGAGCAGGTACGCCAGCAGGTGCAGGGCGGCACCAGCCTGCATCGGGCGCTGGATAACGCCGGGGAATTTCCGCCGCTGCTGGTGAACATGGTCGGCAGCGGCGAGGCCAGCGGCACCCTGGCCGACATGCTCGAACGGGTGGCCGATGACCAGGAGCGCGGCTTCGCCCGCCAGGTGGACACCGCCATGGCGCTGTTCGAACCGCTGATGATCCTGGTAATGGGCGCCGTGGTGCTGTTCATCGTGCTGGCGGTGCTGCTGCCGATCATGCAGCTCAACCAGGGATTGCAACTGTGACAAGGAGAACTTCGATGCCGCAACGACGTAACCGCCAGCGGGGCTTCACGCTGATGGAAATCATGGTGGTGATCTTCATCATCGGCCTGCTGATCGCCGTGGTCGCGCCCAGCGTGCTGGGCAACCAGGACAAGGCCATGAAGCAGAAAGTCATGGCCGACCTCGCGACCTTGGAGCAGGCGCTGGACATGTATCGCCTGGATAACCTGCGCTTCCCCAGCACCGAACAGGGCCTGGCGGCGCTGGCGAAGAAGCCGACCCAGGAGCCGCTGCCGCGCAGTTGGCGCAGTGACGGCTATATCCGCCGCCTGCCGGAAGACCCGTGGGGCACCCCGTACCAGTACCGCATGCCCGGCGAGCATGGCCGGGTTGATGTGTATTCGCTGGGCGCCGATGGCGTGCCGGGCGGCGAAGGGCTGGATGCCGACCTGGGCAACTGGGCGCTTTAAGTTGATCAAGCCTATGGCCCACCCCCTCCAGCGTGGTTTCAGCCTGCTCGAACTGCTGGTGGTGCTTGCCATTGCCGCCTTGATGACCAGCCTGGCCGTGGCCTGGCTCGACAGCGGCAGAAGCAGCATCGACCAGGCGCTCGATCGCCTGGCCGCCGCCACCGTGGCCCAGGCCGACCTGGCGCGCCATGCCGGGCAGTTGCGCGGGCTGCGCTGGAACGGTCAACGCCCCGAGTTCGTCCGTCGGCAAGGCGAGCACTGGCAGGTGGAAACCGTGGCGCTCGGCGATTGGCCCAAAGGCCTGCGCCCGGACTGGCCAGCCAGCCAGGCGCCAGCGCTGCTGTTTACCCCCGATGGCTGGTCACGTCCGGGCACTGTGCGCTGGCGCTGGGCCGAGGGCGGTCAGCGCTGGGACTGGGACCGCGGCGGGCAATTGCGCGTGAGCGCGATGCCATGAAGCGCCGGCAACGCGGCTTCACCCTGTTGGAGGTGAGCGTGGCCCTGGGCATCGCCGCCGTCCTGGCGGTGATCACCAGCCAGGTCCTGCGCCAGCGCCTGGCGGTGCAGGACACCGTGCAGCAGCATCGCCTGGGCCTGCTGTGCGCCCGTGAGCTGCAGGCACGCTTCGTGGTCGAGCAGTATTGGCCGGTGACCAACCAGGACAACGGTGTGCTGGTGGAGGGCGGGCAGGCCTGTCATTGGCAGTTGCAACTGCGCCGCACCGGTGTGCGCGACCTGCGCCGTGGCGAACTGCTGTTGCATGCCGATCGTGACCAGCGCCTGCCGCTGGGGCAGTTCACTGTGTTTCTGGAGCGGCCATGAAACGGCGCCAGGTGGGCATGACCCTGATCGAACTGCTGGTGGCCCTGGCCCTCACGGCCTTGCTCGGGGTGATGCTGTCGGCGCTGGTCAACGGCTGGCTGAAGGTTCGCGAGCGGCTCGATGAACAGGTGAGCGAAACCGGCGTAGTGGATTTTTGCCTGGCCCTGGAGCGGCGTTTCGACAGCCCGGTGCTGCGCCGCCTGTACGAGCAGCGTTTGCCGTTGGCGGCGCGCTGGCTCGACTGGCAGCCCGACCGTCAGCAACTGCTGTGGGTGGCCGCCGCCGCCTGGCCGCAGGCCGAAGGGGGATCGCGCCTGCAGCGCCAGCGCCTGCGCTTCGAGCCGCGTGAACAACGGCTGCTGCTGGAAACCTCGGCCGACCTGTACGCCGCCGCGGCCCCGGTTTGGGTGCTACGCGAACGGCTGGAGCGGGTCAGCGCGATGAATGTTCTCTACCACCAGACCGGCCGTTGGCTGGCCTGGCCTTCCGATCAACCGGCGCACCCCGGTAGGGGCGTGCGCGTGGAGCTAGTGCGTGATGGAGCACCTTATACCTGTACCTTCGTTCTGCCTTGGGGGCGCGCATGAAGCTTGAATGGCGCCGGCGGGCGCCGGCACAACCCTGGCTGCTGCTGCGCCCCGGTGAGGTCTGGGATTGGCTGTTGGTCAGCCAAGGCCGTCCATTGCGCCAAGGCCGGGGCGAACCTCCGGCGGGGCTCGGGGCGCGGGTTGCCCTGATCGTCCCCGGTGAACATTGCAGTCATTTCCAGCTGCCCGCGCCGCCAGGGCTGAAACGCGAAGAATGGCCCTTGCTGCTCGAGGATCGCTTGCTGCAGGGCGACGATGATGTGCTGTGCGGCTGCATCGGGCGTCACGCAGGGCAGTTGCGCCTGCTGGTGGTGGCGCGGGGCAGGCTCAAGGAATGGCGGGGGCAGTGCGCCGGCTGGGGGCTGACCGTGGAACGTTGCTGGGCCGAGTTCCAGTTGTTGCCCGATTGTGCAGCAGAAGCGGCTTGGCACTGGCGACGAGGAGCGATGAGCCTGTACAAGGGCCAGGCCCACTGGCTGGCCTGGCCGCAGGGGCTTGGCACGCCGCCCGCGCTTGCCTGGCTGCCTGGCGAGGTCGAGTGCATCGACGGCGACTGGCCCGATGTGCTGGCCCCGCTCGATGGCTTGCCCGGCTTGTTCGAGGCCCGCCGGCCACGCCAAGTTCTGCGCCTGGCAAAGGGGCAGGCGCGCCTGGCAATTGCCTGCCTGGCGTTGATGTTGGCGTGGGGCGGGTTGTGGAGCGCGCAACATTGGCGCCAGGCCCAGCTCTATCGCGCCCAGGTGCAGGCCGTTACCGGCGTCCAGCCGACGCCTCGCCAGGCGGCGCGGGTGTTGACGCAACTGCAGGACGAGGCGCGTGAAAGCCAGGTGCGCCTGCGCCAGCTCGAGGCATTGCAGACGCAAGTCCATGGATGGTTGAACGATCATCCCGGCTGGCGTCTGCAAGTGGTGCGCTTCGATGGCCAGCGTTGGCACCTTGAGTTGGTCGGAGAGGGTGCAGTGGCACCCTGGCAGGAAATGGCCACGGCAGCCGGCGTGCAGGTCCAGGTAGAAGACGAGGCGCGCCGCGTGGTGTTCGACCTGGGGAGCGCCGCATGAGCCGTGAATGGGTGCGACAGCATCGGCTATCGCTGGCCTGGGCCGTCGTCGCGCTGTTGCTGGGGTTGCTGGCGCTGCGCGAGGGCGTGGCCTTCTGGCAGGAACAGCGGCAATGGCAGGCATTGGCCGAATCGCTGGCGGCACAGCCACGCCAGCCTGCGCTGACCCTTGAAGCGTTGCACCCATCGGCCCAGGCCCGGCACATCGAGTTAGTCGAGGTGCAGTCCGAGGACGAAGGCTGGCTGCTGCGCGGCAAGGTGGCCGATGCCCAAGCCCTGCAGGGCTGGTTGCAGGCCCTGCGCGATGAAGGCGCGCAGCCGTTGCAATGGGGGCTGGAGCGAGATGCCGAGGGGCTGCGTTTCACCGTGCGGCTTCGACCATGAGGCGGCGGGCGTACCTTTGGCTGGGCTTGGTGTTCTGTCTGACCCTGGTGTTCGAACTGCCGGCGCGCTGGCTGGTGGCGGGGTTCGGGTTGCCGGCGGAGGGAGTGAACGGCAGCCTGTGGCAAGGGCAGTTTGCCCGGCTGGGACCGGTGGGACCCGTGCAATGGACATGGCGTCCATGGCAGCGCGACCTGCAGGTGCGCCTGGGCTTCCAGGAGCAGGGCTGGCAAGGCCGCCTGAGTGGTTGGCCGTGGCGTTGGCAGGCGGACCTCCAGGCATTGGGCGCACAGCCAAGCGTCGGCGGTGACTATCGCCTGGCCGGGCAATGGCAGGGCAGTATCAAGCTGCAAGGCTCGGGGCAACATTGTCGGGCCGCCGCAGGCAGCATCACCGTCGCCGACCTGGCTTTGAGCGCGCCCTGGTCGCTGGTGCTGGGACAGGGCTCGCTGGCGATGGACTGCCGTCAGGGCTGGCGGTTGAGCGCTGGCCTGGTTCGCCACGGCCAGCACCAGATGAGCCTGGAGGCCGACCTGGCGGCCCGGCAAGCGCAGGTCGATTTCGTGTTGCAGGCCGATGCCGGTTTGACGCCCGTGCTGCGCGGCGTGCAATGGCTGGGGCCCGAGGACACGGTCGGGCAGCGCCGGCTCAGGTGGTAGCCCACATGCCGGTCAGAGCGCGAGGGACCATTGCGCGACCCAGAAGCCTTGCTCCAGTGATTTGCGCGGGCGATCGCTGGCGTGCAGTGCGCGTTGGTAGTCCAGGCGCAACGTGCTGTGCGGCAGGTTCAGTTCGACCCCTGCCGAGGCACCGACCAGGCGCTGCGACGGGCTGGTGCGCGCATAGCGGGCCCAGCCCAGGTCCACGCCGAAGGACGGGCGTAACGGTACCGGCAGGGGTAGCGGCTGGCTGAGGGTGTTGCGCCATGCCCCGGCGCTGGCGCCCGCGACATTGTGCTTGCGGAATCCGCGCACGGCCGAGTGATCGCTCAATTGCAGTTGCTCGACGGCGGGCAGCACATGGGCGCTGTATTGCAGGGCCAGTTCGCTTTGCCAGCGCCAGGGCCATTGAGCCTGGCCCTGGCGCAGGTGCAGCAAGTTGGCGCGGTACTTGGTGAAGTCCGGACGTGGCGCCTGCTTGTGGGCGAACGGTCGGTCGGCGCCGAACCAGCGTACCCCTTGGCTTACGCCCAGGTAAGCGTTCCACAGTCCACCTTCGAGCCACAGCAGGTTCAGGCCAGCTTCGAGGGTGGCCAGGGTCGGGCTCTGCAGCGCCAGTACGGCGGGGCCGAAGCGGTTGAGCAATTGCTTGCGGTCCAGCCGGGCGCTGGCGCTGAGCATGCCTTGCTGGTTGCGCCACAGCACGCGCTCGGCGCCGACGCCGTAGAACTCGCTGCGGCCACTGCTGGCGTAGCGGGTGTTTGGGATCGGCGCTCGGTAGCGCATCTGGCTGGCATTCAGGGTGAAGGTCCAGCGGCCATGGGGAATGCTGTAGTACAGGCTGACGCCTTCGCTTTGGCCAGGCGCGTCGAACACCACCGAACTTAGCGACAGGCGCAGGTCGTCGTTCAGGCCCAGCGGGCTGTCCAGGCCAAGCCCCAGGTTGAGACGGTGGCGGCCGGTCAGTTCCCCGCCGCGGTTGTCGAGCAGGGCGTCCAGGTGGGCGCGTGAAGCGACGCGCCGGGGTTCGAGCACGACGCGGGTTCCGCCTTGCATCTCGCCCGGCAGCAAGGCCATTTGCAGGTCATAGGCACGCAGCCGGTTGAGTTGGTCCAGGCCTTGCTCGAGATCCGGCAGGTGCAGGGGAAGGCCGAGCATGCCCGGAAATGCGCCTTGCAGCGACAGCGGCAGGTCGGCGCCAGCCAGTTCGATCGATTCGATGAAGCCTTCGACGATGACGATGTCCAGCGGGGCGCCGTGCTCAGGGGCGCGGGCCACATAGGGGCGGCTGGTGGGATATCCGGCTTGCACGTAGTGCCGGGTCAGTTGTTTGAGTAGCTGGTCAATTTCGGCGACCCCCATGCAAGTGGACGACAGCGCACGCACGATCGGCTGCAGTTGCCGGGTATCGAGCATGCGGTTGCCGGCCAGGCGTACCCCACTGATCGCCCAGCAGTGCTGGTCGGGGTCGAGCATTGCAGTATCGCTGTCTTCAGTGGCGTTGGCAGGTTGCCTGCGCTGCCAGCGTTCGAGCCGCTGCTGCTGTTCCAGTTGCCGCACGGCTTGTTGCTGATCCCGCAACTGCTGGCTGGCCGGGTCGACCGTGGCGATGGCGTTGGCCGATAGCGTCATGATGAGGCAAGCCAGCAGGACAGTGGCGATGTGGCGTATGCCTGCGCTTGATGGGCGGAAAGTATGGGAGGAAAAGATCGGTGCGTTCATGGGGTTCGGTCCGATGCCCCTGTGGGAACGGGTGTGCCCGCTCCCGCAGAATCCGTGTGGGAGGCGCAGCGACCCACAGGCCGCTGCCTGGCAAGCGTCAGCGCTGGCGGCTCTCCTTTATCTGCGAGACATACTCGCTAGTGCGGTCGTGACCGGTGTTGCTGTACGCCTTGTGGTCGTCAGCCTTGTCGGTGCTGCCGGTGATCAGGTTCGAGAGGTACGAATAGGCGGTACTGGCAAGGCCAGCCGTGGACAAATCGACGTCGACCTTCACATCCTTGGCGTAGTCCCGACCGCTCAGGTTGTCGCGGGCGACCGCGCCGCCACCGAGTTCGACCTGGCCATCGGCCGCCTGCAGCGTGGCGCCGACCAGGCGGGTGTCGCCAGCTACCTGCAGATCGATGCCCTGCGTGCCGGACAGGAGCGTCTGCTGGCTGACGGTGTCGTTGTTGCGCTTGGCGTAGTCCATCTTGACCGACGGGGTAAATTTCGCGGTGACTTTGTTCCACAGCGCCCCGGCGATTTCCGTGATGTTGCCGCCCTCGAAAACGCTCGCCAGCGAGGCCGGGGTTTCAGTCTCGGAGGCTGCCGGTTGCTTCTGGGCGAGACTGGCGTCGACCTCTAGCTTTACGCTGTCGACCTGGTCCTGACGGCTGGCCACCCGCAGGTTGCCGTCGATCTTGCCTTCGATTGCCTGCGCCTCAAGCTGTGCGCCTTCGATGCGGGTATCGCCCTGGCTGCGCAAGTCGATCAGGTCGGCGCGTAGCTTGCTGTCATGCCAGGTGGTGTTGTCGCGTTTATCCAGGCCGACCTTGACCTGGGCGTTGATGCCCCCAATGTCCATGGCATTGACCTTCAGGCCGCCACCAATGGTAACGTCGAGGTTGTCGTGGCGCTCGGTGTTGCTGGCTGCCTCGACCAGCAGGCCACCATTGCGGGCGTCCAGGCCTATCCGTTTGGCGTTGGCTTGCAGCCCTTGTACCTGCAGCGCGGTATCGTCATGGGCGAAGCTGGTAATCTGCACCGAGCCCTTGCTGTCGAACTGCGCACCAATGGCTGTGCTGGCCTGCTCATTGACCCAGCCGAAGGTGCCTTTGCCACCCAAGCCACCACCGGTAGTGCTGCCGTCGACATTCAGCTTGCCGCCCCAGGTCTTGCCCAGGCTCTGGCGGGTATCGCTGGCGGCTGTCACGCTCAGCCTGCCTTCGCTGTGCAGGGTAATGTCGCCGGTGCCCGCACGGCTGCCGATGCGCGTGCCTTCAAGGCGCATATCACCGCCACTGGTCAGTTCCACGGCACCTTTGCCATCGATTTGTGCGACCCGTGCCTGGCTGTGCTGCGTTTCCAGGCTGTGGCGCTTGAGATTACCGTCCAGGCCGCCGTTGGGGCCGAGCAGGCCGGTGCCGGCCTTGACCGCCAATCCGGCGTCCAGCGTGGTGGTGTGTTCAGTGTTGTGATCATGGGCTGCTGCGAGTGTCAGGTCGCCGCCACTGCGCAGGCTGACCGCGCCGTTGCCGCCGTAGAAGCGGGCACCCTCATAGTGACCACTACGTTCGAGTTCTACCTGGACCCCCTGGCTGCCCTGCAAACTGCCGACGCGGGCTGTCGTGGTCTGTTTCAGCTGGCTCAGGGAGTCGCCATGACCCTCAAGCCTTGCGTTGACATCCGTTCCGGTGGTGGTGCTCACACGCAGGCTGCCGCCACCCGTGGTGTTGCGTATTTCGCTGCTGCTCTGATCCCGGGCGGCCAGCATCTGGTGTTCTCCAGCCTCGATGCGCAGGCTCCCAGCCCTGGCTTTGTAGGCGCTACCTTCATCCATGAGCTGATCGGCCCGAATGGAGATGTTGCCACCGTCGAAGTTCGTGACCTGCGCGGTGCTGTTGGTGTCCTTGTGCACGCGCGAGGTGTGCTGGAGCGAGAGTTGAGCGCCAGCGTTTGGTGAGGCCGCTTCGTCTTCGGCTTTCTTGCCAGTGAACAAGCGCTTGACGTGATCGCTGAGGTACTTGTAGTCGATGCCGACGCTCAGGCCGCCGTCCCATTTGGTGAGCGTGGTTTCACGGACCTTGGTATCGGCTGCCGCACGGTTGTCGATGCGCTCGGCGTCCACTTTCAAGGTGCGTCCCGCATTCAGCTGAGCAGCGGTGGTGGTGAGTTGCGCGGTGTCGATGTGCAGATCGCCGCTTGCTGACAGATGGCTTCGTCGAGTCGTGGTTTCGCGTTCGAGCACGGCGGCCGGGCCATGATAGCCGTCGATGCCAAGGCCTACGCGGTCGGAACCGCCGGTGACGCTCAGTGCGGCAGCTGTACGGGTATCGAGGGTATGCCTGGCCTGGGTGTCGTGGGCTGCCGCCAATTCGACTTCGCTGGCGGCCAGCATGAGGTCTTTCCTTGCCTGCACGTTCGAAGCACTGAGCGTCAGTTTACGATCACTGCGCAGCGAGACGGAGTCCGCGCTGATGCTGCTGGCGACCTGGCGTGTCGCAGTGGTCTGCTCGTCGCTCTGCAGTTTTTCGTAGCCGAACTTGGCCGTGTACTGCTGCGAGTCCGGCGCGTCCTTGCCGGCGCTGGCCACGAACGCACGCTTGCCCGTGGTGAGCCGGGCATGGTCATTTTCCACGGCGCTTTCAATCTGCAGAGCGCCTTTGGCGTCGAGTTCGACCTGCTTGCGCGCCTCGAGGCGGGCGCCGGAGATCTGCATGTCGGCCCCGGCGCTGGCGATGAGAGTGCCGCCCTTGAGGGTGCTGGCCTTGACCTGCTCGGTGTGTGCCTGGCTGTCGATATCGGTGCGGTCCAGGTAGCGCCTGTGGGTGGACTGCTCGGCGATATCGAGCGTGTCCACGCCAGCGTCGATCGTCATCTTTCCACCGCTGCGCAGTTGCAGGGCGTTGTCCGCTTCCAGGTGCGCGGCCGTCAGGTGCAGGTCGCTGCCGGCCGACAGGTTCAGGCTGTCCTCGGCCAC
This sequence comes from Pseudomonas sp. TE6288, assembly GCF_054062095.1. Taxonomy (NCBI): domain Bacteria; kingdom Pseudomonadati; phylum Pseudomonadota; class Gammaproteobacteria; order Pseudomonadales; family Pseudomonadaceae; genus Pseudomonas; species Pseudomonas sp. TE6288. Next base: position 29,346 of record NZ_JBSSEW010000033.1, read on the forward strand.
CAGGCGGCTACTCAGTTGCTGGCGACTGGTTTGCGTGGTCTTGCCGTTATGGCTTTCGGTGGGGATGAACAGCCATTGCTTCGACCAGTTGACCGGATCGTCCGTCACCTTTTCGCGGGTGGCGGTATCCAGGGTCAGTTTTTTACCGGCGTGTACCTCGATCTGCCTGGCCTTGCCATGAGCATGGGTAAGCTGCAGGTCGCCATCGGTTTTCAGGTCCAGCTTGCCGGTCTTGCTTACGAGGCTGGCCTGGCGTTTGTCATTGCCCTGTACTTTAAGGTCGCCCGCGGAGTGGATGATCAAGTCGCGATCTGCGCGCAGCTCCTTGTCGCCGACCTGCACACCGGCGCCTTCGGCGGTGCTGACGATGCGGATGCGCCCGGCCTGCATGGCGCCAAGCAGGTTGGCATCGATGGAGGTGGCGGCGGGGAGCTGTTCGAGCACCTCGCGACTGCTGGCGTCGACAAGGTTGTGGCCGATGGTCATGTTCAGCTGCCCTTTGGCGAACAGGTGCCCAGTGGTGTCGATACGCGGCGCGATGAGGTCCAGGGCGCCTGCGCCGTTGCTCTGGCCGCGGCCCAGCACATTCAGCGTGCCGCTGGCGTCACGGCTGTCGAGGTGTCTGATCTGCCCGTCGTGAATGTCCGCCTTGCCGACCAGGAAGCCGGCGCGGGTGGTATTGATGAAGCTGCCGCCATTGAGTGTGATGCCGTTGGGGTTGGCGAGCAGGTAATCGGCTTTCTGGCCGAAGATCTCCTGAGCCCCTTCGATCCGCGAGGCGTTCTGGCCGACTACCTCGTTGAGGATGGTCGAGGCGGCGTGGCCCTGGAATTGCGAGTTGGCGCCCAACTGGCCGGCCAGCTGCGACTGCCCGGCCTGCAGGGCATTGTTCAGCACCAGGCCTGGCTTGCCGACGTTGTAGTCGAGGAACTGGTTGTGTGACAGGCCGCTGGCATTGGGCGCGACGATGTCGATGACCGGGACGCCATGGCTGTTGTCGATGATCGGGGTGCCGCCAGGGCCCGGTGTCGGTGTCAGGGCGCCTTGCGCCTGAACCTGGGTGCTGCCCAGCAGGGCAAGGAAGACAGCCCAGCGCAGGGGGTCGGGTCTGGTCTTGGAGACAGGATTTTGCATGAAAACCTCGCAAGTGATGTACGAAATCGTGAAATCAGCTGCGGGAATTCTAAGAATGTCAGTGATGGCATTTATGTGGCTCAACGCCACTATGCTGCGGGGAATGAGCCGATCCTAACTGTAGGAAAAGGGAGCGGTGGTGTGGCGAAAGGGGGCGGGCACTAAAAAAGAAAGGCCTGTCACGCGTGAGCAGGACAGGCCTTTGGTGCCACCGGTGAGCGCTCAGGGGCGGATTTCGATCAGCGTGCCGTCCTTGACCATGCTCCATACTTCGCGCATGTCGTCATTGCGCATGGCGATGCAGCCCTCGGTCCAGTCGAGGGTATGGAAATACCACTCGGGGTACTCCTCGTTGATCGGCGTGCCGTGGATCATGATCATGCTGCCAGCGGCAACACCTTCGCTGCGCGCCTTGGCGGCATCGGTGATATTCGGGTAGGAGATGTGCATGGCCAGGTTGTAGCGGTCGCTGACCTTGCGCCAGTCGAGCCAGTACAGGCCTTCCGGGGTTTTCTTGTCGCCTTCGCGGGCCTTGGCCCCCTTGGGTTGCTTGCCCAGGGAGATGCGGTAGGTCTTGAGCGGCTCGCCACGGCTGATCAGTTGCAGGCGGCGCTCGGACTTGATCACCAGCACCTTGTCGATCAGCCGCTCTTGCTGGGTGCCAGTGGTGGCGGGTTGGACCGGCGACGGCGCGGCCGACGGCGTCTTGCGGATGATAGTCTCGGTGAAGGCGGCTTGCGACACCGAGGCGACACTGAGGCAGAAGAGGGCAAGCAGCCAGCGCATGAAACCGTATCCCTGAAAACTTAGGTGGTGGACGACGTGACGTTCATCGGCGGCAGGTATTCATGGCCAATCGGATAGTGCTGCCTGACGCGGTCGCGATAATAGCATTCTAGTGTGCGTGTGACGGTGCGGAAAGCCAGCTCGCGCCAGGGGATCTCGTGCTCTTCGAACAAGCGTACTTCAAGGCTCTCGATGCCCACTGCAAAGTCCAGATCGGCCAGTTCGGCGCGGAAAAACACGTGCACCTGGTTGATGTGCGGCAGGTCGAACAACTGGTACAGGCAGGTTTCGCCGACCCGCGCGCACGCTTCCTCGACGGTTTCGCGACGGGCGGCGGCATCGAGGGTCTCGCCGTTTTCCATGAAGCCGGCGGGCAGCGTCCAGAACCCTCGGCGCGGTTCTATCGCCCGGCGGCACAGCAGTACCTGGGAGCCCCAGGTAGGCAAGACCCCTGCGACGATATTGGGGTTCTGGTAGTGGATCGTCTGGCAATGATCGCAGACATACCGCAGGCGGCTGTCGCCTTCGGGGATCCGCTGGGTGACCGGTTGGCCGCACGCGCTGCAGAATTTCATGCTTTCATTCATTCCAGTGGGGTCGGGCTATCTTGGCGCGCCCGGCCCGCTTATCGCAAGCGGCCTGCGGGCGGGGCTTGGGTGCCTCGCGGCTTTGGTGCATCATGCAGGGCAGGCCTTGGACACGAGAGTGCGTAATGCTGGACGAGCTTCTTCGCCGAATGAGCAACCATACCCCCGCATCACCGGAGACGGACCGCCGTTTCCCCGAAGCGGCGGTGTTGCTGCCCATTACCCGCAGCGAGGAGCCGGAGCTGGTGCTGACCCTGCGCGCCAAGGGCCTGTCCACCCATGGTGGTGAAGTCGCCTTCCCGGGCGGGCGGCGCGACCCTGAGGACCCAGACCTGGTGTTCACGGCCCTGCGCGAAGCCGAGGAGGAAATCGGCCTGCCGCCCGGGCTGGTCGAAGTCATCGGCCCGCTCAGCCCGCTGATCTCGCTGCACGGCCTGAAGGTGACGCCGTTCGTCGGTTTGATCCCGGACTATGTCGAGTACCGCGCCAACGACGCGGAAATCGCCGCCGTTTTCAGTGTGCCGCTGGCGTTTTTCCGCCAGGACCCCCGCGAGCACACCCACCGCATCGACTACCAGGGCCGCAGCTGGTACGTGCCCAGCTACCGCTACGGCGACTACAAGATCTGGGGACTCTCGGCGATCATGATCGTCGAACTGGTCAACCTGCTGTTCGACGCGGGCATCAGCTTGCACCAGCCCCCCGAGCGTTTCATCGAGAACTGAGCGGGGCACACCCCGCCACTGGCGTTCAACCGTGAGGAGCGACACATGAAATACCGCCTGGGCGACCTGCGCGTCGAAGCCCATCCCGAGAGCTGGGCCGCGCCCACTGCCACGCTGATCGGCAAGGTGCGCCTGCAGGCCCGGGCCAGCGTGTGGTTCGGCGCGGTGCTGCGCGGCGACAACGAGTTGATCGACATCGGCGAGGACAGCAACGTCCAGGACGGCACGGTGATGCACACCGACATGGGCTCGCCGCTGACCCTCGGTCGCGGCGTGACCATCGGCCACAACGCCATGTTGCATGGCTGCTCGGTCGGCGACTACAGCCTGGTCGGCATCAATGCGGTGATCCTCAACGGGGCGCGTATCGGCAAGCACTGCATCATCGGCGCCAACGCCCTGATCCCCGAGGGCAAGGAGATTCCCGACGGCTCGTTGGTGATGGGGTCGCCGGGCAAGGTAGTGCGCGAGTTGACCGAGCAGCAGAAACGCATGCTCGAGGCCAGCGCCGCCCATTATGTGCACAATGCCCAGCGCTATGCCCGTGACCTGGTGAGCGACGATGAGTGACGAGCGGCCCGTGGCCTCGCCCTGTGTCAATGTCTGCGCGCTGGACGAGCAGGATATCTGCACCGGGTGCCAGCGTACGGTGAGCGAGATCACTCGTTGGGGGCGCATGGACAATGCCGAGCGGCGCGTGGTGTTGCAGCGCTGCCATGAGCGGGCGCTGGCGGCCGGGTTGATCATCGGTCTGTAGCACCTGTCGAACAGCTGTGGGAGCGGGCTTGCCCCGCGAAGGGGGCAACGCTAATCTGTCCGGCTTGCCCAATCCGAACACCCATCATGTTCTATCTCATCGCCTACATCAGCAGCGTGGTGCTGATCAACTTCGCCTTCTCCAGTGCGCCGCACCTGGACGTGATCTGGTCCGCCTGGGGCGGGTTGGTGTTCATCCTGCGCGACATGGTGCAGACCCGCTACGGCCATGGCGCGTTGTTGGCCATGCTGGTGGCGCTGGTGCTGTCCTATATCACCTCCGAGCCTGCCATCGCCCTGGCTAGCGCGACCGCGTTCTTCGTCTCCGAACTGATCGACTGGCTGGTGTTCAGCGTTACCCGGCGCCCCCTGCGCGACCGCCTGTGGCTGAGCTCGGCGCTGAGCATCCCGGTGGACACCTTCATCTTCTTCGGCATGATCGGTGCCTTGACGCCTGCAGTGATCGGCACGGCGATGGCCTCGAAGTTCGCCGGGGTCACCGCGGTGTGGTTGATCATGGCCTGGCGGGCACGGCGCGCGGTGGCCACATCCTGATGTAGAATACCGGTCCATTTTTCAGCGGGCGGCAGCCAGCGTGGCGCGGCCCCGGACGCCTTCGAGGACCTGAAATGACCCGTATCGGAACCCCACTGTCGCCCACCGCGACCCGTGTATTGCTGTGCGGCTGCGGCGAGCTGGGCAAGGAAGTGGTGATCGAGCTGCAGCGCCTGGGCGTCGAAGTGATCGCCGTGGACCGCTACGCCAATGCGCCGGCGATGCAGGTCGCGCACCGCAGCCATGTGATCAACATGCTCGATGGCGTGGCCCTGCGCGCAGTGATCGAGGCGGAAAAACCGCATTACATCGTCCCCGAGATCGAAGCCATTGCCACCGCCACGCTGGTCGAGCTCGAGAGCGAAGGCTTCAACGTCGTCCCCACCGCCCGCGCCACCCAGCTGACCATGAACCGCGAAGGCATTCGTCGCCTGGCTGCCGAAGAGCTGGACCTGCCGACCTCGCCGTACCATTTCGCCGACACCTTCGAGGATTACAGCAAGGCGGTGGCCGACCTGGGCTACCCGTGCGTGGTCAAGCCGGTGATGAGCTCGTCCGGCAAGGGCCAGAGCCTGCTGCGTAGCGCCGATGACCTGCAGAAAGCCTGGGACTATGCCCAGGAAGGCGGCCGTGCCGGCAAGGGGCGGGTGATCATCGAAGGCTTCATCGACTTCGAATACGAGATCACCCTGCTCACTGTGCGCCATGTCGGTGGCACGACCTTCCTCGCGCCGGTCGGCCACCGACAGGAAAAAGGCGACTATCAGGAGTCCTGGCAGCCCCAGGCCATGAGCCCGAAGGCGTTGGCCGAGTCGCAGCGTGTAGCCCAGGCGGTCACCGACGTGCTGGGCGGCCGTGGCCTGTTCGGTGTGGAACTGTTCGTCAAGGGCGACCAGGTGTGGTTCAGCGAAGTGTCGCCACGCCCGCACGACACGGGCCTTGTGACCCTGATTTCCCAGGACTTGTCGCAGTTCGCCCTGCACGCGCGGGCCATCCTCGGCCTGCCCATCCCGGTGGTGCGCCAGTTCGGCCCGTCGGCGTCGGCGGTGATCCTGCCTGAAGGCCAGTCGCAGCAGACCAGCTTCGCCAACCTGGGCGCGGCGCTGAGCGAGCCGGATACCGCCATCCGCCTGTTCGGCAAGCCAGAGATCAATGGTACTCGGCGCATGGGCGTGTGCCTGGCGCGTGACGAATCGGTCGAGGCGGCGCGGGCCAAGGCGACCCGGGCTTCGCAGGCGGTCAAGGTCGAGTTCTGATCTGAAACGATCGCGGGGCGGGCCCCCCAACCCCCCCCTATCACTACGGGGGGGGTGGGGGGGCGCCCCCCCCGTGGTTGGAAACACGGGCTGGCGCGGGGCAGTGAGGCACCCCACCGCCCACCA
>NZ_JBSSEW010000034.1:0-32358 GCF_054062095.1 Pseudomonas sp. TE6288
GTGTCCGGGGCGTATTTTTCTGGTTTTTGGCCGGGCGCGCCCCTCGCGCGGCCCCGCGGCCCCCCCCCGCCCCCCGCCCACTCGTGTGGGCGCGGGCTGCCCGGCGATAGGGCCAGTACAGGCGGCTGAAACTATCGGGTCAGAGCGCTTCGCTACCGATTGCCACGCTCATCGCATGAGTCGCCCCTGGTTTGAGCACCACCACGTCATCCATCACATTCGCCGTCTCGATGCATAGCATGCGCTGCCAGCCATCGTCGGCCATGTCCGGCAAGTCGCGGGCGCGGTCGGTCCAGGGGTTCCAGATCACCGCGGTGCGTGAGCCGCCGGCCTGCAGGGTGATGCGTCGGCTCCAGTGTGGGTCGACAATCGCCAGTCGCTCAGGCGCGTTCAGGTAGATGCGATCAGTCTCGCCGGCGAAACCCAGGCTGCCCTGTTGTTTGCGCTGTTCCCAGTTGGCCAGTGTTTCGATGTAGGCCAACCCGTCAACGCCTTCCACTTGCACCTGGCGCACATCGCTCACGGCGAAGTAGCTGTGCAGCGCCTGGCTCAGGGTGACATCGGTATTGCCGAGGTTGTAGCTGGTGAGGGTGAGCTTCAGCTGGTCGTCCAGTTCTACCAGGAGCTTGAGTTGGACGTCATGAGGCCAACCCGGCAGCTCACCTTGGGCTTCGGGCAATTCGAACTCGAACTGCAGGTGGTCGCCGTGTTCCTCGGCGCTCAACAACTGCCAGTCACGGCCACGCACCAGGCCGTGGGCGGGCGGCTGCTCGCCCTTGAACATGGCTTTGACCGAATCGGGATTGCGCTCGAAGATACCGAACCACGGCCAGCACACGGGTGCGCCGGCACGCACCGACTTGCCCTGGCGGAAGATGGCCTGGTCGCTCAGCCACAGCAGCGGTGGCTCACCCAGGCGCTGATAGCTCAGGACCTGGGCGCCCTGTTGGGCAATCAGTAGTTCGGCATGATCGCTGGTGATGCGCCAGCAGTTGAGTTCGCCGTGCCGCTCGGTCTCGACCGTGAAGTTAGCCATTGCGTTCGTCTCATTGATTGTCTGTCAGGCCGTTGGACCCGGTGACGTGCAATGAGTTTACCGCTCGCCAGGCTCAGCGACGAGGTACGGAGCGGGTGCGACCACTGCCATCGATGGCGACGAACACGAACACTGCCTCGGTGACCTTGCGCCATTCGCTGGACAGCGGGTCGTCGCTCCACACTTCGACCATCATCTGGATCGAGCTGCGGCCGATTTCCAGGGTCTGGGTATAGAAGGACAGCTGCGCGCCCACGGCCACCGGGACCAGGAACGCCATGCGATCGATGGCTACCGTGGCCACTCGGCCTCCGGCGACGCGGCTGGCCATGGCGGTGCCGGCCAGGTCCATCTGGGCGACCAGCCAGCCGCCGAAGATATCGCCGAAACCATTGGTCTCACGCGGCAGCGCGGTGATCTGCAAGGCCAGGTCGCCTTGCGGGATAGGATCTTCTTGTTCGAGCTCAATCATGCCGTGGGGCCTCTGACCCGTGACGCTTCGTTGGTGGCGCAATAACGGACGCCGTAAAAACGATTCAGCAACACGCATACTACGCTGATTTCGCTTCAGGGGGCGGCCTCAGGGAAACTCTGCGAAACAGTCTGACAACAATGACCGACGTTTTCGCACAGCATCCCTCAGGATAAGCAACCTTTTCCTACGAGCGGGCAGTATATATACCTGCACAGCCAGCGACGACCGCACATTCATGAATATCTGTATGGATTTTGTACCGCTATGAGCGCGGCTCGGCAATTTGCTATCTTCGCCGACTACTCAATCCAGAAGCCGCATGCCAAGCGGTCCGCAGACCTACAAGAGAAAGAACAGCGATGACCTCCGTGCAGAGCAGTATCGAGCAGCCGTCCCGGCCGTTGTCCCGCAGTGACTACAAGACCCTCTCGCTGTCCGCGCTGGGCGGTGCACTGGAGTTTTACGACTTCATCATCTTCGTGTTCTTCGCCACGGTGGTGGGCAAGCTGTTCTTCCCCGCCGACATGCCCGAATGGCTGCGCCTGATGCAGACCTTCGGCATCTTCGCCGCCGGCTACCTGGCCCGGCCACTGGGCGGCATCGTCATGGCCCACTTTGGCGACCTGCTCGGACGCAAGAAGATGTTCACCCTGAGCATTTTCATGATGGCCGTGCCGACCCTGGTGATGGGCCTGTTGCCCACCTATGCGCAGATTGGCCTGTGGGCGCCGATCCTGCTGCTGCTGATGCGGGTGATTCAGGGCGCGGCCATCGGTGGCGAGGTGCCAGGAGCCTGGGTGTTCGTCTCCGAGCACGTGCCGGCGCGCAACACCGGCTATGCCTGCGGCACGCTGACCGCCGGCCTGACCTCGGGCATCCTGCTTGGCTCGCTGGTGGCAACGCTGATCAATACGCTCTACACCCCCGAGGAAGTGGCGGACTACGCCTGGCGTATCCCGTTCCTGCTCGGTGGGGTGTTCGGCTTCTTCGCGGTCTACCTGCGCCGTTGGTTGCATGAGACCCCCGTTTTCGCCGAAATGCAGGCGCGCAAGGCCCTGGCCGAAGAGCTGCCGCTGCGCGCGGTGCTGCGTGATCATCGCGGCGCGATCATCCTGTCGATGCTGCTCACCTGGCTGCTGTCGGCCGGCATCGTGGTGATTATCCTCATGACCCCGGCGTTGCTGCAGAGCCTCTACCACGTCAGCCCCACCGACTCGCTCAAGGCCAATAGCCTGGCCATCGTGCTGCTCAGCCTGGGCTGCGTCGGCGCTGGCAGCCTGGCCGACCGTTTCGGCGCCGGGCGCGTGTTCATCGTCGGCAGCTTGGCGCTGCTGGCGTCGTCCTGGGCCTTCTACCACAGCCTGCCGACCCGCCCTGACCTGCTGTTCCCGCTGTACGCCCTGACCGGCCTGTGCGTGGGCATCGTCGGCGCGGTGCCTTACGTGATGGTCAAGGCCTTCCCGCCGGTGGTGCGCTTCAGTGGCCTGTCGTTCTCCTACAACCTGGCCTATGCGATCTTCGGTGGTCTGACGCCGATGGTGGTGACCGCGCTGCTGAAGTTCAGTCCTATGGCGCCGGCTTACTATGTGGCGTGCCTGTGCGCCGTCGGTCTGTTGGTGGGCATCTATCTGCTTGCACGCAAACGCTGAATCCCGCTCTAGATCCCCTCTGCAACATCCTGTAAAGGCCATCCCGGTTACCGGTGATGGCCTTTCATCCAATTGTCACATTCGAGTCATAGAGTGTTCATGCGGCCTGCAGATACTTGGGCCCGTTCCATCTCACAACCCACGATATTCCTGCTAGGAGCAAGGCATGAAACTGAAGCGTTTGATGGCGGCCCTGACCTTTGCCGCCGCTGGCGTCGCTGCCGCCAATGCGGTCGCCGCTGTCGATCCTGCAATCCCGACCTACACCAAGACCACCGGTGTTTCGGGCAACCTCTCCAGCGTCGGTTCCGACACCCTCGCGAACCTGATGACCCTGTGGGCCGAGGCCTACAAGAAGGAATATCCGAACGTAAACATCCAGATCCAGGCCGCCGGTTCCTCGACCGCGCCACCCGCCCTGACCGAAGGCACCGCCAACCTGGGCCCGATGAGCCGCAAGATGAAGGACGTCGAGCTGCAGGCGTTCGAGCAGAAGTACGGCTACAAGCCGACCGCCATCCCGGTTGCCGTGGACGCCCTGGCCGTGTTCGTGCACAAGGACAACCCGATCAAGGGCCTGACCATGGCTCAGGTTGACGCTATCTTCTCCTCCACCCGCCTGTGCGGCGGCAAGGCTGACGTCAAGACCTGGGGCGACATCGGTGTGACCGGCGACCTGGCCAACAAGCCAATCCAGCTGTTCGGCCGCAACTCGGTATCGGGCACCTACGGCTACTTCAAGGAAGAAGCCCTGTGCAAAGGCGACTTCAAGCCTAACGTCAACGAACAGCCTGGCTCGGCCTCGGTAGTGCAGTCGATCAGCTCGTCGCTGAACGGCATCGGCTACTCGGGCATCGGCTACAAGACCGCCAGCGTCAAGACCGTTGCCTTGGCCAAGAAAGAAGGCGGCGCGTTCGTCGAAGACAACGAAGCCAACGCCCTGAACGGCACCTACCCGCTGTCGCGTTTCCTCTACGTCTACGTCAACAAGGCGCCGAACAAGCCTCTGGCCCCGCTGGAAGCCGAGTTCGTCAAGCTGGTGCTGTCGCAGGCCGGCCAGCAAGTTGTCGTGAAGGACGGCTACATCCCGCTGCCAGCCAAAGTGGTCGACAAGACCCTGGCCGACCTGGGCCTGTCCCACGCGGGTAACGTTGCAAAGAAGTAAGTAATTGAGGTTGAGGCCGGCGACTAATAATACCGGCCTCTCCCACGAATTCCTTAGTCCGAAGCCAGGGCTCCTGCGCGGCGGGCTTTTTTGCGTCACTGCACTGTCATGTTTTTGTCATACGGGACCGCTAGGGTGTGCGCATGAATGATCTGGCCAACTCCACAATGACCCAAAATTCTCCTCCCGTGCGCATTGACTTCAATACGCCCGAGTTGCAACGCAAGCGCCGCCTGCGCGCCCTCAAGGATCGCCTGACCCGCTGGTATGTCCTGGTGGGCGGGCTAGCCGTGCTGGCGGCGATCACGCTGATCTTCTTCTACCTGGCCTATGTGGTGCTGCCGCTGTTCCAGGGCGCCACGCTTTCCAGCAAGAAGGCGCTGGAGCCGACCTGGCTGCAGCAGGACGCCGGTAAACCGCTGTTGATCGCCCTCGAGGAACAGAACCTCGTGGGTATGCGTGTATCCGACAAGGGCCAGGCCCTGTTCTTCGACACCAAGACCGGCAACGAACTGAAGCGCGTCGACCTGCCGCTGCCGGCCGGCGCCCAGGTCAGCTCGATCAGCACCGACCAGCCGGGCAGCCCGCTGGTGGTGGTGGGCCTGTCCAACGGCCAGGCGTTGGTGTTCCACCACACCTACAAGATCACCTATCCGGACAACAAGAAGACCATCGAGGCGGGCATCGACTTCCCCTATGGTCAGGACCTGTTCACCCTGGATGAACAAGGCCGCGCGCTGGAGCATGTGAGCGTCAACGTCAACGGCGACACCTTGTTGCTGGCCGGTTCCACCGGTGCGCACCTGCAGGTGATCGAACTGTCGCGCACCGAGAACATGATGACTGACGAGGTCACTGTCGAGCAGAACCGTATCGAACTGCCGCAGATGACCGAGGTGGTGAAGAACATCTTCATCGACCCGCGCCAGCAGTGGCTGTACGTGGTCAACGGCCGCGCCACCGCCGACGTGTTCAGCCTGCGCGACAAGAGCCTCAACGGCCGCTACAAGCTGCTCGAGGACGGCAACGCCGAAATCACCGCGACCGCCCAGCTGGTTGGCGGCATCTCGCTGATCTTCGGTGACTCCAAGGGTGGCCTGAGCCAGTGGTTCATGGCCCGCGACCCCGATGGCGAGTCGCGCTTCAAGTTGATCCGCAGCTTCCAGCTGGGCAAGGCCCCGGTGGTGCAGATCGACGCCGAGGAGCGCCGCAAGGGCTTCATCGCCCTGGATGGCGAAGGCAAGCTCGGCGTGTTCCACAGCACCGCGCACCGCACCCTGCTGGTCGAGCCGGTCGCCGAAGGCGCGGGCATCCTCGCCCTGTCGCCGCGCGCCAATCGCATCATCATCGAGCAAGGTGGCAAGCTGCTGCCGCTGAGCCTGAAGAACCCGCACCCGGAAGTCTCCTTCAGCGCGCTGTGGGGCAAGGTCTGGTACGAGAACTACGACGAGCCCAAGTACGTCTGGCAGTCGACCGCCTCGAACACCGACTTCGAACCCAAACTGAGCCTGTCGCCGCTGACCTTCGGTACGCTCAAGGCCGCGTTCTACGCGATGATCCTGGCTGCCCCGCTGGCCATCGCCGCCGCCATCTACACCGCCTACTTCATGGCCCCGGGCATGCGCCGCAAGGTCAAGCCGGTGATCGAGTTGATGGAAGCAATGCCGACGGTGATCCTCGGCTTCTTCGCTGGCCTGTTCCTCGCGCCGTACCTCGAAGGCCACCTGCCGGGCGTGTTCAGCCTGTTCCTGATCATGCCGATCGGTATCCTGCTTGCCGGCTACAGCTGGAGCCGCCTGCCGGAGTCGATCCGCCTGCGCATCCCTGATGGCTGGGAAGCGGCGATCCTGATCCCGGTGATCCTGGTGATCGGTTGGTTTGCCCTGTACATGAGTCCGTTCCTCGAGAGCTGGTTCTTCAAGGGCGACATGCGCCTGTGGATCAGCAACGACCTCGGCATCACCTATGACCAGCGCAACGCCCTGGTAGTGGGTATCGCCATGGGCTTCGCGGTCATCCCGAACATCTACTCCATCGCCGAGGACGCTGTGTTCAGCGTGCCGCGCAGCCTGACCCTGGGCTCGCTGGCCCTGGGCGCGACACCATGGCAGACCTTGACCCGCGTGGTCATCCTCACCGCCAGCCCGGGCATCTTCTCGGCGCTGATGATCGGCATGGGCCGTGCGGTGGGTGAGACCATGATCGTGCTGATGGCCACCGGCAACACCCCGGTGATGGAGCTGAACCTGTTCGAGGGCATGCGCACCCTGGCCGCCAACGTGGCCGTGGAAATGCCCGAATCGGAAGTCGGCGGCAGCCACTATCGTGTGCTGTTCCTCGCCGCCCTCGTGCTGCTGTTGTTCACCTTCGTGATGAACACCCTGGCCGAGCTGATTCGCCAGCGCCTGCGCAAGAAATACTCGTCGCTTTGATAGAAAGGTAGAGATCCGTGAAAAAGGATTCCCTCAAAGGCTGGTTCAAGAGCGGCGCCCCCGGCGTCTGGATCAGTGGCGGCGCGGTGGCCATGGCGGTCATCATGACCGTCGGCCTGCTGGCCGTGATCGCCGTCCGCGGCCTGGGCCACTTCTGGCCGGCCGACCTGGTCCAGGCCACCTACAAGGTGCCGGGCCAGGCTGACCACATTGTCATCGGTGAAGTGGTGCAGAAGGAAGAAGTGCCCCGGGAACGCCTCAAGGGTGCCGGCCTGCCGGTGCCCGACCAAGGCCCGGAGTTCATGACCCGCGAGCTGATCAAGGTGGGCAACCGCGACCTCAATGGCAGTGACTTCACCTGGGTGGTCGGCGAGTGGCTGGTCGACCAGCAGAAACCTGCCGACCTGATTGCCCTGGAGCGCCGCGAATGGGGCAACTTCTACGGCTATCTGGTCAGCGTCAAGGAAGAAGGCCGCGTGGTCGCCCAGGGACCGGAAGCCTGGAACGAGTTGCAGGCCCGCCTCAAGCGCGCCAGCCAACTCAACGACCAGCTTGTGAAGCTCGAGAAGAAGGACATCGGTGCCATCAACCACGGCCTGGAGCGCCTGCGCCTGCACAGCCGCAAGCTGGAGCTGGACGGCAAGCTCGACGCCGCTGCACAGGCCGACATGGACGCCGAGCGCGCCGAACTGAACAACCGCTACAAGGCCATCGAAGAGCGCCTCAACGGCCTGCACCAGGAGTTCGCCCGCGACAGCCTGGTAGCCCGCGACGGCAACGGCCGCGAAGTGGAGATCAACCTGAGCAAGGTGGTCCACGCCATCCAGCCGAACGCCATGTCCGGTTTTACCAAGATGGGCGCCTACTTCGCCAAGGTGTGGGAGTTCCTCAGCGATGACCCGCGTGAGGCCAACACCGAAGGCGGTATCTTCCCGGCCATCTTCGGCACCGTGATGATGACCCTGATCATGGCGGTGATCGTCACCCCGTTCGGCGTGCTGGCTGCCGTCTACCTGCGTGAATATGCCAGGCAGGGCCCGGTGACCCGGCTGATCCGCATCGCCGTGAACAACCTCGCCGGCGTACCGGCGATCGTCTACGGCGTGTTCGGCCTGGGCTTCTTCGTCTACGTGCTGGGCGGCTCCATCGACCGGCTGTTCTTCCCCGAGTCGCTGCCGGCACCTACGCTGGGTACGCCGGGCCTGCTGTGGGCTTCGCTGACCCTGGCGCTGCTGGCCGTGCCGGTGGTGATCGTGGCCACCGAGGAAGGCCTGGCGCGTATTCCGCGCACCGTGCGCGAGGGCTCGCTGGCCCTGGGCGCAACCAAGGCCGAGACCCTGTGGAAGATCGTCCTGCCGATGGCCAGCCCGGCCATGATGACCGGCATGATCCTCGCCGTGGCCCGCGCCGCCGGCGAAGTGGCCCCGCTGATGCTGGTGGGTGTGGTGAAGCTGGCGCCATCGCTGCCGGTGGACGGCAACTACCCGTACCTGCACCTGGACCAGAAGATCATGCACCTGGGCTTCCACATCTACGACGTCGGCTTCCAGAGCCCCAACGTCGAGGCCGCGCGGCCGCTGGTGTACGCCACCGCGCTGCTGCTGGTGCTGGTGATCGCCACCCTCAACCTCTCGGCGGTGTGGATCCGTAACCACCTGCGCGAGAAGTACAAGGCCCTGGACCACTGATCCTGATTGCAAGCGTGCCGCCCGGATGCCGGGCGGCCCTTTGAAACGAATTGATAGCGTATGGAGTTGACCATGCAGCATGAATCCCACGCCCACGGCATCGACATGTCGGCCCTGGGCCGCGACAAGCAGAGCCTGCGCCTGGCTGAAGAGACCGTGGCCATCGAAGTACCCGGCCTGTCCCTGTTCTACGGCGACAAGCAGGCGCTGTTCGACGTCAGCATGAACATCCCCAAGCAGCGCGTGACCGCCTTCATCGGCCCGTCCGGCTGCGGCAAGTCCACGCTGCTGCGCACCTTCAATCGCATGAACGACCTGGTCGACGGCTGCCGTGTCGAAGGCGCCATCAACCTGTACGGCAACAACATCTACCGCAAGGGCGAGGACGTGGCTGAGCTGCGTCGCCGCGTGGGCATGGTGTTCCAGAAGCCCAACCCGTTCCCCAAGACCATCTACGAGAACGTGGTCTACGGCCTGCGTATCCAGGGCATCAACAAGAAGCGCGTGCTCGACGAGGCCGTCGAGTGGGCGCTGAAGGGCGCGGCCCTGTGGGATGAGGTCAAGGACCGCCTGCACGAGTCGGCGCTGGGCCTGTCAGGTGGCCAGCAGCAGCGTCTGGTAATCGCCCGTACCATTGCCGTTGAGCCGGAAGTGCTGTTGCTCGACGAGCCGTGCTCGGCACTGGACCCGATCTCGACACTGAAGGTCGAAGAGCTGATCTACGAACTGAAATCCAAGTACACCATCGTCATCGTGACCCACAACATGCAGCAGGCGGCCCGTGTTTCGGACTACACCGCCTTCATGTACATGGGCAAACTGGTCGAATTCGGTGATACCGACACCCTGTTCACCAACCCGGCGAAGAAGCAGACCGAAGACTATATCACCGGTCGCTACGGCTAAGACCGGCAAGGTAGGAACGCCAGGGAACGACACGAACGACTTGAAGCCTGCAGCTGCTTCGCGGAGCGAAACGATGATCAACAAAGAAAGCCTTACCCACCACATCTCCCAGCAGTTCAACGCCGAGCTCGAGGAGGTGCGCAGCCACCTGCTGGCCATGGGCGGGCTGGTGGAGAAACAGGTGAACGATGCCGTCACCGCGCTGATCGAGGCCGACTCGGGCCTGGCGCAGCAGGTGCGCGAGGTCGACGAACAGATCAACCAGATGGAGCGCAACATCGACGAGGAGTGCGTGCGCATTCTCGCCCGTCGCCAGCCGGCGGCCTCCGACCTGCGCCTGATCATCAGCATCTCCAAGTCGGTGATCGACCTGGAGCGCATCGGTGACGAGTCCACCAAGATCGCCCGCCGTGCCATCCAGCTGTGCGAGGAAGGCGAGTCGCCGCGTGGCTACGTCGAGGTGCGCCACATCGGCGACCAGGTGCGCAACATGGTCCGCGACGCGCTGGACGCCTTCGCCCGTTTCGACGCCGACCTGGCGCTGTCGGTGGCCCAGTACGACAAGACAATCGACCGCGAGTACAAGACAGCGCTGCGTGAGCTGGTCACCTACATGATGGAAGATCCGCGCTCGATCTCCCGCGTGTTGAGCGTGATCTGGGCCCTGCGTTCGCTGGAGCGTATTGGCGATCACGCACGCAACATCTCCGAGCTGGTGATCTACCTGGTGCGTGGTACCGACGTGCGCCACATGGGCCTCAAGCGCATGAAGGCCGAGGTGCAGGGCGAAGCGTTCGATGAGGGCGAAATCGCTAATGTTCCGGCCGAACCGGACGATAAATAGGATTGCTCCCGAGCATGAACGCCCGGCAACCGCCGGGCGTTTTCGTTTGCGGTCGAGCACCAGCAGGCACCCGCGAACCGTGTGAGAAGTCCCGGCGTGACCAGTGGTTTGGCAAATGGCCATCAGTCGGCGGTATGCTAGCCGGGATCAAGAGGAGTATCGATGAGTAAAGTGAATGTGCTGGTCGTGGATGATGCCCCGTTCATCCGCGACCTGGTAAGGAAGTGCCTGCGCAATGCCTTCCCCGGCATGGTGATCGAGGACGCGGTCAACGGTCGCAAGGCCATGGCCATGCTGAGCAAGGAACGTTTCGACCTGGTCTTGTGCGACTGGGAAATGCCGGAGATGTCCGGCCTCGAACTGCTGACCTGGTGCCGCCAGCAGGACGAGATGAAGACCATGCAGTTCATCATGGTGACCAGCCGTGGTGATAAGGAAAACGTGATCCAGGCCATCCAGGCCGGCGTTTCCGACTTCGTCGGCAAGCCCTTCACCAACGAGCAGCTGCTGACCAAGGTGAAGAAGTCGCTGACCAAGATCGGCAAGCTCGACAGCCTGATGTCCAGCGCGCCGGCGCGGGTCAACTCGGCGTTCGCCAATGACTCGCTCAGCGCCCTGACCGGTGGTCGCCCGGAGGCGGCCAAGGTGAACGCGCCCGTCGCCGCGCCAGTGGCAGCAGCGGCCAAGCCTCTGATCAACGCCCCTACGCCGAAGACTGCCGCTGCGGCGGCCCAGGCTGGTCGTGGTCAAGGCCAACTGCGCCTGTCCAGCGGAACCCAGCCGTGCATGATCAAGGCCCTGAGCCTCAAGGAAGCCCTGCTGGTGGTGCGCCGCGGCACCAACCTGCCACAGGTGCTCGAAGGCGCGGTGCTGGACCTGGAGCAAGGCGAGAATGCCGAAACCGCGCGCCTGAACGGCTACCTGCACGCCATTGCGGCGCTGGAGCCCAAGCCTGAGAGCGACTGGCTGCAGCTGACCTTCAAGTTCGTCGACCAGGATGCGCAGAAACTCGACTACCTGTCGCGGCTGATCGCCCGCGGCACGGCGCAGAAGCATTTCACGCCTGGCGCCTGATGGCCGGGCTGTACACTCTGTAGGAGCGGCTTCAGCCGCGATCACCCGCGAAGCGGGTGCCAACCGCGTTGTCTGCATCGCGGCTGAAGCCGCTCCTACAGAGCCCCGCTAAAACATCCGACCAGCTGTCACAACTTGTCTTTAACTGGGCTGCTAGGCTTCGACAGAACACCACTGTCAAAAAGCCACCATCATGCCGCCCTCCCGACTGCTGCTGTTCTGTGCCTTGCTCACGGCCTCGGCGTCGAGCCTGGGCATGACCATCTACAAGACCACCGATACCTATGGCGTGGTTTCCTATTCCGACCGTCCCAGTGTGGGCGCCAAGGTTTTCGTGTTCCGCGAACCCATGGTCGAGCGCCTGGACGGCCAGGTGCGGCTGAAGACCGAGGATTTCGCCGGTGGCGTGCGTTTTGTCGCGCGCAACGAGCTGTTCGTGCCGATGGAAGTTGAACTGCGTGTGGAGCGCCTGGCCAATGCCCAGGGCGGTAACGCCTCGCGCATCGTCCGGCGCCTGGTACCGCCGCGCTCGAACCTGATCCTCAGCGTGGTGCAGGCTCGCCAAGGGGCTCGCCTCAAGTACGACACCAAGTTTCGCTACGCCATGGGAGACCCTGGCCAGCGCCCGCAGGGCTACCGTTATCCGTTTCCCTGGAAGGGTGGGCCGTTCCGCCTGAGCCAGGGCCCCAACGGCCGCTTCAGCCACTTCGGGCCCAAGGGCCGCTACGCCATGGATATCGCCATGCCCGAAGGCACGCCGATCATCGCGGCACGCGGCGGGGTGGTGGTGAAGATCGAGAACAACCAGAGCGGGCGGGGCAACAATCCGGCGGGCAATTTCGTCAGGATCCTGCACCCGGACGGCACCATGGGCGTTTACCTGCACCTGATGCGCGGCTCGGTGGTGGTGGGCGAGGGGCAGCGTGTGGCCCAGGGGCAGGCGCTGGCCAAATCGGGCAATACCGGCAACAGCAGCGGGCCGCACCTGCATTTTGTGGTGCAGCGCAATGTGGGGCTGGCGCTGGAGTCGATCCCGTATCAGTTCGACCGGCCAATCGGTGGACTGCCGGACTTTACCGCAGGGAATCCATGACGCATCGCGAGGCAAGCCCGCACCCACAGATGTAGGCGCGGGCTCTCAGGTCAATCGAGCTTGAGCACCTTGGCCAGCACGATCTTAGGCCCTTTCATCTTCTTGATGATGATGCGCAGGCCTTCGACTTCCAGTACTTCCTCTTCCTCAGGGACGCGCTTAAGCGTCTCGTAGATCAGCCCGGCGAGGGTTTCCGCCTCGATGTGGTCCAGGTCGATACCCAGCAAGCGCTCCACCTTGAACAGCGGCGTATCACCGCGCACCAGCAACTTGCCCGGCTGGTAAGCCAGGATGCCGCGCTCGGTCTTGCGGTGTTCGTCCTGGATATCGCCCACCAGCACTTCCAGCACGTCTTCCATGGTCAGGTAGCCGATCACTTTGCCGTCGGCTTCCTCGACCAGCACGAAGTGCGCGCCACCCTTGCGGAACTGCTCCAGCAGCTGGGACAGCGGCATGTGCCGGGATACCCGTTCCAGCGGGCGGGCGAGGTCTGCAAGGTCGATGGTTTGCGGCAAGTGGTCGAGCTCTGCCAGCTCCAGCAGCAGGTCCTTGATGTGCAGCAGGCCGGTGAATTCCTCGCGCTCGGCGTCATATACCGGGTAGCGACTGAACTTGTGACGGCGCAGCAGGGCGAGGATTTCCTTCAGCGGCGCATGGGCATCGATGCTGACCATGTCCTCGCGCGAGTTGGCCCAGTCGACCACCTCCAGCTCGCCCATCTCCACGGCCGAGGCCAGTACGCGCATGCCTTGGTCGCTTGGGTCCTGGCCACGGCTGGAGTGCAGGATCAGCTTGAGCTCCTCGCGGCTGTAGTGGTGCTCGTGGTGCGGCCCGGGCTCGCCTTGGCCGGCGATGCGCAGGATGGTGTTGGCGCTGGCGTTGAGCAGGTAGATCGCCGGGTACATCGCCCAGTAGAACAGGTACAGCGGCACGGCGGTCCACAGCGACAGCAGCTCGGGCTTGCGGATCGCCCACGACTTGGGGGCCAGCTCGCCGACCACGATGTGCAGGTAGGAGATCACGAAGAAGGCGACGAAGAACGAGATCGCCTTGATCAGCTCCGGGCTGTCCACGCCGACATAGGCCAGCAGCGGCTCGAGCAGGTGGGCGAACGCCGGCTCGCCGACCCAGCCCAGGCCCAGGGAGGCGAGGGTGATGCCCAGCTGGCAGGCCGAGAGATAGGCGTCGAGCTGGTTGTGCACCTTGCGCAGGATGCTGCCACGCCAGCCATGCAGCTCGGCGATGGATTCGACGCGGGTGGAGCGCAGCTTGACCATGGCGAACTCGGCAGCCACGAAGAAGCCGTTGAGCAGCACCAGGAACAAAGCAAAGAGAATCATGCCGAAATCGGCGAACAACGAGGTGAGGCTGATACCAGGGGAAGGGTCCATGATGGGGTTTTACGGGGTCCGTCTGCTGAAATGTAAGAAAAAAAGTGCCAGCGTTTGCTGGCACAGGGGATCCAATGTAGCGGCTGAGGCTGCAAAAGCAAAGGGCCGCTTCGCGCCCCATCGCCGGCAAGCCGGTTCGCACGAGGGCCGCATCTTTCCTGTGGGAGCCGGCTTGCCGGCGATGGGGCGCGAAGCGGCCCTCGGATCTCAGCCCTTGTTCACGACCAATTGTGCTGGCGCAAAATGACAGGTGAAGGTGCTTCCATGGCCCGGCACGCTGCTGATTTGCAGGCGCCCGCGATGGCGCATCAGCACATGCTTGACGATCGCCAGGCCCAGCCCGGTGCCGCCGGTGTTGGAGGCTCGGCTGGAATCGACGCGGTAGAAGCGTTCGGTCAGGCGTGGCAGGTGCTTGGCCTCGATACCGACCCCCGAGTCCTGCACGCTGAGGTGCGCGCCCTGTTCGTCGGCCCACCAGCGGATGCGGATATTGCCTTCGTCCTGGGTGTACTTGACCGCGTTGAACACCAGGTTGGAGAACGCACTGCGCAGCTCCGACTCGCTGCCCTTGAGCCGTATGCCAGGCGCTGCCTCCAGGCTGATTCGCTGGTTGCGCGGGCCGGACAGGGCCTGGGCGTCGTTCTTGATGGCGGTGAGCAGGGTGTCGACCAGCACCGGCTGGTTGTCCGAGGGATAGTCGGTAGCTTCGAGCTTGGCCAGCAGCAACAGGTCGTTGAGCAGCGTCTGCATGCGTGAGCCTTGCGCGCTCATCTGCTGCAAGGCCCGGCTCCAGCGCGGGTTCACGTCCTCGACGTTGTCCAGCAGCGTCTCGAGGTAGCCGGTGATCACTGTCAATGGCGTGCGCAGCTCGTGGGAAACGTTAGCCACGAAGTCCTTGCGCATCTGTTCCAACTGGTGGATGCGGGTCACGTCGCGCACCAGCATCAGGTGCTCGTTGTTGCCGTAGCGGGTGAGGTGCAGTTGCACGCGCAGGCGGTCGTTGATCGGCGAAGGGATCTCCAGCGGCTCGGCGTAGTTCTCCGACTCGAAGTACTCCTTGAAGCGCGGGTGGCGCACCAGGTTGGTCACCGGCTGGCCGCCGTCCTGCGGGGTCTTGAAGCCCAGGAGGGTCTCGGCGGCGCGGTTCCACCACTCAAGGTTGCCGTCGCTGTCGAGCATGATCACCGCATCGCGAAGGGCAGCGGTGGACTCCTGGACCCGGTCGATCACTGCCTGCAGGCGGCCACGCACGCGCTGGTCGCGGCGCTGCAGGTGATAGATGCTGTCGAACACTTCGCCCCACAGGCCGTAGCCATCGGGTGGTGCTTCATCGGGTTGATGATTGCGCAACCAGTCGTGCAAGCGCAGCAACTGCTTCAGTGTCCAGCCCAGGTAGAAGGCCAGGCCGATGGCCAGGCTCCAGCCATAGTAACCGCTGACCAGCCCGCCGATCAGGCAGACGGTGATCAGCAGGAGCATGTGGCGAATCAGGGTCGCGTGCCAGTTCTGGTTCAATTGACAGTCCTTGTACAGCGGGCGCTTGGGCTTCGATCAGCTTTTGGTCGAGAAGCGATAGCCAGTGCCGCGGACGGTTTGTACCAGATTTTCGTAGGCTTCACCCAGTGCCTTGCGCAGGCGGCGGATATGCACGTCGACGGTGCGCTCCTCGACATAGACGTTGCCGCCCCAGACCTGGTCGAGCAACTGGCCGCGGGTGTAGGCGCGCTCCTGGTGAGTCATGAAGAACTGCAGCAGGCGGTACTCGGTGGGGCCCATCTCGGCCGGTTTGCCATCGATGGTCACGCGGTGGCTGATCGGGTCGAGCAGCAGGCCGCCGACTTCGATCGGCGCTTCGCTGTCGCTTGGGCCGGTGCGGCGCAGCACGGCCTTCAGGCGCGCCACCAGTTCACGGGGCGAGAACGGCTTGGTGATGTAGTCGTCGGCGCCGACTTCCAGGCCCTGGATCTTGTTGTCCTCTTCACCCTTGGCGGTGAGCATGATGATCGGGATGTCGCCGGTCAGCTCGTCGCGCTTGAGGCGGCGGGCCAGCTCGATGCCGGATGTGCCCGGCAGCATCCAGTCGAGCAGGATCAGGTCCGGCTTGCGGTCGACGATGATGGCGTGGGCCTGTTGCGAGTTCTCGGCCTCGAGGCAGTCATAGCCGGCCATTTCCAATGCAACGGCGATCATCTCGCGGATAGGCGCTTCGTCGTCGACGATCAGAATGTTTCTGCCAACCATGCTCAATTACCTCTCCCAGGAACGATGTCTTGGCCCGCATTAGATAACGGAATTATTGCAGCTGTGTGACAGGGCGTGGGCGGTTCTGGCGACATTGCGTGACTGGACTAGGCTACAAGGGGCCGCGAGGGCGGCGCGAACATTCAATCCACCCCTGAAACAATGGTGATTCCAATGACACGACATACGCTGAGCTGGATGGCCCTTTGCGCTGCGCTGGCAGTGCCGGGGGTGGCGTCGGCTCATCACGCCATGGAGAAGGATGGCATGTGGGTCGACCACGATGGCATGACGCTGTACACCTTTGACAAGGACGCTGGTGGCAAGTCCATGTGCAATGGCGAGTGCGCCAAGAACTGGCCGCCGTTGATGGTGAAGAAGGACGACGAGGCGCCGAAGGACAAGTGGACCCACGTCACCCGCGACGATGGCTCGATGCAGTGGGCCTATGACGGCAAGCCGCTGTACACCTTCGTCAAGGACAAGAAGGCCGGCGAGACCACCGGCGATGGCATGAAGGATGTCTGGCACGTCGCCAAGCCTTGATGCACCAGGCGTGGGAGCGCCGCTCCGCCGCTCCCACCATTGCCTGGACAGTTTCAGCGCAGCGCGTAGTCCAGCACCACACCCATGAAGATCAACAACCCCGCCCAGTGATTGTGCAAGAACGCCTTGAAGCACGACTCGCGGTCCAGCTTGCGCGTCGACCAGAATTCCCAGGCGAAGCATACCGCCGCCGCCAGCAGCCCCAGGTGGAACCAGGCGCCCAGTTCGAAGCGGTTGCCCGCCAGGAGCAGGCAGCCCAGCGACAGCAACTGCAGGCTCAGGATGATCACCCGGTCTGCCTCGCCGAACAGGATGGCGGTGGATTTCACGCCGATCTTCAGGTCGTCGTCACGGTCGACCATGGCGTAGTAGGTGTCATACCCCACCGTCCACAGCAGGTTGGCGATGTACAGCAGCCAGGCGCTGGCCGGCAGTTCGCCACCCGCGGCGGTGAAAGCCATCGGGATTCCCCAGGAATACGCCGCGCCCAGCACCACCTGCGGGTAGTAGGTGTAGCGCTTCATGAACGGGTAGCAGAAGGCCAGGGCGACCGCGCCGAACGACAGCCATACTGTTGTTGCGTTGGTGCACAGCACCAGCAGGAAGCTCACCCCCACCAGCAAAGCGCACAGCATGAGTGCTTCGCGGGGCTTTACCCGGCCGCTGGCCAGTGGCCGGTCGGCGGTGCGTTTGACGTGGCCGTCCACCTTGCGGTCGGCGAAGTCGTTGATGCAGCAGCCGGCGGCACGCATCAGCACCACGCCGAGGCCGAAAATCAGCACGTTGGCCAGGGTCGGCGAGCCGTTGCCGGCGATCCACACCGCCGACAGCGTCGGCCACAGCAGCAGATAGATGCCGATGGGGCGGTCCATGCGGCTGAGCTGGACAAAGTCCCAGGCGCGCGGGTGAAGGTGGTTGAGCGACTTGAGCAGTTGCAGGTACATCAGCGTTTTTCCTCCTTGGCCGCGTGCCACAGGGCGGGCAGGAACACCTCGGCCACCAGCAGGTCGAGGCCGTCGCGTTCGAAGCGCGAGCGCCGTCCCCACAGCCCGGCGCTGGCAACCTCGGCGGGCAGCCAGCCCTGTGGATAACTACATACTTCGATAGGGTGGCGGACGAACGCCTGGTCACAGAACAGCAGCTCGCCCAGCGAGCGGCTGCCCAGGGTCTCCAGGTCGAGCCCGCCGCGTTCCAGCGCCGTGCGGCTGGCCACGCTGCGAGCGAAAACCCAGGGATGGTCATGGCCGCGCAGGTAGACCTCGCGCACCCAGCCCTGCGCGCCAGGCCGCAGGCCCAACGCGGCGCATTCATCGTCACGCAGTGGCTGCCAGCCCTCGAACAAAGGAGTGACGCTGAAGTGGTCATGGGACAGACCGGTCAGGCGACGGGTCAGGGAGCCTTCATCGAACAGCCAGTTCAGGGTCGGCTGATCGGGCAGGGGCGCCAGTTGCGGATACGCCAGCCACGCGACAGCGGCTGCTTGCGGGGTTTCGTACGGCACGTCGGTATGCTTGATACAGGCCAGAGAGGCGGCGAGCTTAGCATGATTGCCGTCCTGGCTTGCATACTGCCAGCAGGCCCAGTACAAAAGCCGACCAGAGATTGCACGGTGGTCACTTGCAGGCGCGGGCGTGCCCCGCGACCAGGCCACCAACTGCAACGCACCAATGAGCCTGACCGAGGAACAGCACCCGATGAAAAAGTGGCAATGTATTGTCTGTGGCCTGATCTATGACGAAGCGGACGGCTGGCCGGACGACGGCATCGCCCCCGGCACTCGCTGGGAAGACGTGCCGGAAGACTGGCTGTGCCCTGATTGTGGCGTAGGCAAGAGTGACTTCGAAATGATCGCCATTGGCTGATCGCAACCCTGGTTTGAACAAGGAACGCACGACATGACGTCCCCCGTGGTGATCATTGGTACCGGTCTTGCCGGTTATAACCTGGCGCGAGAGTTTCGCAAGCTGGACGGCGACACGCCGCTGCTGCTGATCACCGCTGACGACGGTCGCTCCTACTCCAAGCCGATGCTGTCCACCGGCTTTGCCAAGCAGAAGGACGCCGACGGCCTGTGCATGGCCGAACCGGGCGCCATGGCCGAGCAGCTCAAGGCCGAGATCCGCACCCACACCCGCATCAGCGGCATCGACCCCGGCCACAAGCGCCTGTGGATCGGCGAAGAAGCGGTGGCGTACCGCGACCTGGTACTGGCCTGGGGCGCGCAGACTGTGCAGGTGCCTGTGGAAGGCGATGCGGGCGAGCTGGTCTTCCCGATCAACGACCTTGAGGACTACGCACGTTTTCGTGCCGCTGCCGCAGGCAAGCAACGGGTGCTGATCCTCGGCGCCGGCCTGATCGGCTGCGAATTCGCCAACGACCTCACCTTGGGTGGCCTGCAGTGCGAGATCGTGGCGCCGTGCGAACAGGTAATGCCGACCTTGCTGCACCCTGCGGCGGCCGCCGCGGTGCAGGCAGGCCTGGAAGGGTTGGGGGTGCGTTTCCATCTCGGCCCGGTGCTGACCCGCCTGCAACGCTCCGGGGCGGCACTGGAGGCGCACCTGTCCGACGGCAGCGTCATCCCGTGCGACCTGGTGGTGTCTGCGATCGGCCTGCGGCCGCGCACCGACCTGGCGGCCGCAGCGGGCCTGCAGGTCAACCGCGGGGTGGTGGTGGATCGCCAGCTGCGCACTTCTCACGCCAACATCTTCGCCCTGGGCGACTGCGCCGAGGTCGATGGCATCAACCTGCTGTACGTCATGCCATTGATGACCTGTGCCCGTGCCTTGGCCCAGACCCTGTCCGGCAACCCGACCGCGGTGGCCTATGGGCCAATGCCGGTCACCGTGAAGACCCCGGCCTGTCCGCTGGTGGTGTCCCCCGTGCCGGCAGGCCACGAGGGCACCTGGGTGGTGGAAGGTAGTGGCGGCGACCTGAAAGTGCTCTGCCATGGCGCCGATGGCCAGCTGCTGGGCTACGCCCTGACTGGCGGCGCAGTCATGGAGAAACTGGCGTTGAATCGCCAGTTGCCACCCTTGATGGCGTAAATAGCGGGCGTTCTGTCGGAATTATCCTGTTCTTGCCGCGACAATGGCCGCCCAGATACTGGCGCGGCCCCGGTCGGCGTGCCATCCTCACTGGCGTCTGCCGCAGCCTAGAGCCTGCGGTGCCTTGAACGCTGCTCCCTTCGGCAGCACGGCATAACAACAAGAAATCCCGTCAAAGAGGCTTCACTATGCGTAAACCAGAACTCGCCGCCGTCATCGCCGAAAAGGCCGATCTGACCAAGGAAAAGGCCAACCAGGTCCTCAACGCGATTCTCGACAGCATCACCGGCGCACTCGACAAGGACACCGTCACCCTGGTCGGCTTCGGCACCTTCGAAAAACGCCACCGCGGTGCCCGCACCGGCAAGAATCCGCAGACGGGCGAGCCGGTCAAGATCAAGGCCAGCAACACTGTCGCCTTCAAGCCTGGCAAGGGCCTGCGTGACAGCGTCAACGCACCGGCCAAGCCTGCCAAGAAAAAGTGATCGACAAGCCATCGAGACGGGCGCCTTAAGGCGCCCGTTGTGTTTCTGGTAAGCAAATGCGGCGAACTTGCATAAACAGGGCGATAAACGGATAAACTGCGCGACTCAGTCATTTTTCACTCGAGGCGCGTTGATGAAGTTTCGTTTTCTTCTCTGGGCCATGGGCTTGCTGATGGCCAAGGCCAGCCGCAACAACCCGGCGTTCCAGCAGCAGCTGCAGGACAAGGACCTGGTCTTCCAGATGCAGACGCTCGACGGCAAGGTTGCCCGGCACTTCATCGTCAAGGACCTGCGCATCAGCAGCAAGGGCGGCCTGCACCCGCAGCCGGCGTTCGCCATTGCCTTCAAGGATGCCGCCTACGGTTTCGCCACGCTGCAGGCCGGTAACAAGCAGCTGGCGTTCATGCAGGGGATTCAGGAGAAAAACATCCAGATCAAGGGCAATCCGGCGCTGGTGATTTGGTTCCAGGGCTTGATGAAGTACCTGAAACCGAAGAAGAAAGTGTAGGAGCGGCTTTAGCCGCGATGCAGGCACCGCGGTTTCTGGCACCCGCTTCGCGGGTGATCGCGGCTGAAGCCGCTCCTACGGGGCGGCCTTAATGCGAATGCGGCGCGTGGAACTGCGAGGCCAGCTCACGTAGCAACGCCTCGGCCTCCAGCACCTTGTTCACCACTTCTTGCGCCTTGTCCCGGGTCAGCCCCAGGCGCTCGAGCAGGGCATCCGGGATCTCGCCCTGTGGTCCCGAACCAATCCCGCGCGAGCGCAGCAGGCGAATAGCCAGGCACACCAGGTTCGGGAAGGCCGAGTGCTCACCGTCATAGGTCGGGTCATGCTGGAAACGCAAGGCTGTGGAGAGTTCGTCAGGCATGTCCCACAGCTTCATCAGCCAGGCACCGATCTGTTCACGGCTGATCCCCAGCAAGTGGTGTTCTACATAGCTGTGGCACAGGTGCGGGTTGACCTCCAGATGGCGGCAGATCAGCGAGAAATGTGGCGGGAAGACGTGGGCCAGCAGCAGGTAGCCGAAGTTGTGCAGCAGCCCGGCGAGATAGGTAAGGCCTGCTTCCGGGCGCTCTGCGCGCGGCATGGCGCGGGTCAGGCCCTCGATCACCGCCGCAGTGTAGATCGACTGCTGCCAGTACGGCGTGGCCTGTTGCGGGTGGTCCTTAGGCAGGCTCAGGGTCTTGCCCAGGGCCAGGCCCAAGGCCAGGTTGATCACCAGGTCGAAGCCCAATACCCGGACGATGGCATCTTCCACCGAGCGGATCTTGCCGGGTGACGCGTAATAGGGCGATGCCGCCCAGCTGACGACCTGCGCGGCCAGCGCCGGGTCGGTTTCGACCACGCCGGTGATGTCGTCGATGCTGGCATTGGGGTCGACACGCAGCTTGATGATCTTCTGCGCGGTGTCGGCCAGCGGCGGAATTTCGATGGTCTGCTCCAGGCGTTGCTGGATGCGGCGTGCGGTGAAAGCCTGGACCGCGCGGATGACTTCCCTGGGAGGGCCGTCCAACTGATCGAAACTGAGGCGAATATCGCTGATCGGCTGGCCGAAGGTGCTGGCGCTGGCCTTGACCAGCATTTTCTTGAAAGCCGTCCGGCCAATTTCCAGGAGCAGCCCGGCTTCACCGGACTGGATCAGCAGGGTTTCGTTGTCGAGCAAACTCTTTTCGTACTGGCACGGCGAGCTGGTCAATGCGGGAATGGCGGGCAGGGCCTTGAGATGATGCTTGTCGAGCATCTGCTTCAAGCGCTCCAGCGGCACGGCCTTTAGCTTGCGGCCGGTCAACTCCTCGAGGCGCTTGAGGTCCAGCAACTGGCTTTGCGGGAACAGCACCATCAAGGCACCGATCTCGTCATCGAGCAGTACGGCCTGTACGCGCGAGTTGGCCGGCAGCCCCGGGTGCTCGGGCACCTCGCGGAAGCTGACGTCGAGCTTTTCGAGCAACTGCCGGATGACAGACGGTGCGTGTAGGGTTGCGGTATCCAGGGCAACTTCAGTCATGGCCTGTATCCAATCATTTCTGTAAACGCGAAGTATAACCAGCCTGACCGCCAAGCTGGATCCATTATGGGACGGGCGTCACACCTGGCCATATTGTTGGCCGTGGCGCAACCAGCGGTCGAGTAGCGGGCTGACGTGGTCGGGCCAGCGTGCCAGCAGGGCCTGGGCGGCGTCGCGTACGGCCGGCAACAGGTCGGCGTCGCGCATCAGGTCGGCGACCTTGAACTGTAGCAGGCCGGTCTGGCGAGTCCCGAGCATTTCACCGGGGCCGCGCAGCTCCAGATCCTTCTCTGCAATGACGAAACCATCGTTGGTTTCGCGCATGATGCCCAGGCGTTCGCGGCCGATCTGCGAAAGTGGCGGGTGATAGAGCAGCACGCAGTGGCTTGCCGCGCTGCCCCGGCCGACCCGGCCGCGCAGCTGGTGCAACTGCGCCAGGCCCAGGCGCTCGGGGTTCTCGATAATCATCAGGCTGGCATTGGGCACGTCGACACCGACCTCGATCACCGTGGTGGCGACCAGCAGTTGCAGCTCACCGGCCTTGAACTCGGCCATGACCGCCGCTTTTTCCGCAGGCTTCATGCGCCCATGGATCAGGCCCACGCGCAGTTCGCCCAAGGCGCTGCCCAACTCCTCGAAGGTACTTTCGGCAGCCTGGCAGGTCAGTTCCTCGGATTCCTCGATCAGGGTGCACACCCAGTAGGCCTGGCGCCCTTCGGCACAAGCGGCGCGGACTCGCTCGACCACTTCGAAACGGCGGCTGTCGGCGACCAGCACGGTATTCACCGGGGTACGCCCGGGGGGCAGCTCGTCGAGGACCGAGGTGTCCAGGTCGGCGTAGGCGCTCATGGCCAGGGTGCGGGGGATCGGCGTGGCGGTCATGATCAGCTGGTGCGGGCACAGCTGGCCCATGACGCCCTTCTTGCGCAGGGCCAGGCGCTGCTGCACGCCGAAACGGTGTTGTTCGTCGATGATCGCCAGGGCCAGGTGCTTGAACTGCACCTCGTCCTGGAACAGCGCGTGGGTACCGACCACCATGGGCGCGCCATTGGCGATCTGCTCCAGGGCGCTGGCGCGGGCCTTGCCCTTGAGCTTGCCGGCCAGCCAGGCGACTTCGATACCCAGCGGCTCGAGCCAGCGTTTGAAGGTGATGAAATGCTGCTCGGCGAGGATCTCGGTGGGGGCCATCAGCGCCACCTGGTAGCCAGCCTCCAGGGCCTGCAGAGCCGCGAGGGCGGCGACCACGGTCTTGCCGGCGCCCACGTCACCCTGTACCAGGCGCATCATCGGTTCGGGTTGGCTGAGGTCGTAGGCGATCTCGTTGCCGACGCGCTGCTGGGCACCTGTCGGGTTGAAGCCGAGGTTGGCCAGGTATTGCGCTGGCAGGCGGCTAGCCCTGGGCAATACCGGCGCACGCAGGCTGCGCTGGCTCTCACGCAGGCGCTGCTGGGAGAGCTGATGGGTCAGCAGCTCCTCGAAGGCCAGGCGGTGCTGGGCCCAGTGATGGCCCTCGGCAAGTTCGTCGAGGTCGGCGTCGGCAGGCGGGTTGTGCAGGTAGCGAATGGCATCGCTCAACGGCGCCAATTGGTAGTCGCGGGCCAGTTGGTCGGGCAGCCAGTCGGGCAGGCTGCGCGGGCCGAGCAGGCCCAGGCTCTGCTGGCAGAGCAGACGCAGGCGTTGTTGGGTGAGGCCTTCGGTGGTCGGGTAGATCGGCGTCAGCGTCTGTTCGACCGGCGGTGGCGCTTCTTCGCCGTTCAGCGCACGGTATTCGGGGTGGTAGATTTCCAGGCCCGAGGCGCCCGGACGTGCTTCGCCATAGCAACGCAGGTGGGTGCCACGCTTGAGGCCCTCCTTCTGCGCATTGCTGAAATGGTAGAAGCGCAGGCTCAGCGTGCCGCTGCCATCGCCCAGGCGCACCACCAGACTGCGGCGCTTGCCCATGGTCACGTCAGCCCCGCTGACCACGCCCTCGATCACCGCGTCCTGGCCGGGACGCAGTTGGCCGATGGGGACTACGCGGGTTCGGTCCTGATAGCGCAACGGCAGGTGGAACAGCAGGTCCTGCAGGTTCTCCAGA
Organism: Pseudomonas sp. TE6288; assembly: GCF_054062095.1. Lineage (NCBI taxonomy): Bacteria > Pseudomonadati > Pseudomonadota > Gammaproteobacteria > Pseudomonadales > Pseudomonadaceae > Pseudomonas > Pseudomonas sp. TE6288. The sequence goes on from NZ_JBSSEW010000034.1 coordinate 24,153, forward strand.
CCGACCTTGGCGAGTTTCTCTGCCATGGCTTCACCAACACCCTTGAGCGTGGTGACCGGGACGTTCGACAGCTCGGTCATGGGTTCAGGCCGGTTGTTCCACGGGCGGCTTGGCCACCGAGCAGAGGCGGATCGAGTCGGCGAGGATCTCGATGGCCTTCGGCCGCGGGAAGCTGGCGCGCCAGGCGATGGCCACGGTGCGGAACGGTGCGGGCGCGGTCAGCGGGCGAACTTCGATGACGCCCGGTGCATAGTGATGGCTGTGTACGGCCGACAGCGGCAGGATCGAGACGCCCAGGCCGGAGGCGACCATGTGGCGGATGGTTTCCAGTGAGCTGGACTCGACCGTGGTGTGCTTGGAGGCTTCGCCGCCCTTGTTCAGTGTCGGGCAGGCTTCGAGCACCTGGTCGCGGAAACAATGCCCCTCGCCCAGCAGCAGCAGGCTCTTGTCGTTGAGCATGGCGGTGTCGATGGTGTCCTTGGCGGTCCAGGGATGGTCGGCCGGCATCAGCGCACAGAACGGTTCGTCGTACAGCGGCAGGGTCAGCACGTCGGCCTCGTTGAACGGCAGGGCGATGATCACCGCGTCCAGTTCGCCGTTGCGCAGCTTTTCGCGCAGCACATGGGTGAAGTTCTCTTCGATGTACAACGGCATCTGCGGCGCCACGCGGTGCAGTTGCGGGATCAGGTGCGGGAAGAGATAGGGGCCGACGGTGTAGATGGCGCCGACCTTGAGCGGGGCGGTCAGCTGGTTCTTGCCGGCCTGGGCGAGCTCGCGGATGCCTTGAGCCTGCTCCAGTACCTTCTGCGCCTGGGCGACGATGCTCTCGCCGACCGGCGTGAGGCGCACCGCGCTCTTGCTGCGCTCGAAGATCAGCACGCCGAGTTCGTCCTCGAGCTTCTTCACGCCCACCGACAGGGTCGGTTGGCTGACGTGGCAACGCTCGGCCGCGTGGCCGAAGTGCTGCTCCTGCGCGAGGGTAACGATGTAGCGAAGTTCGGTGAGGGTCATAACGTGCGTCCATGAAGTTGCGGCCCCAGCATAGCGGCTGCAATCGATAGACGCACGTTATCAGACTTGCCGTTTTGTGACAGAAACAAAAACGTCAGCGTCGGTCCAGCGAGTACACGAACGGCGCAACCACTTCGATCGTGCCATTGTTCAGCAACTCCGCCGGAGGCTTGGGTACCGTGCCGGCACGGCGGATCATCTCCAGCGTGGCCCGGTCCAGCGCCGCGCTGCCCGAACCACCGGCCAGCGTGTACGACACCACCTTGCCTTCGGCGTCGACCACGAAACGCAGGCGGTTGATGCCCTGCAATCCACGGCGGCGAGCGTCCTCGGGGTACTTCTTGTACTTGGCCAGGTGGCGCAGCAGGTCGCTCTGCCAGCTCGGCAGGGCATTACTGTTGGACGCGATGCTTGGCTGCGGCGCCGCCGACTTCTGCGGTGGCGTGTTGCTCGGCGGCGTGTCCGCGACGTCGTCCTTGGCCGGTGGCTCGTCTTTCGGCGGCTCAAGCTTCTTCTCGGGCTTGGGCGGCTGTGGCTTGGCCTTGGGCTTGGGCGGCTTGGGGATGGCGATCTTCGGCTTCGGCGCCTCTGCCAGCTTGGGCAGCGGCGGCTCCTCGATCGGCGTCGGCGGTTTCGGGACGGCCTTGGGCGGTGGCGGTGGCGCGGGCTCTGGCAGCGGTGCCAGCTCGACCATCATCGCTGCCGGCGGCAACTCGAGGGCCTGGGGCACCGACCAGTTGAGCGTCAGCAGCACGGCGACCGCGTGCACTCCCAGCACGATCGCCAGGCTGCCACCGTAGCGCGCCATGTTTGAGCGCGTTTTCGTCATTTCTTGGCTGCCGTCTCGAGTCCGACCAGGCCGACCTTGAGGTAGCCAGCGGCACGCATGGTGTTCATCACTTCCATCAGGTCGCCGTAATCGACGCCCTTGTCAGCCTGGAAGAAGATGGTGGTTTCCTTGTCGCCCTTGGTCTTGGCATCGAGCATCGCGCCAAGCTGGTCGCGCTGGGCCACCTCGTCGTCGCCCAGGTAGAGCTTCTTGTCGGCCTTGACGCTGACGAACACCGGCTTCTCGGGCCGCGGCGCGGGCTTGGCGGTCGAGGCGGGCAGGTCGACCTTGATGTCGACCGTGGCCAAGGGCGCCGCGACCATGAAGATGATCAGCAGCACCAGCATCACGTCGATGAACGGCGTGACGTTGATTTCGTGGTTCTCGGCGAGGTCGTCGCCACCTTCGTTGAGATGCAGGCCCATGGTTTACCCCACTTTCACCATGTGCGGGGCGGCGCGTTCGCCACCCTGGTGGTCCAGATCACGGCTGACCAGCAGCAGGACCTGGGCGGAGGCGTCGGACACCTGTGCCTTGTAGCCGGCGATGGAGCGGGCGAAGACGTTGTAGATGACCACGGCCGGGATCGCGGCAACCAGGCCCAGGGCGGTGGCCAGCAGGGCTTCGGCGATGCCTGGGGCGACCACGGCGAGGTTGGTGGTCTGGGTCTTGGCGATGCCGATGAAGCTGTTCATGATGCCCCACACGGTACCGAACAGACCGACGAACGGGGCAGTGGAACCGATGGTGGCCAGCACGCCAGTGCCGCTGCTCATGGTGCGGCCGCTGGCGGCCACCAGGCGCTCCAGGCGGAAGCTCACGCGTTCCTTGATGCCTTCCTTCTCGCGGGCGTTGACCGACAGGCGCATTTCTTCGAGGGCGTCATGCACCAGGGTGTGGGCCAGGGTGCCTTCCTTGTTCGACACCTCGCTGGCTTCTTTCAGGCTCACCGAGCGTTTCAGGGCGGCGATCTCGCCACGCAGGCGGCGTTTGGCGCCCATCAGCTCGAAGCCTTTGGCGATCCAGATGGTCCAGGTGATGATCGAGGCGATGGCCAGGCCGATCATCACGGCCTTCACCACCACGTCGGCGTTCTTGTACATGCCCCATGGGGACAGGTCGTGGGCCATGCCCAGCGAGGTGTCTTCGACCATCGCCTGCACGTTCTCGTCGGCCGGTGCCTGGCCATCCACTGGGGCGTTGGCGTCGGCAGGCGCGTCGGTTGGTGCGGCTACCGGTGCCTGGCCTTCGGCGGCTGGCGCGGCCGGGGCGCTGGCGGCTGCCGGTGCGGCGGCAGTGGCGGCGGGCTCATCGGCCATGGCCACGGGGGCCAGTACCAGGCTGAACATCAGCGCGGCAATGGCGCGCCAGGCGCGCGACGGGGTTGGCGAAGCGGAAGGTTGAGTACGTGTCATGCTGGCCGGACCTGATGAAGAGAAATGGGTTGAGTTCTTCAAGGCCTCGAAGCAGGCCGAGAACAGACAGGGCCGCCATTATTGCAAGTAATTCTTGTTAACAAAAGAATGGAGAGCGCTTTTTTTAACCTTTGTCTAGCCGCTGATCGCTAAATCCGGTTAGCGTGAACCTTTGGATTTGGAGTTTCATGATGTCGGACCTGAGTGCGTTGATCGTCGGCTGCGGCGATGTGGGAGGCCGTCTGGCCCGCCAGTTGCTCGCCGATGGGTGGCAGGTCGATGGCCTGCGCCGGTCGGTGCGGGACCTGCCCGAAGGGGTGCGGCCCGTTGCCGCCGACCTGTCGAACCCGCGCCTGCCGGAAGTGTGGCCCACGCGCGCGCCGGACTACCTGGTGTACTGCGTGGCGGCCAGCCAGCATGACGAAGCGGGCTACCAGGCCGCCTATGTCGACGGTTTGCGCCATGTGCTCGATTGGTTGAAAACCAAGGGTCAGCGGCCGCGTCGCCTGCTGTTCGTTTCCAGCAGCAGTGTCTATGCACAACAGGATGGTGAGTGGATCGACGAGAGCGCAGCCACCGCACCTGAGGGGTATTCAGGCAAGGTGATGCTCGAAGCGGAGCGCCTGGCGCTGGGTAGCGGCATCCCCGCCAGCATCGTGCGCCTGACCGGCATCTACGGACCGGGACGTGAGTGGTTGCTGAGCCAGGTACGCCAAGGCTACCGAGTGGCCGAGGAGCCGCCATTGTACGGCAACCGCATTCACGCCGAGGATGCCGCTGGTTTGCTGGCGCACCTGCTGCAGGCCGATGCCCGGGGTGTGGTGCTGGACGACTGCTATATCGGTGTCGATGACGACCCGGCAGCGCTGGCTGACGTGGTGGGCTGGCTGCGCGAGTACCTGGGGGTCACCGAGTGGTCGGACCAGCAGCGGGTGCGGCGTACCGGCAGCAAGCGTTGCAGCAATGCGCGGGCGCGGGCGCTAGGATGGGTGCCGCAGTATCCGAGTTATAAAGAAGGCTATGCGGCCATTCTCCAAGGGCGTGGTTGAGAGAGCCGGCCCCATCGCGGGGCCAGTCGGGTCGCCGCGCTGATGGCTAATCCTTTTCCAGCACCCACTGCCGGGCGCCGGCAGTCAGTTGCGGCATCTCATCCGGCTGGGCGCGGTTGACTGCCTGGAAGATCTCCAGGGTGTCGCCATCGCGCTTGAAGATCCACGGGGCGCCACGCTGGTTGCGCTCCAGCCACAGGCTGTCGTTGCCATCGCCCATGGTCGCGCAGTCACCCGCCAGGCACAGGGCAAAGCGGTCCGGGCCGGGCAGGCCGGTGACGTTGCCGGTATCGCTGAAGCGCACCAGCGCGCCCTTGCCCTGGCCCTCGACGATCTTCCAGTCGCCGCCCAGGTATTGCTGGTACAGCGCCTTCTCGAAGCTGCCGCCCAGTGCAGCGCCTTCTGACGCCTTGCTGCGCACGAAGGTCTGCTGATGGCCGGAGGGGTCGATCGCCACGAGTTCGTCGCCATCGAGCTTGAGCTGTTCGGTCAGGTCGCCTTCGAAGGTGACCTGCCAGTCCTTCTCGTTGGCGCTCAGGCGCCCGTCGGCGGCCTCGAAGCCATTGCTGAAGCTGGCCTGCTGGTTCTTGACGTCGATCTTCCACTCGAACACCGGGCCCTTGGCATCCAGGGCCTGGCGCAGGCTGGTGCCTTTGCTGGCGGCATCGATGGCGGCCTGGTTGATCCAGGTGCCGTTGAAATCTTCAGGCTTGTGGCTGGCGCAGCCGCCCAGGAGCAGGGCTGCCAGCGTGAGAGGCAATGCGTGGCGCATGGTGAAAACCTTGAGGCAGGAGGGGGTGACGGGCCTCGGCCCGTCACCGGGGTATTACTCGAGGACCAGGATGGCGTCCATCTCGACCTGGGCACCCTTCGGCAGCGCGGCCACGCCGATGGCGGCGCGGGCCGGGTAAGGCTGTTCGAAGTAACGGCCCATGATCTCGTTGACCTTGGCGAAGTGGCTCAGGTCGGTGAGGAAGATGTTCAGCTTGACGATGTCCTTGAACGAACCGCCGGCAGCTTCAGCCACCGACTTCAGGTTCTCGAACACCTGGACGGTCTGGGCTTCGAAGCCTTCGACCAGCTCCATGGTCTTCGGGTCGAGCGGGATCTGACCCGACATGTACACGGTGTTGCCAGCCTTGATCGCTTGCGAGTAGGTGCCGATGGCGGCAGGGGCTTTTTCGCTGGTGATGACGGTCTTGCTCATGATGACTCCTTGCGGTTGGCGGACTACGCACGCATCCGGGTGATGCGGACCACGCCGGTCAAGGTGCGCAGCTTCTTGATCACACGGGCCAGGTGCACGCGGTCGTGCACGCTGACCACCAGTTGGACCACGCTGATACGGCCGTCGCGTTCGTCCATGCTGATTTTCTCGATGTTGCCGTCGGCGGCATTGACGCTGCTGGCCAGCAGGGCGATCAGGCCGCGCTGGTGTTCCAGCTCGACGCGCAGCTCGACGTTGAACTCGCCGGTGATGTCCTTGGCCCAGGAGAGCTGCAGGCACTTCTCCGGGTTATGGCGGACTTCACTGATGTTACGGCAGTCTTCCAGGTGCACGACCATGCCTTTGCCCGCCGACAGGTGGCCGACGATCGGGTCGCCCGGGATCGGCGTGCAGCATTTGGCGTAGCTGAGCACCAGGCCCTCGGTACCGCGGATCGCCAGCGGGCCTTCCGGGGCCGGAAGCTGCTCGCCTTCGGCGGACAACAGGCGTCGGGCGACCACGTAGGCCATGCGGTTGCCCAGGCCGATGTCTTCGAGCAGGTCCTCGACCAGCTCCAGGCGATACTCGGTGAGGATCGACTGGATACGCTCCTGGGGAATCTTTTCCAGGCTGCTGTCGAAGCCGGTCAGTACCTTGTTCAGCAGGCGCTCGCCAAGGCTGATGGACTCGGAGCGGCGCTGCTGTTTGAGAGCGTGGCGGATGTGCGTGCGCGCCTTGCCGGTGACCACGAAGTTGAGCCAGGCCGGATTCGGCCGGGCGCCCGGTGCGCTGACGATCTCGACGGTGGAGCCGCTCTGCAGCGGCTCGGACAGCGGCGCCAGGCGGCGATTGATGCGGCAGGCGATGCAGCTGTTGCCGACGTCGGTGTGCACCGCGTAGGCGAAGTCGACCGCGGTGGAGCCTTTGGGCAGCTCCATGATCCGGCCTTTGGGGGTGAAGACGTAGACCTCGTCCGGGAACAGGTCGATCTTCACGCTCTCGATGAATTCCAGCGAGTTGCCGGCGCGCTGCTGCAGCTCGAGGATGCCTTTGACCCATTGGCGGGCGCGGGCATGGCTGCCTTTTGGCTGCTCTTCCTCGTTGGACTTGTACAGCCAATGCGCGGCGATGCCATTGTTGGCCATCTCTTCCATTTCGCGGGTGCGGATCTGGATTTCGATGGGCACGCCGTGCATGCCGAACAGCGTGGTGTGCAACGACTGGTAGCCGTTGGCCTTGGGGATCGCGATGTAGTCCTTGAAGCGACCCGGCAGTGGCTTGTACAGGTTGTGCACGGCGCCGAGCACGCGGTAGCAGGTGTCGACCTTGTCGACGATGATGCGGAAGGCGTACACGTCCATGATCTCGGTGAAGGCGCGGCGCTTGCCGCGCATCTTCTTGTAGATGCCATAGAGGTGTTTCTGCCGGCCACTGACCTCGCCTTCGATACCGTCGGCGGCCAGGCAGTTGGCCAGCGAGGTCTCGATCTTGGCGACGATTTCCTTGCGGTTGCCGCGCGCGGCCTTCACCGCCCGGTGGATCAGCGACGAGCGCATCGGGTGCATGGCCTTGAAGCCGAGGTCCTCGAATTCCACGCGCACGGTGTGCATCCCCAGCCGGTTGGCGATGGGGGCGTAGATTTCGAGGGTTTCCTTGGCGATGCGCCGGCGTTTCTCGCCGGAGAGCACTTCCAGGGTGCGCATGTTGTGCAGGCGGTCGGCCAGCTTGACCAGGATCACGCGGATATCGCGGGCCATGGCCATGGCCATCTTCTGGAAGTTCTCGGCCTGCGCCTCGGCCTTGGTCTCGAAGTTCATCTGGGTCAGCTTGCTGACCCCGTCGACCAGTTCGGCGACGGTCTCGCCGAATTGCTGGCTCAAGGCTTCCTTGGCGATGCCGGTGTCTTCGATCACGTCGTGCAGCATGGCCGCCATCAGGCTCTGATGGTCCATGTGCATGTCGGCGAGGATGCTGGCGACCGCCAGCGGATGGGTCACGTAGGGCTCGCCGCTGCGGCGGCGCTGGCCATCGTGGGCCTGTTCGGCGTAGAAGTAGGCCCGACGAACCAGGTTGACCTGTTCGGGGCCCAGATAGGTCGACAGCCGTTCGGCGAGGGCTTCTATACCCGGCATGGTTTCACCTCTTGCAGTAGAAGAGGGCCTTGCGCCGCACGGTGTCGACTGGGCATCAATCAGACGGCCTCGTTGTTCTCGTCCTCGAACGCGGCGAATACCGGATCCTCGGTGACGATCTCTTCGGCGGCGATGAACTCTGGCGTGACAATGCCTTCGGCGATTTCACGCAGGGCGACGACGGTAGGCTTGTCGTTTTCCCACGCAACGCGTGGCTCTTTGCCGCCGGTAGCCAGCTGGCGGGCGCGCTTGGTCGAGAGCATGACCAGCTCAAAGCGGTTATCCACGTGTTCCAGGCAGTCTTCAACAGTTACGCGGGCCATGGTCTTCCTCAGTAGCAAATGCGGTTAGGCGTGCAGCCCAGAATGGGCAGGCGGACTCGATAGTTTAAAAAATCACCAGCCAATAGGGAAGGACTGTTTTGTCGGGTGTACCTGTGGCGCCTGTATCGCGGGGGGAGCCCCCGCCCCCGCCATTGGTTCCGAAGCGGGGGCCGGGGGTGGGGGGGTTGCCCGCGGTAGGGGCGATACCCGCAACATCACCCAAACGCCCCTTGCCGACAA
>NZ_JBSSEW010000035.1:0-31685 GCF_054062095.1 Pseudomonas sp. TE6288
AGAGGCGTTGCAGGATCATGGAATAAATCCTCATGGTCGAAGAGCGGGGCGGGGGGGGGGGGGGGGGGGGGGGGCGGGGGGGGGGGGGGGGGGGCCCCCCCCCCCCCCCCCCCCCCGCTCCCACGTCCTATCCCTACAGAGCGCCGATCAGCTGCCCGCCACCGTCATGCGCTCGATCAGCACCGAGCCGCTGTGGATATTGCTACGCGTCTCGATATCGCTGCCAATGGCGACGATCTGCTGGAACATGTCCTTCATGTTGCCGGCAATGGTCACTTCTTGTACGGCGTGCTGGATCTCGCCGTTTTCCACCCAGAAGCCCGCCGCACCCCGCGAATAGTCGCCGGTCACCATGTTCAGCCCATGGCCCATCAGCTCGGTTACCAGCAGGCCACGGCCCATGCGCCGGATCAGTGCGGCCTGGTCCTCGACGCCGTGGGTGACGAACAGATTGTGCACGCCACCTGAGTTGGCGGTGCTTGGCAAACCCAGCTTGCGCCCCGAATAGGTGCCCAGGATGTACGACACCAGCTCGCCTTTGTCGACGAACGGCTTGGCGTAGGTGGCCAGGCCATCGCCATCGAACGCTGCACTGCCCAGAGCACGCGGGATGTGTGGCCGCTCGTCGAGGGTCAGCCAGGTGGGGAACAGGCGCTGACCAAGGGTACCCTCGAGGAACGACGACTTGCGGTACAGGTTGCCGCCGGAAATCGCCGACAGGAAGCTGCCGAACAGGCCGCCAGCGAGCTCGGCCGAGAACAGCACCGGCACCTCGCAGGTGGGGACCGGGCGAGCACCCAGTCGGCTTGCCGCGCGCTGCGCGGCACGCAGGCCGATGCTAAGCGGGTCGGCCAGCAGCTGGCCCTGGCGATTGACGTCGTACCAGTAGTCACGCTGCATCTGCCCATCGGCTTCGGCGATCATCACGCAGCTCAGGCTGTGACGGGTTGAGGCATAGCCACCGATAAAACCATGGCTGTTACCGTACACCCGCACACCCTGATGGGTATTGAGCGTGGTGCCGTCGGCGTTGCTGATGCGCTTGTCGGCATCGAACGCCGCCGCCTCGCAGGCCAGCGCCATCTCGATGGCTTTCTCCGGCTCGATGTCCCAGTCATGGTAGAGATCCAGGTCGGGGATCTCACGGGCCATCAACGCGGCATCGGCCAGCCCCGAGCAGGCGTCCTCGGAGGTATGTTTCGCGATTGCCAGCGCGGCGGCGACCGTCTCGCGGATCGCCTCAGGGCCGCTGGCCGAAGTGCTGGCCGACCCCTTGCGCTGGCCCACGTAAAGGGTGATGCCGAACCCCTGGTCGCGATTGAACTCGACCGTCTCGACTTCGCGCTGGCGCACCGTGGTGGACAGGCCTTGCTCCAGCGACACCGCCACTTCGCAGGCGCTGGCACCCTGGCGGCGCGCCTCGGCGACAATCGCCTCGACCTGCTCCTGCAACGCCGGCAGGTCCTTGGGACCTACGCTCTGGACTGCACTCATGGTTTTCTCCACTGAAAATTCTGCGTACGGCTTGGGTCATTCTACGACCGGGCCGGACAAGCGGCCCCCGACTGGTTATCATGGCGGCGATTTCTTGCGGACGGCCCCCATGGTTGATTCTTACGACGACGCCTTCGATGGCGAAAAAAGCAAAACCCAGATCAAGCGCGAGCTGCATGCGTTGGTCGAACTCGGTGAACGCCTCACCACCCTCAAGGCCGACACCCTGGCCCGCCTGCCGCTGACCGACGAGCTGCGCAAGGCGCTGGACGAAGCCAGCAAGCACACCGCCCACGGCGCCCGCAAACGCCACATGTCGTTCGTCGGCAAGCTGATGCGCGTGCAGGACCTGGACGCCATCCATGCCGTGCTCGAGCAGATCGACAGCTCCAGCCGCCAGTACAACGAGCGCTTCCACGGCCTCGAGCGTTGGCGCGATCGCCTGATCGACGGTAACGACGAAGACCTCGAGCGCTTCGTCAACGAGTTCCCCGACACCGATCGCCAGCACCTGCGCTCGCTGATCCGTCATGCCCAGCATGAAAAGGCGCGGAACAAGCCGCCTGCCGCTGCGCGTAAAGTGTTCAAGTACATCCGCGACCTCGACGAGACCCAACGCGGGTTGCGCTGAGGCCATCGCGGGCAAGTCGCATCGGCGCACCGATGCGACTTGCCCGCGATTGAACATCACCCGCCGGTACCACCGACGGTGATCGCATCCAGCTTCAGGGTCGGCTGGCCAACGCCCACCGGCACCGATTGACCATCCTTGCCGCACGTGCCCACGCCGCTGTCCAGCGCCAGGTCGTTGCCGACCATCGACACACCGCGCATCGCTTCCGGACCATTGCCGATCAAGGTCGCGCCTTTTACTGGCGCGGTGATCTTGCCGTCCTCGATCAGGTAGGCCTCGCTGGTGGAGAACACGAACTTGCCGCTGGTGATGTCCACCTGGCCACCGCCAAGGTTGGCGCAGTAGATGCCTTTCTTCACCGACCGGATGATTTCCTCGGGATCGCTGTCGCCGGCACGCATGTAGGTGTTGGTCATGCGCGGCATCGGCAGGTGCGCGTAGGATTCGCGCCGGCCGTTGCCGGTCACCGCCATGCCCATCAGGCGGGCATTGAGCTTGTCCTGCATGTAGCCCTTGAGGATGCCGTTCTCGATCAGCGTGGTGCACTCGGTCGGCGTGCCTTCGTCATCGACGCTGAGCGAGCCGCGACGGCCTTCGAGGGTGCCGTCGTCGACGATGGTGCACAGGCTCGAAGCCACCTTTTCACCGATGCGCCCGCTGAACGCCGAGCTGCCCTTGCGGTTGAAGTCGCCTTCCAGGCCGTGGCCGACTGCCTCGTGCAGCAGCACCCCGGACCAGCCTGGGCCGAGCACCACCGACAGCGTGCCGGCCGGAGCGGGAATCGCCTCGAGGTTGACCAGCGCCTGGCGCAGTGCCTCACGGGCGTAACCCATCACCCGCTCTTCACTGAAATAGCGATAGTCGGTGCGCCCGCCGCCGCCCTGCCCACCACGCTCGCGACGTCCGTTGTGCTCGACGATCACACTGACGTTGAAGCGCACCAGCGGACGCACGTCGGCGGCCAGGCTGCCATCGGCAGCGGCCACCAGAATGCGTTCCCATACCCCTGCCATGCTCACGCTGACCTGCTGGATACGCGGGTCGAGTGCACGGGTAGCAGCATCCACGCGCTTGAGCAGCTCGACCTTCTCGGCGCGGGTGAGTACATCCAGGGGATTGTCAGGCGCGTACAAAGCAGTCACGTCCTGACTGCGGAAGGCTTGCACAGTGCCGTTCTGCCCGGCGCGGGAGATCGAACGGGCGGCACGCGCCGCCGAAGTCAGGGCTTCGAGGTTGATCGCATTGCTGTAGGCAAAGCCGGTCTTCTCGCCGGATTGGGCACGCACGCCCACGCCCTGGTCGAGGTTGAAGCTGCCCTCTTTGACGATGCCGTCCTCCAGTGCCCAGGTTTCCGAGATCTGGCCCTGGAAATACAGGTCGGCGGCATCGATGCCGGGACCGGCCAACTCGCCCAGCACCGTCTGCAAGCTGTCGAGAGTCAACCCGCCCGGGGCCAGGAGCTGCTCACTGACGGTGGATAACATCTGGCTCATAGTCACTCCGAGGTATGCGCAGGCCGCAAGGCGTCCTGCGAGAAAAAGCGCCGGTGCGTAGTTACCGGCATGCGCGCCCGGATGGACGCCTGTTCTTCGATATCGCGTGTGGCGAGCAACACCGCCTCGCCCCGCGCCTGTTGCGCGACGATCCGCCCCCAGGGGTCGACGATCGCCGCCTGGCCGTGGGTTTCCCGCGGCCCCGGATGCAGGCCGCCCTGTGCGGCCGCCAGTACATAGCACTGGGTCTCGATGGCCCGTGCGCGAATCAGCACTTCCCAGTGCGCCGCCCCGGTCACCGCGGTGAACGCCGCCGGTGCGCTTATCAGTTCGGCCCCAGCGGCGCGCAACGCGCTGTACAGCTCGGGGAAGCGCAGGTCATAGCACACCGACAGGCCCAGGCGGCCCCCCGGTGTGTCGGCCACCACCACCCGGCTGCCGTGGGCATAATCGTCCGACTCGCGGTAGCGGCCACGGTTGTCGGCCACGTCCACATCGAACAGGTGCAGCTTGTCGTAGCGAGCGGCGATCTCGCCGTGCTCGTCGACCAGTAACGAGCAGGCATGGGCCTTGGCCTCCGGCTGGCCGACCGGCGGCAGCGGCAGGGTACCTGCGACTATCCATAACCTGAGGTCGCGAGCGGTGCGTTTCAACCATGGCAGGATCGGCCCCTCGCCCAGCGCCTCGGCCCTGCCGATGGCGGCAGCGTCGCGCCGGCCCATGGCCGCGAAGTTTTCCGGCAACACCGCCAGGCGCGCGCCTCCGGCTGCGGCCTGCTCGAGCAGCGCCGTGGCACGTTGCAGGTTGGCCAGCACATCGTCCTGGCTGACCATCTGGATCACTGCTGACGTCATGACCACCCCTGGGGTTACTTGTCGAAAGGTTTCACAAAGGTGATTTTAGGCTCTTTGACCGGACCCTCGACGCGATAATGCACGCTGGCGAAGCGCGCCACCCGGTCACCGATCAGACGATCGACGAGGAACAGCGCGCCACCGACCGCCGGCGCGCCAACAATCAAGGCGGCCAATGGCAGGTTGTTGGTGACCGGCAACGTCACCAGCAGCTTGGCGTCGACCCGATCACGGACGAAGTCCATGGTGCCGTCGAGTTCGAAATTGCTCGACGGGCCGGTGACGGTGATCGGCTCCCGCGTCACGTAGACCCCTTCGCTGGCCACCAGCAGGCCTTTGACCCGATCGTAGGCCAGGCCCTTGCTGAACAGGTCGGAGAAGTCCAGGCGCAGGCGTCGGCCAATGGAGTTGAAGTTGAGCAGCCCGAATACCCGCAACGCCTGGGCGCTGCCCTCGACCTCGACGAACTGACCGCTGCGCAGCGCCGCGTCGAGGCTGCCGGAGTACCGGTTGAGGCTGACCCAAGCCGGCGAGCCCGGCCAGCGGCCATCCACGTCCATGCGGAAGTCGCGGCTGGTGACGGTGGGGGCAAATCCCCAGGCTTTGAGCACATTCCCCAGGTCCTTGCCGTCGACGCGGCCTTTGTACCAGCTGGACGTGCTGCCGGGCTCGCCTTCCCAGCCACCGCTGCCGTCGATGTGCAGCCCCTTGAGGTCCAGGTCGATGTCGCTCATGGCCGTGCCCCGGGGGGTCTGGCGCAGCTTCAGGGTGGCGCTGCCAAACAGGTCGTCACCGCGGTACAGCTTGTCGATGGTCAGGTCCAGCGGCGGCGCCTTGCGCGGGTCGAACCCGGCCAATGGGTCCGGCGCATTCTCGGCCTGGGCCTCGTTCGGGTCGGCGGGCGGCAGGCGCAAGCTCTGCAGGCGGACAGTCATGGGCGCGGCCTTGGCATCGGGAATGCGCGCATTGCCGATGACTTCCTGGCTGTCCAGGCGCAGGTCCCAGGCCGGGCCACCACGCATCAGGCGGATCACCGCCTGGTTGAGGTCCATGCCGAACGCCTTGAGCTGGCCGATGCTGAGGTCAACGCTCTGCAGGTTCTGCCGGGCACTACCGCCCGGATCCTTGCCGGCAAAGCGCTCCATCTGTTGCTGCCAAGGGGCCAGGTCCAGCGTCTCCAGCCGGCCACGCACCCGCAGGCCCTGGCCAGACGGCAAGCTGGCCTCGCCCGTGCCCAGCAACAGCTCGCCACGCCCTTGGGCCAGCTTGTCGGCAGGCGCGGCATAAGCGAAGCGGGCCAGGTCCGCGTAGCTGCCATCGATGCGCCGTTCCGGGCCCTGCAGGGTCAGGCTGAAACGGCTGTCGCGGGTCTCTGCGGCGGCCTTGCCAAAAGGCGCCGGCAGATCGATGGCCAGGCCCTTGAGCGACGAATTGACGGTCAAGCGGTTGTCACGACTGCCCAGTGTTACTTGCACCTGATAGGGCAGCTCACCCGAGGCTGGCAGCGGCTGCGCGAACTGCAACCAGTCGGTCAGGGCCTTGAGGCCGACCTGACCATTGGCATTGATCCGGGTCTGGAGCTGCCCACCCTGCCCTTCTGCGGTGATTTGCGCGCTGACCGCCTTGCCAAAGGCGTGCAGGCTGATGTCCTTGCCGCTCAGGCCCTTGTCGAGGTCGAAGGTGAAGTCGCCCTTCAGCTGGCTCAATTCCAGGGCCGGGGGCGCCACTTTCAAAGTAGCGTCGGCTGTCGCGAAGTTCACCAGCACCTTGGGCCGCTGCCCATGGGCCAGGGGTACGTCGAGCTTGATCTTGCCCTTGAGCGGCCCCTCGCCTTCCCAACCGGCGAAGATCTCCCCAGTGCCGATGGGCGCTTCCTTGAGGATCTTCAAGCCATCGCCGAGGCTGCCGTCGAAATTACCGTCGAGGATCAGGTGGCTGTGCTGGTCGCCTTCGACATGGGGAATATCGACGCTGACATCACTGACCTTGGTGTCCAGCAGCAGACCATGATGGGCCTGGATGCGCACACCGGTGTCTTCGATATACACATTGCCGTCGACCTGCTGCACCTGTGGCCAGCCTGGCTGGAAGTCCAGCGCGGCGTCATGCACCTTGAAGAACAGGCTGATATCGCGGGCATGGGGCGGCGCATTGTGATGCAGCGACCCCTGGTACTGGAAATAGCCCTCGTCGACATTGCCCTTGACGATGGCGCTGCGCAGCCATTCGTCCAGGGCGGGGCTGAGCACCTCGGGCAGGTACTTGGCGGTGTAGCGCCCGTCGCCTTCGGTAAGGCCGACGCGCAGGTCCATGTAGTCTTCGTGGCCCGGCTGCAGGTGGATGCGAATAAGGAAGTCCGCCGCGATCTTGCCCTCGTCGCCCACTACCTTGATGTAGGGGGCAACCAGGGTGAAAGCCTCCTTGTCCAGGGTCCAGGTCAAGCGCGCATTGGCTTTCGGGTAATGCCAGGGTTTGCCGAAGATTGGGTACAGGTGCAGCATGAACGCCTGGGTATCCAGGCGCAGCTCGCCATGCCCAAGGTCACCGCTGATCGCCCCGGAGACATTGCCCGCCGCCGGCGCGCCGTGATAGGCATCGAAACCGACCTTCTCCAGATTGGCGGCAAACTGCAGCCGTTGGTCGCCCTCGGCCTTGGGTCGGATGTCCAGGCGCACGTTGCGCAGGGCGCCGCTGACCTTGAGCGCATCGACCACGGTCATCAGCTTGTCCGGCAATGGCGCCAGGGCGTCGATCAAGGGCGTCAGCGGGGTCAGGTCGAGGCGGTCCGCCTGCACCTGCCAGCTTTCCTCGGCCGGGTTCTGGCCCGGACGCTGTGCCAGTTGCAGGTGCGACTCCCAACGGTTCTTGCCAAGGCTCATGGCCAGCGAGTCGACGACGACGTCGAAGCCCTGGTCCCGACGCTGGAACCAGGCCGACAGGGCCAGATTGTCCACGGTGATGGCCTTGCGCCCGGTGTAGGCGCCCTTGAGCTGCGGGGCATTGAGGCGAACCATCGCCTGCTGCAACTGCCCTTGCCGCCAGTCGATCCACAGCTCACCACCGGCGCGCAGCGCGCCGGCCTGCCATTGGCCCAGCAACTGCGGCGGCAGCCAGCGTGCCCAGTCGCTTTGCGGCAGGCTCAGGTAAGCCTGCACGCGCCCGTCGCGCCAGGCCTTGGCCGTGGCGCGGCTGTTCAGGCTCAAGGCCAGCGGCTGGCCGTCGGGCAGCGTGGCGCGCAGGTCGACGCTCTGGCGCGAAGCGCCTGCCTGCACGCCGAGGCTGACGTAGGTGAGGGTCAGGGGGTCTCGTTGCCAGGGCTGCAAGGTGACCTGGCTGTCGAAGACATCGATTCGGCCAAGCTGGCGTAGACGCTTGAGCGCATCGGCCGGATCGAGCGGCGCATCATCCTTGTGCGGCAGACCTTCCAGGGTCCAGTCGCCCTGCTCGGTCTCGCGCAGGATCAGTTGCAGCCCACTGAGCTGGATACGCGCCAGGCGCACTTCACGCGCCTTGAGACTGGCCCACAGGTCAGGCACCAGCTTGACGTCGTCCAGGCGCAGCGCCGCAGCGCCTTCGCCCAGTTGCAGGTCACGTACACGCAGTACAGGCGCCAAGCCACTCCAGCGCCCTTCGAGCGCACCGACGTGCACGGGCATGCCCAAGGCCTGTTCGGCCTTGAGTTCGGCGTCTGCACGGTATTCGGCGACCAGGGGAACCAGTTGCCGACCGAGGCTGACATACAGCGCCACCAGCACCGCCAGCAGGGCGCAGATAACCAGCCCCCAGCGGGTCAAGGCGCTCAGAACGCGGGTCAGACGTTCCATGGCCGAGGCCCTCCAAGTCGTCCCTTAACTATGGCCGGTGTAAAGCGCTTTGCCAGCCCGTCCATGGGGCAACCGCTGTTAGAAGGGGTCAGAGCAGCACCACATCGTATTGTTCCTGGGAATACATGGACTCCACCTGGAAACGGATGGTTCGCCCGATGAACGCTTCAAGTTCGGCAACGTTACCCGATTCTTCATCGAGCAACCGATCCACCACCTTCTGGTTGGCCAGCACACGATAGCCCTCGGCCTGGTAGGCACGGGCTTCACGAAGGATCTCGCGGAAAATTTCGTAACAGATCGTCTCCGGGGTCTTCAGCTTGCCACGCCCCTGGCACGCCGCACAGGGCTCGCACAACACCTGCTCGAGACTTTCGCGGGTGCGCTTGCGGGTCATCTGCACCAGGCCCAGCTCGGTGATGCCGATGATGTTGGTCTTGGCGTGATCACGCTCGAGTTGCTTCTCCAGGGTACGCAGGACCTGGCGCTGGTGCTCCTCGTCCTCCATGTCGATGAAGTCGATGATGATGATCCCGCCGATGTTGCGCAGGCGCAGTTGCCGGGCAATCGCGGTGGCCGCCTCGAGGTTGGTCTTGAAGATGGTCTCTTCAAGGTTGCGATGGCCGACGAACGCACCGGTGTTGACGTCGATGGTGGTCATCGCCTCGGCCGGGTCGACCACCAGGTAGCCGCCGGACTTGAGCGGCACCTTGCGTTCCAGGGCCCGCTGGATTTCGTCCTCCACCCCATACAGGTCGAAGATCGGCCGCTCGCCGGGATAGTGCTCCAGGCGATCGGCGATCTCCGGCATCAATTCGGCCACGAACTGAGTGGTTTTCTGGAAGGTCTCCCGCGAGTCGATGCGGATCTTTTCGATCTTGGGGTTGACCAGATCGCGCAAGGTCCGCAGCGCCAGGCCAAGGTCTTCGTAGATGACCACGGGCGCTCCGCAGGTCTTGATCTGCGAGCCAATCTGCTCCCACAGGCGGCGCAGGTAGCGGATGTCCTGGAGGATATCTTCCGCGCGGGCGCCCTCTGCGGCGGTGCGCAGGATGAAGCCCCCGGCATCCTTCATGTCTTCCTGGGCCATGCAGTCGGTGACCACCTGTTTGAGGCGATCGCGCTCGGCTTCTTCCTCGATCTTGAGCGAGATGCCGACATGACTGCTGCGCGGCATGTACACCAGGTAGCGCGACGGAATCGACAGCTGGGTGGTCAAGCGTGCGCCTTTGCTACCGATGGGATCCTTGGTGACTTGCACCACCAGCGCCTGGCCTTCGTGGACCAGTGCGGTGATGGTCTCCACGGCCGAGCCTTCGCGCTGGGAAATCTCCGAGGCATGGATGAACGCTGCCCGCTCCAGGCCGATATCGACGAAAGCCGCCTGCATGCCCGGCAATACCCGCACTACCTTGCCTTTGTAGATGTTGCCGACGATGCCACGGCGCTGGGTGCGCTCTACATGCACCTCCTGCAGGACTCCGTTCTCCACCACCGCCACGCGTGATTCCATCGGGGTGATGTTGATCAGGATCTCTTCACTCATGGCGCGCTCTCGTCAGTGGTCTGGGGTAATGATGGATTGCTGCGGCGTGGCTGGCTAGCGCTGTGCGAAACCCTCTTGCAGTTGCCAACATGGCACGCCGAATTGCTCGAGCAGTTCGGCGGTTTCACTCAGGGGCAACCCGACCACGGCCGAGTAGCTGCCCTCGATGCCGCTGACGAACACTGCGCCCAGGCCCTGGATGGCATAGCCGCCGGCCTTGTCGACAGGTTCGCCGCTGTCCCAGTAGCGCAGCGCCTCCTCGAAGGAGATGGTACGAAACCGCACGGTGGTGCTGACGCAGCGGCTGATACTGCGCTGGCCATCGGTCAGCGCCACGGCGGTGAGCACCTGGTGTTCGCGCTTGGACAGGTCGCCGAGCATGGCCAACGCCTGCTCGCGATTCTCCGGCTTGCCAAGGATCTGGCCATCGAGCACCACGGTGGTGTCGGCGCCCAGCACCACCCCTGCCCCATCCGTGTGGGCGAAGCCCGCAACGGCCTTGGCCTGGGCCAGGCGCTCGACGTAGGCCGCCGGCACTTCGCCCGGCAACGGGGTTTCATCGATGGGTGCGCTGACGACTGTGAACGGCACACCTATCTGGTTCAGCAGTTCACGGCGGCGTGGCGAGCCGGAGGCCAAGTACAGCTGGGTCATGTGGACATCTCCCTGTCAGTGGCGGCGCGTCAGTGAATATGCAGGCGACGGCGCAGGCCGCGCAGGGCAAAGCTGACCCACGGCCAGAGCAAGGCGCTGATCACCGCGGACCAGACCAGGGCCAGGGTTGGCAGGCGATTGCCGGTCAACGCGCTGAGCCACAGCTGGATCAGTTGGGCGATACCGAAGATCACCAGGATCACCAGGCTCTGCTGCCACATGGGGAACATGCGCAGGCGCTGCTGCAACGAAAGCACCAGGAAGGTGATGAGGGTAAGGATCAGGGCGTTCTGGCCAAGCAGGGTGCCGTACAGCACATCCTCGGCCAGGCCAAGCAGGAACGCGGTGGTCATGCCGACCTTGCCCGGCACCGCAAGGGTCCAGAAGGCCAGCAGCAGGGCCAGCCACATGGGCCGGAACACTTCCATGAACTGCGGCATGGGCGAGACGCTGAGCAACAGGCCGATGGCGAAGCTCAGCCAGATGGCCCAGCCGTTTCTGCTACGGGTGCTGGCCATTATTGTCTCCGGGGTTGGGTGTTCGCAGGCGCCGGGGGCACCGCTGCCGGGCTTGCCGCAGGCGCCGCAGTCGCTGGGGCCGCGCCGGGCACAGGCTGAACCGCGCTACCCGCCGCAGATGCAGCCGGCGTGGCCGGTGCCTGGCCGTGGCCAGCGCCTTGACGGTCGGCCTCTTCCTGGGCGATCGCCGCCTCGGTGGCGCGTTCCTCGGGCGTGCGCCGGTCACTGAACACCAGCAGCATGTAGCGGCTGCGGTTGAGCGCGGCAGTTGGGATGGCACGGACGATGGCGAACGGCTGGCCGGAGTCATGGATCACTTCGTTGACCGTGGCTACCGGGTAGCCCGCCGGGAAGCGCTGGCCCATGCCCGAACTGACCAGCAGGTCGCCTTCCTTGATGTCGGCGGTGTCGGCCACGTGGCGCAGCTCCAGGCGCTCCGGGTTGCCCGTGCCGCTGGCAATGGCGCGCAGACCGTTGCGGTTGACCTGCACCGGAATGCTGTGGGTGGTGTCGGTGAGCAGCAGTACCCGCGCGGTGTAAGGCATCAGCTCGACCACCTGGCCCATCAGGCCGCGGGCATCGAGCACGGGCTGGCCGAGAAACACGCCATCGCGCTCGCCCTTGTTGATCAGGATACGGTGCGTGAACGGATTGGGATCGACCCCGATCAGCTCGGCGACCTCGACCTTCTCATTGACCAGCGCCGAGGAATTTAGCAACTCGCGCAGGCGCACGTTCTGCTCGGTCAGGGCGGCCAGCTTCTGCAGGCGCCCCTGCAGCAGCAGGGCCTCGGTCTTGAGTTTCTCGTTCTCGGCGATCAGCTCGGTGCGGCTGCCGAACTGGCCTGCCACTCCCTGCCACGTGCGCTGCGGCAGGTCGGTGATCCAGTAGGATTCCATCAGCACCAAGCCCATCTGGCTGCGCACCGGCTTGAGCAGGTCGAAACGCGAGTCGACCACCATCAGCGCGACCGACAGCACGACCAGCACGAGCAGGCGAACGCCCAGCGAGGGGCCCTTGGAGAAAAGCGGTTTAATGGGCCGTTCCTCGTGGACGACTCAGGAGGTCATTGGACATGGGGCAATGCACCGGCCTGCTTGCGGGTTGACGGAAAAGGCGCCCGGGCGGGCGCCAGCACAGCGCTTACAGGTAGCACTGTGCGTGTCACCTGTAAACCTGGGCATACACTACTGCACCAGCGATCACTCGCTGGAGAGCAGGTCCATGGCGTGCTTGTCCATCATCTCCAGGGCACGGCCACCGCCGCGGGCGACGCAGGTCAGCGGGTCTTCGGCGACGATCACCGGCAGGCCGGTTTCCTGGGCCAGCAGCTTGTCCAGGTCGCGCAGCAGCGCGCCACCACCAGTCAGCACCAGGCCGCGCTCGGCGATGTCCGAGGCCAGCTCCGGCGGCGACTGCTCCAGGGCGCTCTTGACCGCCTGGACGATGGTTGCCAGCGATTCCTGCAGCGCCTCGAGCACTTCGTTGGAATTCAGGGTGAAGGCACGCGGCACGCCTTCGGCCAGGTTGCGGCCACGGACGTCGACTTCGCGTACTTCGCCGCCCGGGTAGGCGGTACCGATTTCCTGCTTGATGCGCTCGGCGGTGGATTCGCCGATCAGGCTGCCGTAGTTGCGGCGCACGTAGGTGACGATGGCTTCGTCGAAGCGGTCGCCGCCGACGCGCACGGATTCGGCGTAGACCACGCCGTTGAGCGAGATCAGGGCGATCTCGGTGGTACCGCCACCGATATCGACGACCATCGAGCCGCGGGCCTCTTCGACCGGCAGGCCGGCACCGATGGCGGCAGCCATGGGCTCTTCGATCAGGAATACTTCACGGGCACCGGCACCGAGGGCCGATTCACGGATGGCGCGGCGCTCGACCTGGGTCGACTTGCACGGCACGCAGATCAGCACGCGAGGGCTGGGCTGCAGGAAGCTGTTCTCATGCACCTTGTTGATGAAGTACTGCAGCATTTTTTCGCAAACGCTGAAGTCGGCGATCACGCCGTCCTTCATCGGACGAATGGCAGCAATGTTGCCGGGGGTGCGGCCCAGCATGCGCTTGGCTTCGGTACCGACTGCGACGACGCTTTTCTGGTTGCCGTGGGTACGGATGGCAACAACCGAGGGCTCATTCAGGACGATACCGCGCTCACGCACGTAGATAAGGGTGTTGGCAGTACCCAGGTCGATGGACAGATCGCTGGAAAACATGCCACGCAGTTTCTTGAACATGGGAAAGTGACCCTGGGGAAAGCGTGGGTAAAAAAGTGCGGCAAACTCTAACAATGGCAGGGATTTTGGGCAAGGAGCCAATATGTTAAATTGGTTGTTTTTCCGAGCATGCCTGCCGATGTTCGCGGCCCTTTGACCGCCAGAATGCCGGCATGTTCCTCATCTGCGGACCCATTCCGTTTTTCGTTTCCCTGGAGATCCCCATGGCGCTTCAACGCTCCGACGTGGAAAAGATCGCCCATCTGGCCCGCCTGGGCCTGAATGAAGGCGAATTGCCACGCACCACCGATGCCTTGAACAGTATTCTCGGGCTGGTCGACCAGATGCAAGCCGTCGACACCTCTGGCATCGAGCCCCTCGCCCACCCGCTGGAAGCCACCCAGCGCCTGCGCCCCGACCAGGTCACCGAAAGCAACCAGCGCGACCGCTACCAGGCCGTCGCCCCGTCGACCGAGAACGGTCTGTACCTGGTTCCGAAAGTCATCGATTAAGGGATAGCGCCTGCCATGCATCAACTCACTCTGGCCGAAATCGCCCGCGGCCTCGCCGACAAGTCGTTCTCCTCGGAAGAGCTGACCGGCGCCCTGCTGTCGCGCATCAAGCAGCTCGACCCGCAGCTCAACAGCTTCATCACCGTCACCGAAGCACAGGCCCTGGAGCAGGCGCGCGCCGCCGACGCCCGCCGTGCCTCTGGTGAGACCGGCGCGCTGCTGGGTGCGCCGATCGCCCACAAGGACCTGTTCTGCACCAACGGCGTGCGCACCAGCTGCGGCTCGAAGATGCTCGACAACTTCACCGCGCCATACGACGCCACCGTGGTCGCCAAGCTGGCCGAAGCCGGCATGGTCACCCTGGGCAAGACCAACATGGACGAATTCGCCATGGGCTCGGCAAACGAGTCCAGCCACTACGGCGCGGTGAAGAACCCATGGAACCTCGAGCACGTGCCCGGTGGTTCGTCCGGCGGCTCGGCCGCCGCGGTGGCCGCGCGCCTGCTGCCGGCCACCACCGGCACCGACACCGGCGGTTCGATCCGCCAGCCCGCCGCGCTGACCAACCTCACCGGCCTCAAACCGACCTATGGCCGCGTATCGCGCTGGGGCATGATCGCCTACGCCTCGAGCCTCGACCAGGGCGGCCCGCTGGCCCGCACCGCCGAAGACTGCGCCCTGCTGCTGCAAGGCATGGCCGGTTTCGACGCCAAGGACTCGACCTCGGTCGACGAGCCGGTGCCGGACTTCAGCGCCAACCTGAACGCCTCGCTGCAGGGCCTGCGCATCGGCCTGCCCAAGGAATACTTCGGTGCCGGCCTCGACCCGCGCATCGCCGACCTGGTCCAGGCCAGCGTCAAGGAGCTGGAGAAGCTCGGCGCGGTGGTCAAGGAAATCAGCCTGCCGAACATGCAGCACGCCATCCCGGCGTACTACGTGATCGCCCCGGCGGAGGCCTCATCCAACCTGTCGCGCTTCGATGGCGTGCGCTTCGGTTATCGCTGTGAAGATCCGAAAGACCTGACCGACCTGTACAAGCGCTCCCGTGGCGAAGGCTTCGGCGCGGAAGTGCAGCGGCGCATCATGGTCGGCACCTACGCCCTGTCGGCAGGCTACTACGATGCCTACTACGTCAAGGCGCAGCAGATCCGCCGCCTGATCAAGAACGACTTCATGGCCGCGTTCGCCGACGTCGACGTGATTCTTGGCCCGACCACGCCGAACCCGGCCTGGAAACTTGGCGCCAAGAGCAGCGATCCGGTCGCTGCCTACCTGGAAGACGTCTACACCATCACCGCCAACCTGGCCGGCCTGCCGGGCCTGTCGATGCCGGCCGGCTTCGTCGATGGCCTGCCGGTGGGCGTGCAACTGCTGGCCCCGTATTTCCAGGAAGGCCGCCTGCTCAACATCGCGCACCGTTACCAGCAAGTCACCGACTGGCACACCCGCGCCCCCAACGGCTTCTGAGGAGTTCACACATGCAATGGGAAGTTGTGATCGGGCTGGAGATTCATACCCAGCTCGCCACCCAGTCGAAGATCTTCTCCGGCAGCGCCACCACCTTCGGCTCCGAGCCGAACACCCAGGCCAGCCTGGTCGACCTGGGGATGCCCGGCGTGCTGCCGGTGCTCAACCAGGAGGCCGTGCGCATGGCGTGCATGTTCGGCCTGGCGATCGATGCCGAGATCGGGCCGCGTAACGTGTTCGCGCGCAAGAACTACTTCTACCCCGACCTGCCCAAGGGCTACCAGATCAGCCAGATGGACCTGCCGATCGTCGGCAAGGGCCACCTGGACATCGCCCTGGAAGACGGCACCATCAAGCGCATCGGCGTGACCCGCGCGCACCTTGAAGAAGATGCCGGCAAGAGCCTGCACGAAGACTTCAACGGCGCCACCGGCATCGACCTGAACCGCGCCGGCACCCCGCTGCTGGAGATCGTCTCCGAGCCGGACATGCGCAGCGCCAAGGAAGCCGTGGCCTACGTCAAGGCCATCCACGCCCTGGTGCGCTACCTGGGCATCTGCGACGGCAACATGGCCGAAGGTTCGCTGCGCTGCGACTGCAACGTGTCGATCCGCCCGAAGGGCCAGACCGAGTTCGGCACCCGCTGCGAGATCAAGAACGTCAACTCGTTCCGCTTCATCGAACGTGCGATCAACAGCGAGATCCAGCGCCAGATCGACCTGATCGAGGACGGCGGCAAGGTGGTGCAGGAAACCCGCCTGTACGACCCGAACAAGGACGAGACCCGCTCCATGCGCAGCAAGGAGGAAGCCAACGACTACCGTTACTTCCCCGACCCGGACCTGCTGCCGGTGGTCATCGAGCCAGGCTTCCTCGACACCGTGCGCGCCGCCCTGCCGGAGCTGCCGCCACAGAAGGTCGAGCGCTTCCAGAGCCAGTACGGCCTGTCGGCCTATGACGCCAACGTGCTGGCTTCCAGCCGCGAGCAGGCCGACTACTTCGAACAGGTGGTGAAGATCGGCGGCGACGCCAAGCTGGCCGCCAACTGGGTCATGGTGGAACTGGGCAGCCTGCTGAACAAGCTCGGCGTCGAGATCGACCAGTCGCCGGTCAGTGCCGAACACCTCGGCGGCATGCTGCTGCGCATCCGTGACAACACCATCAGCGGCAAGATCGCCAAGACCGTGTTCGAGGCCATGGCCGCCGGCGAGGGCGATGCCGACAGCATCATCGAAAGCAAGGGTCTCAAGCAGGTCACCGACACCGGCGCGATCGACAAGATGCTCGACGAGATGCTCGCCGCCAACGCCGAACAGGTCGAACAGTACCGCGCCGCCGATGAAGCCAAGCGCGGCAAGATGTTCGGCTTCTTCGTCGGCCAGGCGATGAAGGCGTCGAAGGGCAAGGCCAACCCGGGGCAAGTGAACCAATTGCTCAAGGCCAAGCTCGAAGGGTGATCCTGATCGCGGGGCAAGCCCGCTCCCAGATCGTGGGAGCGGGCTTGCCCCGCGATGATTCGAAGTGACAGCGGAGCTTCCGAATTGCTCAAGCGTTCCCTCACCACCCTCGCCCTCTTTTCCCTGCTGGCCGGCTGCGCCAGCCATGACATCGACCCTCGCGGCTACGACCAGAGCGGTACCGCCTCCTATTACGGCTCACGCCACCATGGCAAACGCACTGCCAGCGGCGAGCCCTTCAACCAGCATGGCCTCACCGCCGCCCACCGCAGCCTGCCCTTTGGCAGCCGTGTGCTGGTCACCAACCTGGCCAACCAGCGCAGCGTGGTGGTACGCATCAACGACCGTGGCCCGCACACCCGCGGCCGGCTGATCGACCTGTCACGCGCCGCCGCAGAAAAAATCGGCATGCTCCGTAGCGGAACCGCGCGAGTCCGGGTACAAGGTCTGAGCGATTGACCTGACTGGAGCCCTCGCCATTTTCGACCTGGCCACCCTCCCCGCCTTCAGCCTGCTGCAACTGGGCCTGGGCTTGCTGCTGATGATCTTCGGTGCCGAGCTGCTGGTACGCGCCGCCCTGCGCCTGGCCGGCCGCCTGCACGTGCGCCCGCTGATCATCGGCCTGAGCCTGGTCGCCTTCGGCAGCACCGCGCCACAGCTGACCGTGAGCCTGCAAGCCGCCTACCAGGGCGCGCCGGATGTCGCGGTGGGCAGCGTCGTAGGCAGCAATATCTTCAACGTGCTGGTGATCCTGGGCCTTGCCGCACTGATCATTCCGCTGCGTGTGTCACGCCAGCTGGTGCGCCTGGATATCCCGCTGATGATCCTCGCCAGCGCCCTGGTCTACCTGCTTGCGCTCAACGGCGAACTGGGGCGGCTGGAAGGCGGCCTGCTGCTGCTCGGCCTGGGCGGTTACCTGGCCATGCTCTGGCAT
Organism: Pseudomonas sp. TE6288; assembly: GCF_054062095.1. Lineage (NCBI taxonomy): Bacteria > Pseudomonadati > Pseudomonadota > Gammaproteobacteria > Pseudomonadales > Pseudomonadaceae > Pseudomonas > Pseudomonas sp. TE6288. The sequence goes on from NZ_JBSSEW010000035.1 coordinate 17,607, forward strand.
CAGTCGCGGCACTATGCCCGCACGTACCCGGCGCCACGCACCGAGCACGCAAGCCCGCTGCGCTTCTGGAGCGGGGCGCTGCTGCAGATCCTCATGGGCCTGGGGCTGCTGAGCCTGGCGGGCCACCTGGTACTGGAGGCAGCCGTCGAGGTAGCGACCGACCTGGGCCTGTCCGAACGCATCATCGGTCTGACCGTGGTCGCGGTGTGCACCTCGCTGCCGGAACTGGCTGCCGCGCTGATCGCGGCCCTGCGCGGCGAACGGGAAATCGCCGTGGGTACGGTGATCGGCAGCAACCTGTTCAACCTGCTGGCGGTGCTGGGGCTGACGGCAGTGACCACCCCCGCCCCCTTGTCGATTTCACCCAATGCACTGGACTTCGACCTGCCGGTGATGCTCGGCGTCGCCGCGCTGTGCCTGCCGGTGTTCTATTCCGGCTACCGGGTTACCCGCGCCGAAGGCCTGGTGTTCCTGTGTCTTTACCTGGCCTACGGCCTGCACGTGGTGACCTTCACCACCGGCCTGCCTTTGGCCGGACGCCTCGAACAGCTGATGCTGTTCTATGTAATGCCAGTGCTCGGGGTCGTACTGCTGTACACCACGGTCCGCGCCTGGCGCCGCCAACACTAAGGAAAACAACATGGCTGACAAGAAAAACACCGGTGAAAGCATCCGTCGCCAGGTAATGGGCGATGCCTTCGTCGATCGCGCCCTGGGCAACGCAACGGCGTTCACCCAACCGCTGCAGGACTTCGTCAACGAACATGCATGGGGCAGCGTCTGGGCTCGCGACGGGTTGCCGCTGAAGACCCGCAGCCTGATCACATTGGCCACCCTGACCGCGCTCAAGTGCCCGCAGGAACTCAAGGGCCACGTGCGTGGGGCGTTGAACAATGGCTGCACGGTCGAGGAGATTCGCGAGGCGCTGCTGCATTGCGCGGTGTATGCCGGGGTGCCGGCGGCGATCGATGCGTTTCGCGCGGCGCAGGAAGTGATCGACAGCTATCAGGCGAGCACCGCGAATTAAACGGCAAAACGCCAGAGGCTCATGGAGATCCCCTGGCGTACGTCAAGACCACCTGCCTCAACCCACCGGCCGCAGGCCCTGGCTCATCCCGAACAGAAACAGTAAAAGATCATGATCCGGCTGAGCCTGCGCCTGGTCAGCCTTCACCACACGAGGCAATGGGCACTGCCCACCCTCCCCGGCCTTGCTGAACACCGTGGGCCGCGGCTGCTCCCAGGCTGCCGCCGCAGCGGTGGTCACCGCCAACGCCGCAACCAGGAACAAAGCTCGAGCTATTTCTAGTTTCATTGCTCTAAACCTTTGACAGCGCTGCCAAACGCCATTTGGTAAAAGTAGAGCAAGGTCTGCCACTCCGCCTCATTGAACGACGAGTGGCGGCGCAATTGACGCAGGTCGTTGTACGCCGCTCGCTGGCAACTGATCCGTCGCCGACATTTCTCCAGATCCAGCAACGCGACCTCCACCCGCGCCTGCTCCCCCTCGCCAAGTACCTTGACGAACACATGCTTGCCGTACAGGCAGCCATGCTGCCAATGCCCCAGGTGCATGCGCGCCAGGTTGTCGGCCAGATCCTTGAGCATGCGCTCGTGCACCGCCTGCGGATAATGCTCGCGAGCTCCCGAGGCATGCCAGGCATCGAGATCGACAAAGCCATCAAGTGCCTCGCTGACCAGCAACGCACGCCACTGGTGATCGGCGTCACGCTCGGCACCGGCATAGACGATACGCGGCACCCGCACGCCCAACTGCTCGAAGCTGTGCAATGCGTCGAGTTCGCGCAACACCGTGGGGCGCCCGAAAGGATGCAGGAGGCTGCGGTAGATATGCCCGACCTGGCGCTTGGCATACAGCATATGGCCATGGTCATCGCTCAGCCGCTGCACGCCGCTTTCGCCGCCACGCCGCTGGTTGGGTTCCTCGACCCATTCCCCTTGCTGCTGCCAGTAATAATCGAACTGCCTGGAATGATGCTGGGCTACCGCCATGACTCTTTACCCCTTGCGCAATACGTACACTCGCCACATGGCATAGAACGGCAGAAAGTCGAGACGTTCCTGAATTCTGAAGCCTGCTGAGGAAAACTCTTCTTCCACTGTAGCCGCAGGTAACACAAATCGGTTCTGGTAGCTGTCCTGCGTGGCCTTGGCACTGCGTCGCGTTTCGAGCTTGCGCCGGCGCCAGGCCTTGAAATTGCCATCCACCCACAGCGACAGGATCACGCTGTCGCGGCTAACCCTTTGAAATTCCGAGAGAATTGTCTTTCGATGCGCAGGGTCGCCAATGTGATGGAACAAGCGCATGCAGAAAATGCTGTCCACCGAGTTGTCCGGCAGGTCAATAGCAAAGGCGGAAGTCTGCAAGGGCCGTACCCGTGCGACGACTTCTGGCGGTTGTGCCGCACAGGCTGTCTCGATCATCGCGGCGGAGTTGTCTGCACCGATGATCACCCGGTTGGCCTTTTCCGCCAGCAGCGGCCAGAAACGCCCGGCGCCACAAGGCAGGTCGAGCACCAGCCCGGGCTCTCCGGCCAACGCCAGGGCGCGCCGGGCCAGCTGCTCGTCGCGCTGGTGGGAAAGGCGTCGAGCCAGGCCATCCTGGTGCTTGAGAAAGTACTGGCGGGCATGATCCCGATCGTACTTGTCCGAGAATTCGAGTTTGATGGGGCTACGCATTGAGCATCTCCTGACTCCAGTGCGCCCACCTTAGGCAGTTGGGCGTTGGCGTCAGGTCATGCCGATGTGAAAAATCTGTAGGAAAGCTCCGCAGGTGTTACCGGACGTTAATCCGGATCCAATACCCCGCCACACCCTTCGCCATGCGCCATCGGGGTGCCCTGGCTCAGATCGACCTCGAAACGACAGCCGTGGGGCAGCGTCGCCGTCAGGGTCACGCGCCAGCCCTGGTCGTCGCAGATGCGCTGGACCAGCGACAGGCCCAACCCCAACCCCTCGCCCCGACGCTCGTCACCGCGCACGAACGGCCGGAACATCGCCTCGCGCTGTTCTTCCGGAATCCCCACGCCACTGTCTTCCACACTGAAGCCATTGGCTTCCAGGCTGAGGCGGATGTATCCACTGTCGGTGTAGTGGGCGGCATTGCGCAGCAGGTTGCCCATCACCGACTGCAGGAAGGTGGCGTTGTACAGCACCGGGCTGGCACTGACCTGGCCATCGTAGTAAAGCGCCAGGCCTTTCTGCTCGACGGTATCGCGCCATACCCCGATCAAGTCGTCACCCACCTCGCGCAGGGTCGCCCGCGAAGCGACTGCACCTTCATCGCGCTGGGCCCGGGCAAGCATCAGGAAGGTTTTCACCAACTCGCGCATCTCCTCGGTCGCCCGGGCGATACGTTCGACCTGGCTGCGCGCGCGGCTCTCGAGGTTGGGGTTTTCCATCAGCAGCTCGCACGAGGTGGCCAGGACCATCAGCGGCGTACGCAGCTCGTGGCTGACATCGCTGGTGAACAAGCGCTCACGGGTCAAGGCATCACGCAGGCGCCCCAAGGTATCGTCGAAGGCGACGGCCAACTGGCCGACCTCATCCGCGGCATAATCCGGTGCCAATGGCGGTGCCAATCCCAACAGCTGATCACGGTGACGGACCTGGCGCGCCAGCCGGATCACCGGCGCCATCACCCGCCGGGCCAGCAACCAGCCGAGAATCACCGCCAGGGCCAGGCTGAGCACGAAGCCGACCACGACAACGGCGAACAGCACCCGCTCGCGCTCCTCGAAATCGCTCTGGTCCTGCAACAGCACATAACGTCGGCCATCGACGATCTCGACCATGGCGTGGTACGAGAGCTGGTCGCGAAACACTTCGTGGAAGCCGGCGTCCAGGTGGCGCAGGTCCTTGGGCAGCTCGAAATCGTCTCGCCCGCCACTGAAGTAGAACAACTGGTCGGGGCGCGGCCGGTGGCTCCAGTCGCTGACACTGTCCATGCGCAACAGGCGCTGCAGGTCGCCACCGAGCACCGAAGAGATCAACCGCTCTTCGACCAAATGCACCGTGGCGACAATGCCAAAGGCAAATGCCCCGGCCACCAGCGCGCTCATCAGCGCAAAGGCGATGATGATGCGCTGGGCAAGGCTCTGCTTAAACTCCATCGCGGCCCTCGGCGAGGCGATAGCCGACGCCATGGACGGTATGCAATAGCGGTCTTTCGAAGGGTTTGTCGATGACCTGGCGCAATTGGTGGACATGGCTGCGCAGGCTGTCGCTGTCCGGGCAGTCGTCGCCCCACAGCGCCTCTTCCAGCACCTCGCGACGCAGGACGTGGGGGCTCTTCTGCATCAGCACGGCGAGCAGCTTCAGGCCGACGGGGTTGAGCTTGAGCAGGCGGCCCTGGCGGGTCACCTCCAGAGTGTCGAGGTCGTAGCTCAGGTCGGCGACCTGCAAGGTGCGCCGGCCGCCCCCCTGGGCACGCCGCAGCACCGCCTCGATGCGCGCGGCCAGCTCCGACAACGCGAACGGCTTGAGCAAGTAGTCGTCGGCCCCTGAGCGGAAGCCCTGCAGGCGGTCGTCCAGCTGGTCGCGGGCGGTAAGCATGATCACCGGGGTGTCGCGGCGGGCATCCTCGCGCAGGCGCTTGCACAGCGTATAGCCGTCGATGCCCGGCAACATGATGTCGAGCACGATCAGGTCGTAGTGTTCGGTCGCGGCCAGGTGCAGGCCGGACAGGCCATCCTGGGCACAATCGACGGTGTAGCCCTTCATGCCGAGGTAGTCGGCCAGGTTGGCCAGAATATCGCGGTTGTCTTCAACCAAAAGAATGCGCATCGAAATCTCCTGTGCGGCGCTTCGCCGGGCGCGGCAGGCGCAGCTTACGGCCATTTGCCCGCATGGTGCCATGCCCTGGAGCGAAATCACCGGACTTGACGGTTTTTTCACCGATCATTCACGAACACAGGATAGCGGCCCAACGACAATGCCCCGTCTCTTACACCTTCTGGAGTCACCATGCAGGCTAGCGTCCCCCCTCGCCCGATCAATTTTTGGCTGTACTTGGGCATCCCATTCATCACTGTCATGACCCTGGTCCTGCTGGAGTGGACCTCGCTGGACATGGACCTGGCCAACCTGTTCTACGACCCGGCCGCCGGCGCGTTCATCGGCCGCCACAGCTATGTGCTGGAGAATATCCTGCATGACCGCGTCAAGCAGGGTGTGATCCTGTTCGGTCTACTGGCAGTGGCCGGGTTCGCCCTGAGCTTCTTCTGGAGCCGGCTGCTGGGCTGGCGCCGCGAGTTGGGCTGCCTGGTACTGGCGCTGGCGCTGTCGACGGCCTTCGTCACGCCGCTGAAGAAGGTGACCCAGGTGCAATGCCCGTGGAGCCTGACGCAGTTCGGTGGCAAGGAGACCTACAGCAAGTTGCTCGAAGCCCGCCCGGCTACCGACAAGCCTGGGCTGTGCTGGCCCGGAGGGCATGCGGCGACCGGGTTCTGCCTGTTTGGCCTGTTCTTCATGCTGCGTGACCGCAAGCCCCGCATGGCACGGGTCGCGCTGGCAGTGGCCTTCGTGGCCGGCTCGGTGCTGTCGATCGGGCGGATGATGCAGGGCGCGCACTTCCTGTCGCACAACGTATGGACGGCGGTGTTCTGCTGGCTGATCGGGCTGGGGTCGTACTACCTGGTGCTGTATCGCCGAAACCGCTGCGAAACACCAGCGGCCGAACACAGCGCTGCCTGATTAACCATCGCGGGGCAAATCTGGCAAACGAAAAAGCCCCGCACTAGGCGGGGCTTCTTCTTGGGACCGGGGGTAAGGCTGGCTTACATCATGCCGCCCATGCCACCCATGCCGCCCATGTCAGGCATGCCAGCAGCTGGCTTGTCTTCCGGCAGGTCGGCAACCATGGCTTCGGTGGTGATCATCAGACCACCGATCGAAGCTGCGGCTTGCAGGGCCGAACGGGTGACCTTGGCTGGGTCCAGGATGCCCATCTCGATCATGTCGCCGTACTCACCGGTAGCGGCGTTGTAACCGAAGTTACCCGAACCTTGCTTGACCTTGTCAGCGACAACGCTTGGCTCGTCGCCGGCGTTGGCAGTGATCTGGCGCAGCGGCGCTTCGACAGCGCGACGCAGCAGGGCAATACCGACGTTCTGGTCTTCGTTGTCGCCTTTGAGGTCAACGATGGCAGCCAGGGCGCGTACCAGGGCAACACCACCGCCAGGCACCACGCCTTCTTCAACGGCTGCGCGGGTGGCGTGCAGGGCGTCTTCGACGCGGGCTTTCTTCTCTTTCATCTCGACTTCGGTGCCAGCACCGACCTTGATCACGGCAACACCGCCAGCCAGTTTGGCCAGGCGCTCTTGCAGCTTCTCACGGTCGTAGTCCGAAGTGGTGTCGGCAACCTGGGCACGGATCTGGGTGACGCGAGCCTGGATGTCGGACTCTTCGCCAGCACCGTCGATGATGGTGGTGTTTTCCTTGGACAGGATGACGCGCTTGGCGTTACCCAGGTGCTCCAGGGTGGCGGTTTCCAGGGACAGGCCGATCTCTTCGGAGATCACGGTGCCGCCGGTCAGGACAGCGATGTCCTGCAGCATGGCCTTGCGGCGATCGCCGAAGCCTGGCGCCTTGACCGCGGCGACCTTGACGATGCCGCGCATGTTGTTGACGACCAGGGTAGCCAGGGCTTCGCCTTCGACGTCCTCGGCAACGATCAGCAGCGGACGGCCGGCCTTGGCAACGGCTTCCAGAACTGGCAGCAGCTCACGGATGTTGGAGATCTTCTTGTCGACCAGCAGCAGCAGGGCGCCTTCCAGCTCGGCAACCATGGTGTCCGGCTTGTTGACGAAGTACGGCGACAGGTAGCCGCGATCGAACTGCATGCCTTCGACGACGGACAGTTCGTTTTCCAGGCCCGAGCCTTCTTCAACGGTGATCACGCCTTCCTTGCCGACTTTTTCCATGGCTTCGGCGATGATTTCACCGATGGAGTTGTCGGAGTTGGCGGAGATGGTGCCGACCTGGGCGATGGCCTTGGAATCGGCGCATGGCTTGGACAGGTTCTTCAGCTCGGCGACGACGGCGGCGGTGGCCTTGTCGATGCCGCGCTTGAGGTCCATCGGGTTCATGCCGGCAGCAACGGCTTTCAGGCCTTCGTTGACGATGGCCTGGGCCAGTACGGTAGCGGTGGTGGTGCCGTCACCGGCAGCGTCGTTGGCCTTGGAAGCAACTTCCTTGACCAGCTGGGCGCCCATGTTCTCGAAAGCGTCTTTGAGCTCGATCTCTTTGGCGACGGAAACGCCGTCCTTGGTGATGGTCGGCGCGCCGAAGCTCTTGGCCAGGACCACGTTACGGCCTTTCGGGCCCAGGGTCGCTTTTACCGCGTCAGCCAGAACGTTGACACCAACCAGCATTTTCTTACGGGCGGAATCGCCGAATTTTACGTCTTTAGCAGCCATGATCGTTTAATCCTTGGAATTCTTTGGAGTAACGGGAAGTCGGGGAAATCAGCCTTCGATAACAGCGAGGATTTCGTTCTCGGCCATTACCAGCAGGTCTTCGCCATCGACTTTCACGGTGTTGCTGCCCGAGTAAGGGCCGAAAACCACTTTGTCACCCACTTTCACGGCCAGCGCGCGTACTTCGCCGTTGTCCAGGATGCGACCGGTGCCGACGGCAACGACTTCACCGCGGTTTGGTTTTTCAGCGGCCGAACCCGGCAGGACGATACCGCCAGCGGTTTTCGATTCTTCTTCGCTGCGACGGATGACGACGCGGTCATGCAGAGGACGAAGCTTCATTGTCGATCTCTCCCAAATTGTGGTTTTCATCGGCCGGTGTCAGCACCGGCGGGTTGATTCGATCCGGCGTTGCCGGGGGGTGGCCCGCAAAGGGCGAACCACCTGTGTCATGTCTGGTGTCGCCACCAGAAACCTTGCGGTGACCACATACATGAGGCCGGGATATTCGATTACAAGGCTTGCTACAGAAAAATTTTCATAAGGTGTAAGAGTCATCGTGAGAGCGCGTTCGCCCTGCGATCAGGGCGACTCCCCCATCGCGGAGCAAGCCCACGCATGAACACGCCTTACTTGTCGCGACGCTCGTACTCGCCCTCGATCACGTTCGGACGGTGGCCGTCATCGCGGGGCTGGGCCTGGAACGGATCATCCTGGAACGCCCGCTGACGCAGGGCCTGCTCTTCGGCGCGGCGGCGCAGACGGCCGGCCACCAGGCGGCGGGTGAACGGCAGCAGGCACAGCAGGCCCAGCACGTCACTGATGAAACCCGGCAGCAGCAACAGGCCGCCACCGACGGTGAGCATCAAGCCCTGGAACATGTCCTCGGCTGGCAGTTCGCCGCGCTGCAGGCTCTCCCGGGCACGCAGGGCGGTAGCCAGGCCGGCCACGCGCATCACCAGCACACCCAGGGCGGAACCGGCGATGATCAGCAGCAACGCTGGGAAGAAGCCAATGGCGGCGCTGACCTTGACGAAGACGAACAGCTCCAGCACAGGAAAAATAAGAAACAGCAGTAGAAAAGCACGCATCAAGGGTTCCTCGACGGAAGAGAATCTTCCTGTAAGACCATCAGATGGATGCCTCGACGCCTGTTTTCAACCCTCGACTTGCGTCGCATCCGGCCATTTTTCAGCGCGCGCCAGCAAAACCAGAGCCTCGCGGACTTGTGTCGGCGTATTGCAAGTAGTTGGGAAAGGCAGCCAGTAAATGCCCTGACCAATACGCAGGTGCATGCCCTCGCTGTCGATACCGACCATGTGCGCCGAGCGCGGCAGCCCCGACAGTTTTACATAGTGTTCAATGGCATTGGCATGGTCGTCATTCATATGCTCAATCATGCTTTTTTCGACCTGGCCCGCAAACGGATTGGCCAACGTCACCTGATCGAGCCAGTGGATCGCGCCGAAACCACCGATGTAACGGTGGCGTACCGGCTCAAGCACCCAGAAGTCGAAATCGTGGGCCTTGTGGTAGTTCGCAGATTCGGGGAAATACCGGTAGTACCGGCTTGCAGCAGCCTCGATGGCGGCATCGTCAGTGAGTTTGCGCGCCTGGGCCATCACCGTCAGGCGTCCGACTGCCTGGACATCTTCGGCGTCGCGCTCACCTACCAGCAGCGAACACTTGGGGTCTTTCTGCAGGTTGTGGGTGTGCTGGGCGATGCGGCTGATGAGGATCAGCGGATGGCCGTCGGCGTCGAGACAATACGGCACCACCGAGCCGAAGGGGAAACCGGGCATCGATTTGGAATGCGTGGAGAGGACGCCGCGGTATTCCTTGAGCAGCAGTTCCCGGGCGGGGCGAAGGGCGTTGGTACTCACTGGAGAGGCTCCTGAAAAAATCAGTTGCAAGCTATAAGCTACAAGCGACAAGAAAAAGCAAGGCGGCACCGCCTGTTGGAAGTGCACACACGGCTCTTGCTTGCCGCTTGTAGCTTACCGCTAACGACTGTTTTTACCAGGTAACGCCGAAACCGGCGGTATAGCGGGTCTTGTCCAGGTCGCTGTCGCGGGTGCCCTTGATCAGGTCCTTTTCCGCCTTGAGGTTGAGCGAAGCCCACTCGGTCACCTTGTAGCGCAGGCCCATCTCGGCATCGAGCGAGTAGTCGGCCACGCCGCCCAGCGGCTTGCCGAATTCGCCATTGGTGAAGAATTCGACCTTCTTGCCGATCAGGTAACGGTTGTAGTCCCACTTCACCGCGGCGGAATAGAAGTTGTCCTTGCCACCGTCGCGGTACTCGAAGTCGGTGCGGTTGATCAGCGAGCCCAGCGAGAACGCGCCGAGCTCGTCATCCCAGAACTGGTAGCCCGGGCCGGTACCGACGGTACGCTGGCGGGCCAGATCCTCGATATGGTCGCGCTTGTATTCCAGGCGCCCCTGCCAGAACCACTTCTCGGTTATGAAGCGGTCCAGCGCGTACTCGGCGCTCCAGTTGTTGGTGGTGGTGACGTCGTCCTTGGTCTCGCGGTTGTATTCGCCCTCGGCGTTGTGCCGCCAGCGGCCATGGCGGGCAGTGGTCTTGAAGCTGACGTCATAGTCGTCGGTGTTGTTCTCGGCGCGCTTGTAGTCCATCGCCACATCGACGTTGCCCTTCCACAGGAAATCCTCGAGCACCGGACGCGGCTTCATGATCTGCTCGATGCTGGCCAGCTCGACGGTCTTCGGTGCCTCGCCGTTGGCCAGGGTCACCTTGCCGGGTTCGGCGGCCTTCAATGCCTTGGCTTTCTCGCCGCTGTAGGCATCTTGCTTGACCAGCAGTTCCTGATCGCTTTCCAGCGTCTGCACCTGTTTCCAGTCCAGGGCGATCGAACCGCCATAGGGGGTCTCCAGCAGCAGCTTGCCGCCGTCGAAGACCTTGATCTTGCCGCTCAGGCGGTCACCGTTCTTCATCCACACGGTATCGGCGAGCACGGGCGTACAAAGGGACGCAGCGATGAGGCACAGCAGGGTTCTAGAAGACATAAGCGCAATATGGGTTCGATTCGACGAAAAAGCCGGGCATTATCCAGATACCGACAACCTGAGCAAGGACAGACCCAGACCATGCCGATGAGTTCCACTCGCATTTGCCGGAACCTTCTGTCCGGTTTCATCTGCAGCACAGGGATCTTCTGATGTCCGCCCTCGATCCGCCCGCTGCGCAGGATGCACAAGCCCGACGAATGGCACTGTATTCCGTCCTCGGCCAAGTACCGCCGGGGAAGGTCGTCAGCTACGGACAACTCGCCGAGCTTGCAGGCCTTGGCCGCGCGGCGCGGTGGGTAGGACGCACACTTTCGCAGCTACCCCAGGACACCCGCCTGCCCTGGCACCGGGTACTGGGCGCGGGTGGCAGGTTGAGCCTGGCCCTGGGCACGCCGTCTGGCGACGAACAACGCGCCCGGCTGCGCGCAGAAGGCGTGAATGTGGCCAATAATCGTGTGGATATGGCGCGCCATGGCTGGCGTCCGATGGAGCACAGCGGTTAGAGTGCGCGCTTTGTTTTCGCAAACCTTGAGGCAGATGTTGGCCCATGCCCCGTAAAACCTGGCGCGCTGCGCTCGCTGCCTATGCCAGCCCGTCAACTCTGGTGCTTTTGCTGCTCGGATTCGCCGCCGGCCTGCCGTACATGCTGGTGTTCTCGACGCTGTCGGTTTGGCTGCGCGAAGCCGGCGTGGCCCGCGAGACCATCGGCTATGCCAGCCTGATCGGCCTCGCCTACGCGTTCAAATGGGTCTGGTCGCCACTGCTCGACCAGTGGCGCCTGCCGCTGCTCGGCGGCATGGGCCGGCGCCGTTCCTGGCTGCTGTTGTCGCAACTGCTGGTGGTGCTCGGGCTGGTCGGCATGGGCTTCTGCGACCCGCAGAAACACCTGTCGTGGCTGGTCGCCCTGGCGGTGCTGGTGGCCTTCGCCTCGGCGACCCAGGACATCGCCGTCGACGCCTACCGCCTGGAAATCGCCGACGACCAGCGCCAGGCTGCCCTGGCTGCCAGCTACATGGCCGGCTACCGGGTCGCCGCCCTGCTTGCCACCGCCGGTGCGCTGTTCTTCGCCGAGTGGTTCGGCTCCACCGGTTTCAGCTACCTGCACGAAGCCTGGACCGGCACCTACGTACTCTTCGGCGTGCTGATGCTGCCGGCGGTGTTCACCACCCTGGTGATGCGTGAGCCCCCCGTCCCCCTGCGTACCCAGCTGTCGGCCGCGCGCTATGGCTTGATGCACCAGCTGGCGTCGGTGTTCGTGCTGATCATCCTGCTGGTCTCGGTACCGGCCAGTTTCACCCAGATGTTCAACACCGACTGGGGCAGCGTGGCGTTCGGCGACGCGACCCTGCTCGACCTGCTGCTCGAAGACCGCGCCTTCCTGCGCCTGATCCTCTATGTACTGCTGACCTGGGCGTGCCTGTCGTCCCTTGGCCGTCGCGGCCTGGCGCCGGTGCTCACGCCGGTCAATGACTTCATCGTGCGCTATCGCTGGCAGGCCCTGCTGCTGCTCGGGCTGATCGCCACCTACCGCATGTCGGATACGGTGATGGGCGTGATGGCCAACGTGTTCTACATCGACATGGGCTTCACCAAGGACCAGATCGCCAGCGTCAGCAAGATCTTCGGCCTGATCATGACCCTGGTCGGCGCTGGCGCCGGCGGCCTGCTGATCGTGCGCTTCGGCATCCTGCCGATCCTGTTCATCGGCGGCGCGGCCTCGGCGGCCACCAACATCCTGTTCCTGATGCTGGCCGACATGGGCCCGAACCTGGAAATGCTGGTGGTCACCATCTCGCTGGACAACTTCAGTTCGGGGCTCGCCACCTCGGCCTTCGTCGCCTACCTGTCGAGCCTGACCAACCTGAAGTTCTCGGCCACCCAGTACGCCCTGCTCAGCTCGATCATGCTGTTGCTGCCACGCCTGATCGGCGGCTATTCCGGGGTCATGGTGGAGAAGTTCGGCTATCACGACTTCTTCCTGGTCACCGCCCTGCTGGGCGTGCCGACGCTGGTGCTGATCGCGCTGCACTGGCGCCAGGAAGTCGGTCGGGGAAAGCCGGCGCCGGTGGAGAGCCCGGCAGCTGAACAACACTAGGCCATTAGCGGCCTTATCGCGGGGCAAGCCCGCTCCCACGCATACTTTCTTTGAGCGCTGCGTGGGAGCGGGCTTGCCCCGCGATGCGTCTAGCCTGCAACCACCGCAGGGCGCCTGCCGATCACGAACCACAACGGCCACAGCGCCAACGCACCCGCCACGCCCGCGGCCAGGGCAAAATGCATCAGACTGGCCCCGGCACCCAGCATCGCCAACACCGCGCCGCCCAGGCCCAGCAAGGCGATGGTGATCATCCCCAGCATCGCCGATACCAGGCCCTTGCTCTGCTCGCTGGAGAACAGCGTCATGCGGTACAGCACCGCGTTGGCGACGCCCAGGCCCAGCGCGTACAGCGACATGCCGGCCACCACACTGGTCACCGTCGGCCAGAACCAGGTGGCCGCAACCATCAGCGCCAGGCCCGCCAGGTAAGGCCACAGGGCGCCACGCACCAACGCCGGCAGCGGGTAGCGATCGGCGATGCGGTTGATGATCAGGTTGCCCAGGATCAGCCCGCCGAACACCGGCAGTTGCCACAATGCGTATTCCATCGTGCTCAGACCTTCATCATGGATCAGCAGCACAGGTGACAGGCCGATCCAGCCGATAAGGGGCAACCCCACCAGCCCCAGCGCCGCGCTACCGGCCACGAAACGACGGTTGCCCAGCAACTGACCGTAACCCGCCAGCAATGGCAGCAGGTGGATGGGCGTGAACGGCAGGCGCGAACCGTCGCGGCGCTCCACGCCCAGGGTTTCCGGCATCAGCCGGTAGAGCAGCAGCCAACACAGCACCGCGCCGGCGGCGAAGGCCACGAATAGCCAGCGCCAGTCCAGCCACTGCAGCATCAAGGTGCCCACCAGCGGGCCAAGCAACGGCGACAGCAGCGCGATGTTGGCCAGCAGCGCCATCATGCGCACCGCGTCGGCCTCGCTGAACGCCTCGTTGAGCGCCGGATAGCTGACCGTGACCACGAAGCCCAGGCCGATGCCCTGCAACAGCCGCAACAGGTTGAACACACCGATATCCTGTGCCCAGAAGGCCGCCAGGCACGCCAGCCCGAAGAACACACAGCCCCCCAGCAACAGCGGGCGCCGGCCATAGCGGTCGGCCAATGGGCCGATCAGCCACTGCAGCAGCACGCCACCCAGCAGGTAGAGGTTGAGGGCATGGGGAATGTATTCGGGGCTGGCCTGGAGATCGCCGACCACTACCGGCATGGCGGGCATGACCGCGTCGCTGGCCAGGTAGGTCAACAGTTCGAACAGCGCCAGGGTCAGGCCGAACAGCAAGGCGCGCAGGGGGGTGATATACAGCAGAGGTTTCATGGCGAACATCGGGTTGGCAGGCAAGATCAGGGTGTATGCCAGATATGGCAGCGCCTGGCTGTGAACAAGTGTAAAAAACAGGGCCGCTTCGCGCCCCAAAGCCGGCTGACGGGCGCGCCAAACGGTTGAAAATTGTCGAGTTGGGACGCCGTTGAAGCGGTAGGGGGGGGTCGGGCGCCCCCATTAGGGG
>NZ_JBSSEW010000036.1:0-23339 GCF_054062095.1 Pseudomonas sp. TE6288
ACAACTTCTTCGAGCTCGGCGGCCACTCGTTGCTGGCTACCCAGGTCACCTCGCGCATCCGCCAGCGCCTGGACCTGGAAGTCCCGCTGCGCAGCCTGTTCGAATCCGCCGACCTGCAGGCCTTCGCCCAGGCCGCAGGCGAGGGTGCGGCCAGCCAGGCCCCCGCCATTACCGTGGCGAATCGCAACCAGCCGCTGGTGCTGTCGTACGCCCAGCAGCGTCAGTGGTTCCTCTGGCAACTGGAGCCGGATAGCGCCGCCTATCACATCCCTGCAGCCTTGCAACTGAAGGGGCGGCTGAACCCCGAAGCGTTGCGTCAGGCCTTCGAGAGCCTGATCGCTCGCCATGAGAGCCTGCGCACCACCTTCGATCAGCAAGGTGGCGAGGCGCAGCAGCGTATCCACGCGCCCGCGACGTTCACCCTGGTCATGGAATCGCTGCAGGACACCTCCACCGAGGCGGTCCGCGAGCGCGTGGCTCGTGAGATCCAGCGCCCGTTCGACCTGACCCAGGGGCCGCTGCTGCGAGTACGCCTGTTGCGCCTGGCCGAGGACGATCACGTGCTGGTGCTGACCCTGCATCACATCGTCGCCGATGGCTGGTCGATGCCGATCATGGTCGATGAAGTGGTCGACGCCTACCTGGCCTTGAGCCAGGGCCGGCAACCCGAACAGCCGGCCTTGCCGGTGCAGTACGCCGACTATGCCGTCTGGCAGCGCCAGTGGATGGAGGCCGGCGAGCAGGCCCGCCAGCTGGACTACTGGCTGGCGCAGCTGGGCGGCGAGCACTATGTGCTGCAACTGCCCACCGATCATCCACGGCCCACTGTGCAAAGCCACGCCGGTCGCAGCCTCGCCATCGAGGTACCGGCGCCGCTGGTCCAGGCTTTGAAGGCGCAGGCGCGCCAGCAAGGGGTGACGCTGTTCATGCTGCTGCTGGCTTCGTTCCAGAGCTTGCTGCACCGCCAGACCGGGCAGGCCGACATCCGTGTCGGCGTGCCGATCGCCAACCGCACCCGGGCTGAGACCGAAGGCTTGATCGGCTTCTTCGTCAACACCCAGGTGCTCAAGGCGCAGTTCGAGCTGCACACGACCTTCAGCGCGTTGCTGCAACAGGTCAAGCACGCCGCCTTGCAGGCCCAGGCGCACCAGGATCTGCCGTTCGAGCAACTGGTCGAAGCGCTGCAGCCGGAGCGCAGCCTGAGCCACAACCCGCTGTTCCAGGTGATGTTCAACCACCAGGCCCAACGCTCGGACCAGGGGCGCGAACTGCCTGGGCTGAGCATCGAAGGCCTGAGCTGGGGCAACCCCACGGCGCACCTCGACCTTGCCCTGGATACTTTCGAAAGCGAGGACGGCCTCGGCGCGACCCTGACCTACGTCAGCGACCTGTTCGAGCACGCCACCATCGAGCGCATGGCCGCGCACTGGCTCAACCTGTTGCAGGCAGTCAGCACCCAGCCTGCCCAGCGGATCGTCGAGCTGCCGCTGCTCGATGAGGCGCAGCGCCAGGTCATCCTCGGGCAGTGGAGCCGCCACGAGGCGGTCTACCCTGACCAGCGCACCGTGCAGCAGCTGATCGCCGACCAGGCCGCGCGTACCCCGCACGCCACGGCGCTGATCTGCGAAGGGCAGCAGCTCACCTACCAGGCCCTGGACCTGCGCGCCAACCAGCTGGCCCATTGCCTGCGCGAGGCGGGCATCGGCCCGGACGTACGCGTGGGCATCGCCCTGCCGCGCAGCCTGGACATGGTGGTCGGCCTGCTGGGCGTGCTCAAGGCCGGCGGCGCCTATGTGCCGCTGGACCCCGACTACCCGCACGAGCGCCTGGCCTACATGATGGAGGACAGCGGCATTGCCCTGTTGCTTGGCCACAGCGCCCAGTTGCAAGCCCTGGCGGTGGCACCGCAGGTGCGCAGCCTGTGCCTGGACAGCGAGCCGCTCGATGCCTGGCCGAGCCATGCGCTGCCGGCGCTGGGCGACCCCGACAACCTGGCGTACATCATGTACACCTCCGGCTCCACCGGGCGCCCCAAGGGCGTCGGCATCAGCGCTGCGGCGCTGAGCCGACATGCCCATGTCGCCCAGGGTTTCTGCGGCCTGTCGGCGGCCGACCGGGTGCTGCAGTTCTCCACCTTCAACTTCGACGCCTTCGTCGAGCAGCTCTACCCGGCGCTGATCTGCGGCGCCAGCGTGGTGCTGCGCGGCCCGACGCTGTGGGACAGCGAGACCTTCTACCGTGAAGTGGTGACCCAGGGCATCACCTTCGCCGACCTGCCGACCGCCTACTGGTATCTGCTGGCCAAGGACTTCGCGGCCAAGGGGCCGCGCGACTATGGTTCGCTGCGGCGCATCCACATGGGGGGCGAGGCCATGGCCGCCGATGGCGTGCTGGCCTGGCAACAGGCCGGGCTAGGCCATGTGCGGCTGCTCAACACCTACGGGCCGACCGAGGCCACCGTCAGCGTCATGAGCCACGACTGCAGCGCCTATGTCACCGGCGAGCAACCCCTGCCGGTGCAGATCCCGATCGGCAAGGCCCTGGGCGGTCGCTCGATCCACCTGGTGGACGCCGATGCCGACCTGGCCCTGCCGGGCGCCATCGGTGAACTGCTGGTCGGTGGCGAGCTGCTCGCCCGCGGCTATCACAATCGTCCGGGGCTGACCGCCGAACGCTTCATCCCCGACCCGTTCGCGACAACGCCGGGCGGGCGCCTGTACCGCACCGGCGACCTGGCACGCTATCGCGAGCACGGCGTGGTGGAGTACGCCGGGCGTATCGACCATCAGGTGAAGATTCGCGGCTTCCGTATCGAGCTGGGCGAAATCGAGGCGCGCCTGCGCGAGCACCCGGCGGTGCGCGAGGTACTGGTGGTCGATATCGATGGCCCCGGCGGCAAGCAACTGGCGGCCTACCTGGTACCCAACACCATGCCCGAGGCCGAGGACGCCCTGCGCGCCGAGCTGAAGGCGCACCTGGGCGCCAGCCTGCCGGACTACATGGTGCCGATGTACCTGGTGCTGCTCGAACGCATGCCGTTGCTGCCCAACGGCAAGCTCGACCGCAAGGCACTGCCGGCCCCCGATACCCGCCAGTCGCAGCCGGCCTACGTGGCCCCGGTCAGTGAACTGGAACAGCAGTTGGCGGCGCTCTGGGCCGAGGTGCTGCAGGTCGAGCGGGTGGGCCTGGGCGATGACTTCTTCGAGCTGGGCGGGCACTCGCTGCTGGCGGCCCAGCTGATTTCCAAGATCAACTCGGGCCTGGGCATCGACATCCCCCTGCGCCTGCTATTCGAGAAACCGCAATTGAATGATTTTGCCCAGGCCTGTGCCAGCACCGGCTTGTCGTTGAGCGAGGACGGCTTGTCCGATATCGAAAGAATGATGAATGAAATGGCGGGCGTCTGAGATGGACAAGAGCACAGCAGAACGTATCGCCAAGCGCTTTGTCGGCCTTGCCCTGGAGCAGCGTCGGCAGATCCTCGACAAGATGCGCGAGACCGGGCAGAGCTTTCGCTTGCTGCCCATCGCCGTGACCCGTCACGACAGCCCGCGCATCCCGCTGTCCTATGCCCAGCAGCGCATGCTGTTCCTCTGGCAGCTGGAGCCGCACAGCAGCTTCTACAACGTGCCGATGGCAGTGCGCCTGAGCGGTTCACTGAACCAGCAGGCTCTGGCCCAGGCTCTGGACGCGCTGGTGCAGCGTCATGAGAGCCTGCGCACGCGGTTCGTCTCCGAGCAGGGCGAGTTCCACCAGCAGGTCCTCGAACAACCGGGCGTTGGCCTGGAGGTGCGCGAGGTGCAGGCCGGGCCGGGCGAGGATATCGAGCAGTGCCTGCGTACTGCGGTGTGTGAGGCACTGGATGAACCCTTCGACCTGCTCGAAGGCCCGTTGCTGCGGGTCCGGCTGTTGCGCCTGGCACCGACCGAGCACGTGCTGACGGTGTGCATGCACCATATCGTCTCCGACGGCTGGTCGGGCGAGCTGATGGTGCGGGAGTTCGTGCACCTGTACGAAGCGCTGTCGCAAGGGCGTGACGCCAATCTGCCGCCCCTGGAGGTGCAATACGCCGACTACGCGATCTGGCAACGCGCGTGGCTTGAGGCCGGCGAGGGCGAGCGGCAGTTGCAGTACTGGAAGCAGCAGCTGGGCGATGAACACCCGGTGCTGGACCTGCCGCTGGACCACGAGCGCCCGGCGCACCCCAGCTACCGTGGCGCGACCCTGCGCAGCGATGTGCCGGCGGCGCTGTCGGCGCAGCTCAAGGCCCGGGCGCGCAGCCAGGGCCAGACCGTGTTCATGCTGACCCTGGCGGCGCTGGCCGTGACCTTGTCGCGCTACAGCGGCCAGACCGACATCCGCATCGGCGCGCCCAACGCCGGGCGCAACCGCAAGGAAGTCGAAGGCCTGATCGGCTTCTTCATCAACACCCAGGTGCTGCGGGTGCAGGTGGACGAGCGCCAGAACGGCGCGGCGCTGCTGGAACAGGTGAAGCAGGTGGTCAGTGGCGCGCAATCGCACCAGGAACTGCCGTTCGAGCACCTGGTCGACGCCCTGGCGCCGGAGCGCAACCTGGGCCACAACCCGCTGTTCCAGGTGAAGATCAACCAGAACATGGCCGATACCGAGGCCGGCGCCCAGGCCCGGCAGACGCTGGGTGAGCTGAGTGTCAGCGGTTATTCGGTCGAGGGCAGCGATGCACGCTTCGACCTGGCCTATGACTTCACCGAGACCCCCGACGGCCTGCAAGGCTACTTCACCTACAGCACCGACCTGTTCGAAGCCGCGACCATCGAGCGCATGGCCGCTTCGTTCCAGGCCGTGGTGCGTACGCTTGTCGAGCACCCCGACGCGGCGTTGCTCGACCACCCGGATGCCCAGGCCGCGCAGGTTGAAACTGCTGCCCAAGGTTGGCCGCAGCAGGATTTTCTCGCCCTGTGGCGTCAGGGCCTGCAAGCCGGGGCCGGGCAGCCGGCATTGCGCGCGGGGGATCGTACGGTCACCTATGCCGAGCTGGAGCAGCAGGCCAACCGTTTCGCCCATTACCTCAAGGCACAGGGTATCGCCCCGGGCATGACCGTGGCGCTGTGCCAGGAGCGCTCCATCGAGTGGGTGACCAGCCTGCTGGCGGTGCTCAAGCTGGGCGCGGTGTACCTGCCGCTGGACAGCCGCCAGCCGGCCGAGCGCCTGCAGCAGTTGCTGCAGGCCAGCGCCGCGCAGCTGTTGGTGCATGCCCAGGGCGACGACCAGGCGGCGGGGCTGGGCGTGTGCCGCGCCGCGGCCTATGACGCTTCACTGTATGGCGACTACGACGAGCAGCCACCGGCGGTGCGTGTCTTGCCGCAGCAGGCGGCCTATATCATCTACACCTCGGGTTCCACCGGGCAACCCAAGGGCGTGGTGGTCAGCCACGGGGCGCTGGCCAACTATCTGCAGGGCGTGTTGCAACGCCTGGACGTGCAGCCCGGTGCCAGCCTGGCGATGGTATCCACCGTGGCCGCCGACCTTGGCCATACCGTGCTGTTCGGCGCGCTGGCCTCGGGCCGGCTACTGCACCTGCTGGGCCACGACCAGGGCTTCGACCCCGATGCCTTCGCCAGCTACATGGCCGAGCACCGCGTCGATGTGCTGAAGATCGTGCCCAGCCACCTGCAAGGCCTGTTGCAGGCCGCGCAGCCGGAGCGGGTGTTGCCCGAGCAATTGCTGATCCTCGGTGGCGAGGCCAGTTCCTGGGCCTTGATCGAGCAGATCCGCCGCCTGAAGCCCGGCTGCCGGATCATCAACCACTACGGCCCGACCGAGACCACCGTGGGCATCCTTACCCACGAAGTCGGCGCGCGCCTGCCTGGCTGGCGCAGCGTGCCGGTGGGCCGGCCGCTGGACAACGGCCAGGCGCGGGTGCTGGACGCCTACCTCAATCCGCTGCCCGAGCGCGTGGCCGGCGAGCTGTACCTGGGCGGCCAGGGCCTGGCCCAGGGTTATGTCGGCCAGCCGGGCCTGACCGCCGAGCGCTTTGTCCCCGATCCGTTCGGTAACAACGGCGAGCGGCTGTACCGTGCCGGTGATCGCGCGCGCCTGGACCAGGGTGTGCTGGAATACCTGGGCCGTGGCGACGACCAGGTGAAGATCCGCGGTTACCGGGTCGAGCCGGGCGAGGTCGGCCAGGTGCTGCAAGGCCTGCCCGGCGTGGCCGAAGCCGTGGTGCTGGCGCTGCCGCTGGACAGCGACCCCACGCGCCTGCAACTGGTGGCCTGGGCCGTGCCGTCGGCGGGTGTCGAGCTGCAGGCCGAGGCCCTGCGCCAGGCTTTGCTGGCGCGCCTGCCGGAGTATCTGGTGCCGGCGCAGGTGCTGCTGCTCGAGCGCCTGCCGCTGACCGCCAACGGCAAGCTGGACAAGCGTGCCCTGCCCAGACCGGGGGTGGTGGCCAAGCAGCGCTTTGTCGCGCCGGTGGGGGAAATCGAAGAGAAACTCGCCGCGATCTGGTGCGAGGTGCTCAAGCGTGAGCAAGTGGGCTGCACCGACAACTTCTTCGAACTGGGTGGCGACTCGATCCTCAGCCTGCAGATCATTGCCCGCGCCAAGCGCCAGGGCATCAAGCTCAGCCCCAAGCAGCTGTTCGAGAAGCAGACCATCGGCCAGTTGGCGGCGGTGGCCAAGCTGATCGAGAAGAAAGCGGCGGCCGAGGTGGTCGAGCAGGTCAGCGGCAGCCTGCTGCTGTCGCCGATCCAGGCGCGTTTCTTCGACACCGTGATTCCCCAGCGCCACCACTGGAACCAGGCGGTGCTGCTGACCCTGCGCCAGCCGTTGACGGCAGCCTTGCTGCAACCTGCGCTCAAGCTGCTGCTGGAACAGCACGACGCCCTGCGCCTGCGTTTCAGCGAGGATCAGGGGCAGTGGCAAGGCCAGTTCTCGCCGGTCGACGCGCAGCAGTTGCTGTGGGTACATCAGCTGGACGATGCCGCACGCCTGCCGGAGCTGGCCGATGAGGCCCAGCGCAGCCTGGACCTGAAAAATGGCCCGCTGCTGCGCGTGGTACTGATTGACCTGCCCGAGGGGCAACAGCGCCTGCTGCTGGTGATCCACCATCTGGTGGTCGATGGCGTGTCCTGGCGTGTCCTGCTCGAAGACCTGCAGCTGGCCTGCCAGGCACTGCTGGCCGGCAAGGCGCCGGTGCTGCCGGCCAAGAGCAGCTCGCTCAAGGCCTGGGCCGAGCATCTGCGCGAGCATGCCCGCAGCCCCGCGCTGGTGGCCGAGCTGGCCTACTGGCAGGCGCAGTTGCAGGGTGTCAGCGACGTCCTGCCTGGGGCGAACCTGCAGGGTGGCCAGCAGCGCAAGCATGAAATCTCGGTGCGCACCCACTTGAACGCCGAACTGACCCGGCAACTGTTGCAGGAGGCGCCGGCTGCCTACCGCACCCAGGTCAATGATTTGCTGCTGACGGCGCTGGCACGGGTTATCCGCCGCTGGACCGGTGAGGCGCATGCGCTGATCCGCCTGGAAGGCCATGGCCGCGAAGACCTGTTCGACGACCTCGACATCACCCGCACGGTCGGCTGGTTCAGCAGCCTGTACCCGGTGAAGCTGACCCCCGCCGATGACCTGGGCGCGTCGCTCATGGCGGTCAAGGAGCAACTGCGCGCCGTGCCGGCCAAGGGCATCGGCTACGGTGTACTGCGTTACCTGGGTGACGCGCAGGCCCGCGAAACCCTCGGCGCCCTGGCCCAGGGCAGCATCGTGTTCAACTACCTGGGGCAGTTCGACGGCAGCTTCGACAGCGAGCAAGGGTTGTTCACCCCGGCGCCGGAAGGTGCGGGGCAGGGGCAAAGCCCGGAGGCGCCGCTGGGCAGCCTGCTCAGCATCGATGGCCAGGTCTACGCCGGTGAACTGGCGCTGGACTGGAGCTTCAGCAGCGCCGTGTTCGAACGTGGGCAGATCCAGCGCCTGGCCGACGAGTACGCCGAGGAACTGCGCCTGCTGATCGGGCACTGCACCAGCCCGGGGGTGGCGGGGGTGACGCCTTCGGACTTCCCGCTGGCCAGCCTCGACCAGCGCCAGCTGGCGGCGCTGCCGGTGGCGGCGGGCAACATCGAAGACATCTACCCGCTGTCGCCGATGCAACAGGGCATGTTGTTCCACAGCCTGTACCAGCAGGAGACGGGCAACTACATCAACCAGACTCGCGTCGAAGTGCAAGGTCTGGACGTACCGCGCTTCATCGCGGCCTTGCAGGCTACCGTGGACAACCACGAAGTGCTGCGCAGCAGTTTCTTCAGTGGCTACGACCAGTCCCTGCAAGTGGTGCAGCGCCAGGTGCGGCTGCCGCTGGTCGAGCTCGACTGGCGTGACCAGGCCGATCTGCCGAGGGCGTTGCAGGAATGGGCCGAGGCCGACCTGCGTGCTGGTTTCGACCTGGCCAGCGGTCCGCTGCTGCGCCTGGCGGTGATCCGCAGCGCCGAACAGCAGTACCAGCTGGTGCTGACCAACCACCATATCCTGCTCGATGGCTGGAGCAGCTCGCGCCTGTTCGGTGAGGTGCTGCAGCGTTACGCCGGTTTCACCCCGGCAGGCAAGAACAGCCGTTACCGCGACTATATCCAGTGGCTGCAACGCCAGGACCAGGCCGCCAGCGAGCGCTTCTGGCGCGAGCGCACGGCGGAACTGGACGAGCCCACGCGGCTGGCCCAGGCCTTCAGGTCCGAAGCCCAGGGCCACGGGCAGGCCGAGCATCAGATCAGCCTGGATGCACAGCGTACCCAGCGCCTGGGCGAGTTTGCCCGGGACCAGCGGATCACCCTCAACACCCTGGTCCAGGCCGCGTGGTTGTTGCTGTTGCAGCGCTACACCGGGCAGGCCTGCGTGACCTTCGGCGCCACCGTCGCCGGCCGCCCGGCCGAACTGCCGGGCGTCGAGGAGCAGTTGGGGCTGTTCATCAACACCTTGCCGGTGGTCGCCAGCCCGCGCCCGGAGCAGACCGTGGGCGACTGGGTACAGCACGTGCAAGGGTTGAACCTGGCCCTGCGCGAGCACGAGCACACGCCGCTCTACGAGATCCAGCGCTGGGCCGGCTGGAGCGGCGAGGCGCTGTTCGACAATATCCTGGTGTTCGAGAACTACCCGGTGTCGGAGGCGCTGCAGCAAGGCGCTCCCCAGGGATTGGTGTTCGGCGAGGTAGCCAGCCAGGAGCAGACCAACTATCCGCTGACGCTGGTGGCTCAGGTGGGCGAAAAACTGTCGGCCAGCTTCAAGTTCGACCGCGCCAGCTACGCCGAATCGGCTGTCGGGCAGATTGCGGTACACTTCGTCGAATTGTTAGAAGGGTTGGCGGACTCGTCGCAACGGGCTTTGGGTGAGCTGGTGCTGAGCACAGCGCCGCTACAAGTGATCGACAGCTATCCGAGCTCGGCCTGCGCCCATGCGTTGATTGAGCAGCAGGCGGTGCGTACGCCTGAAGCGATCGCCGTGACCTTCGCTGGGCAGACGCTGAGCTACGACCAGCTCAACCGCCGCGCCAACCGCCTGGCACACAAGCTGCGCGCGCAGGGCGTGGGGCCGGATGTGCTAGTGGGCATCGCGGTGGAGCGCGGTTTCGAGATGATCGTCGGCCTGCTGGCGATCCTCAAGGCCGGTGGCGCCTATGTGCCGCTGGACCCGGAATACCCGCAGGACCGCCTGAGCTACATGATGGAAGACAGCGGCATTCAGTTGCTGCTGACTCAAGGCCATTTGCTGGCCGGCCTGCCGGTACCGGCGCAGGTGCGTAGTCTGTCTCTCGAAGATGATCTGACTGGCTACAGTGACGAGAATCCGGAGCACCTGACCCGGCCGGGCAACCTGGCCTATGTGATCTACACCTCGGGCTCCACCGGCAAGCCGAAAGGCACCTTGCTGCCGCACCATAACCTGCTGCGCCTGTTCAAGGCCACCGATGCCTGGTTCGGTTTCGGTGCGCAGGATGTATGGACGCTGTTCCATTCCTACGCCTTCGATTTCTCGGTGTGGGAGATCTTCGGCGCGCTGCTGCACGGTGGCCGTCTTGTCATCGTCCCGCGTGAAGTGACCCGTTCGCCGGAGGACTTCCACCAGTTGCTGGTGGAGCAGGGCGTGACCGTGCTCAACCAGACCCCATCGGCGTTTAAACCGCTGATGCGCGTGGCCTGTGAAAGCACTGCGGATCTGGCACTGCGCTACGTGATCTTCGGCGGCGAAGCGCTGGACGTAGCTGCACTGCAGCCATGGTTCGAGCGCTTCGGCGAGGACTGCGACAACCTGATCAACATGTACGGCATCACCGAGACCACGGTGCACGTGACGTACCGGCCGATCCGCTTCGCCGACACGCAACAAGCGGGCAGCCCGATCGGCGCGGCAATTCCGGACCTGTCGATGTATGTGCTGGACGCTGACTTCAATCCGGTGGCCAAGGGCTGCACCGGCGAGTTGCATGTCGGCCATGCCGGCCTGGCACGCGGTTACCACAACCGCGCCTCGCTGACTGCCGAACGTTTCGTGCCGGACCCGTTCTCCAGTGAAGGCGGGCGCCTGTACCGCACCGGCGACCTGGCGCGTTATCGCGAACAGGGCGTGATCGAGTACGTGGGCCGTATCGACCATCAGGTGAAGATTCGTGGCTTCCGTATCGAACTGGGCGAGATCGAAACACGCCTGCAAGAACATGCGGCGGTGCGTGAAGTGCTGGTGCTGGATATCGACGGGGCAGGGGGCAAGCAACTGGCCGCCTACCTGATTGCCCAGGACCCGAATGCAGATCACGCAACCTTGCGCGACACGCTGAAACAGCACCTCAAAGCCAACCTGCCGGACTACATGGTGCCGACGCACTTCCTGGTCTTGGACCAGTGGCCACTGACCGCCAACGGCAAGCTGGACCGCAAGGCCCTGCCCAAGCCGGACGCCAGTCAGCTGCAACAAGGCTACGTGGCCCCACGCACGGCGCTGGAGCAGCAACTGGCGGCGATCTGGAGCGAGGTGCTGAAAGTCGAGCAGGTCGGCCTGCACGACAACTTCTTCGAACTCGGCGGCCACTCGTTGCTGGTGATCACCCTGGTGAACAAGGTGCGCGAAGCCTTCGCCATCAACATCAGCCTGCATGAGTTCATGCTGATGGCCAGCTTCGAGGAACTGGCCAACTTCATCGGTGGCGGCAAGGATCGCCTGAAATCGCCGGTGATCAACCTCAACGGCTGCCAGCGCCAGCGCCCGGCGCTGTTCTGCCTGCCGCCAGGTGGCGGCGGTGCCTACGCCTACTACCCGCTGGCCAGCCGCCTGGCCGATGAGCGCCCGGTGTATGGCCTGGTCAACCGCTGCTATGCCGAGCCGGGCTGGGTGGACGAATCCTGGGCGGCGATGGTCGGCTATTACGTCGAGCAGATCCGCCGTACCCAGGCCAGCGGCCCGTACCATCTGCTGGGTTGGTCCATGGGTGGCGCGCTGGCGCTGGAGGTGGCTCACGCCCTGGAGCAGGCCGGCCAGCAGGTCGGTTTCGTCGGCCTGGTCGACACCCTGCTGCCGCAGGAGGTATCCGGTCTCGACGCCGAGCCTGTCGAGGTGGTGCAGGTGGCGCGGGCGGACGAGAGCCTGCTGCGTGGCCTGCTGGCCTTTGCGCCGGGCGTCGGCGAGGCGCGGATCGCTGGCTTAATCGACGAGGCCGAGCGTCTGCCGGCCGAGGTCGACAGGACCGAGTGGGTCATCGAACAGGTGGCCGCCGCGGGGAATGTCAGCGCCGAACGCCTGCGCAGCATCCACGAGGATGTGCACCTGCAGCGGGAGATCGTCGATGGCTTCGCCGTGCTCGACCGCAACGCCGAACTGAGCCAGGCATTCCGCCTGCGCCCGCTGGCGGTCCAGGTGGACTGCTGGTGGGCGAGTGAAAGCCGCAGCGCCGAGCGGGTACGCCTGGGCGAGGCGGGGCTGCTGGCCCAGGCTTCGGTCAATGGCCTGGCCAGTTCGACGGTGATCGCCGATGGGCATGAGGGTGTGATCAACGCCGTCGCGTTCACCGACGGGCTGTTGCAGCGGCTTGCCGACAAGGCGTAAGGGTTACTGTTGCGGCGTGGAGTTATTGACCAGGTGCTAGCCGCGAGCCTTGCAGCGCCTGACAGATCGAGCGCCGCCCGCGCGGCGCATCGCTGGCAAGCCAGCTCCCACATCTGTTTCGGGCCAATCAATCCTTTGAGTTCATCGCTGTCCGCCCTGGTGCCTGCCTTGAGACAGGTGGGGCGCCAGCAGTGCGCGCACTGAAACCGCGTCGAACCAACAAGGCGTAAAGCCGCGGCGGTGCAGGCATAACTGGCCCGAAATAAATGTGGGAGCCGGCTTGCCGGCGATGCGCCGCGCGGGCGGCGCTCGATCTGTCAGGCGCTGCAACGCTTGCGGTGGACACCTGCTCGCCCTGATGCGGTCAACAACCCTCGCGCCCAAAGACCCTGCCCCTTGATGTTCGCAAGTAACCAAACCCGGCAACCGTTTCAAGGCGCATTCATATGCGGATACACTCGCCGACTCACTATCACAAGGATGTGCCTGATGCCCGAACCTTCCAACCTGTTGGCCTTTGCCCTGATCAGCCTGGGCATGGTGCTGACCCCCGGCCCCAACATGATCTACCTGATCTCCCGCTCCATCTGCCAGGGGCGTGGCGCCGGCCTGGTCTCGCTGGCCGG
Source organism: Pseudomonas sp. TE6288 (assembly GCF_054062095.1). NCBI lineage: Bacteria > Pseudomonadati > Pseudomonadota > Gammaproteobacteria > Pseudomonadales > Pseudomonadaceae > Pseudomonas > Pseudomonas sp. TE6288. The sequence continues at coordinate 12,681 of NZ_JBSSEW010000036.1, forward strand.
GGTGGCCATGGGCTTTGTCTTCTACATGCTCTGCGCAGCGCTCGGGATCACCGCGCTGGTCATGGCCGTGCCGTTCGCCTACGACGCCCTGCGCATCGGCGGTGCGCTGTACCTGCTGTACCTGGCCTGGCAGGCGCTGCGCCCGGGCGGGCGCTCGCCGTTCCAGGTGCGCGAGCTGCCAGCGGACAGCCCCAGGCGGCTGTTCATGATGGGCTTTGTGACCAACCTGCTGAACCCCAAGATCGCGGTCATGTACCTGTCGCTGATGCCGCAGTTCATCGAGCCGGGCCATGGCAGCGTGTTGCTGCAGTCGCTGGTACTGGGCGGCACACAGATCGCCATCAGCGTCACGGTCAACGCGCTGATCGCGGTCATGGCGGGGTCGATCGCCGTGTTCCTGGCCGGTCGGCCGGTGTGGCAGCAGGTGCAGCGCTGGCTGATGGGCACGGTGCTGGCCGCCCTGGCCGTGCGCATGCTGGCCGAAGGGCGCCGTTGATCACGTCCGGCGATCCGATGGAACGTTTTGCCAACGGGCGGTTTCCTACCCTCATAGGAAAGATAACGTGCCCGGGACTACCGAGACATGAAAGCTCGCCAGGAGAGCAAGAAGGCCAACCTGCAACCATTGCCGGCATTCATGGGCGGCGGTGGCGAGGTCAGCTGCCTGTTGCAGGCGATGGACTGGCGGCACTCGCCGCTGGGTGCGCCGGACCAATGGTCGCCGGCATTGCAGGCGATGGTGGCCATGCTCCTGCCTGCCCAGGCGCAGATCGTGTTGTTCTGGGGCCCGCTATACATCGCGCTGTACAACGATGCGTATTGGCCGACCATCGGTGACAAGCATCCCGGCGCGCTGGGGCAACCCGCCAAGGCGCACTGGAGTGAGCTCTGGGACGACCTCGAGCCTTTGCTGCGCGGGGTGCGTGAAACCGGCGTGACATTCTCTGCCAGGGATCGGCCGTTCTACATTGTGCGCCACGGGCCGGGCGAAACGGCGTACTTCGATGTCTCCTATTCCGCGGTGCGTGAAGTTGACGGTTCCGTGGGGGGCGTGCTGTGCATCGTCACCGAAACCTCGGAGCGGGTGCATTTCCAGCAGCGCCAGGCATTTCTCCAGGAACTGCGCCAGGCCTTGCCCGGCCTGGGCCAGGCCGAGCGCATCGAAGCCCACGCGGTGCGCCGCCTGGCCAAGGAATTGGGCGCGGCACGGGTCTGCTTTGGTGAAGACTTGGGCGATGGTCGCCGTTATCGGGTCGCCCAGGAGTGCGCCGCGCAGGTGCCGCCGATCACCGGCCTCAACCAGTACGCGGCCTTGGACCCGGCACTGCGCGAGGCGCTGCTCGCCGGCCAGGTGGTGCAGCGTAACTATGCGGCGAACAACATGGCGCCAGCGGGCTTCAAGGGTCTGTGCGCCACGCTGCATGCCCCGGTGCTGCGTGCCGAGCGCCTGGAGGCGATGCTCGCGGTGCATTTCCACACGCCCCATGCATGGACCACCAGCGAATGCCTGCTGGTCGAAGAGGCCGCCGGCCAAGTGTGGGCGGCGATCACCCATGCCCGTTCCGAGCGCGCCTTGCATGTGCTCAATGAAAACCTCGAGGAGCGGGTGGCGAACATGATGACCCATCGCGAAGCCTCGTTGGTGCAGCTGCACGAGGCACGCAAGATGGAAATGATCGGCCAGCTGACCGGTGGCATCGCCCATGACCTCAACAATATGCTCACGCCGATCATTGCTTCCCTGGAATTGCTGCGCCGCCACCCCCAGCCGGAACGGGCCGAACGCCTGATCGACGGCGGCCTGCAGGCGGCGGAGCGGGCGCGCAACCTGGTCGGGCGCCTGCTCAGCTTCGCCCGGCGCCAGACTCTCAAGCCGGTTACGGTGTCACTGGCAGTGCTGGTGGAGGACATGCACGAACTGATGGCGCGCTCCTTGGGGCCGACCATCGCGCTGCAGGTCAATATCGACAAGGCTTTGCCAGGGGTTCTGGTGGACCCGCACCAGTTGGAGCTGGCCCTGCTGAACCTGGTGGTCAATGCCCGTGACGCAATGAGCGAAGGCGGCCAGCTGACCATCCGCGCTGGCGCCGAGGAAGCCGGCATGCCCAGGCCGCCTGGGTTGCAGGGCGGGCAGCAGCTATGGCTGCAGGTCAGCGACACTGGTTGTGGCATGAGTGAAGAGGTATTGGCGCATTGCGTCGAGCCATTCTACTCGACCAAAGGGGTGGGCCGGGGCACTGGCCTGGGCCTGCCGATGGTGCAGGGGCTGGCATTGCAGTCCGGTGGTGGCTTCGGTATTCATTCCCGGCCGGGCCAGGGGACCGAGGCGACCTTGTGGCTGCCGGCCAGTGAGAGCAGCGTGGCGGCGCGCATGACCGAGCCTGTCGAGGCGGTCCGGGCGCAACGGCCGACCCGGGTGTTGCTGGTGGATGACGAACCCCTGGTGCGCCAGGCAACGCTGATGCAGCTACAGGCGCTGGGGTATGAAGTAACGGAGGCTAGCGGGCCTGTCCAGGCCCTGGTGCTGCTGGAAAAGGGCCTGGTGCCCGACGTGTTGCTGACCGACCATGTGATGGCCGAGATGACCGGCGTGCGCTTCGCCCAGCAGGTGCGCGAGCAACTGACCCAGCTGCCGGTGCTGATCATCACCGGCTACACCAACCTCACACCGCGTGAACTGCATGGGTTCGGCGTGTTGCGCAAGCCGTTCCGCCAGGATGAGCTGGGGCGCAGCCTGACACGCTTGCTGGCGGCGCGGGGGTGATTCGACTGGGCAGGGCGTTTTGCCAATCGCCTGCCCAACGCGCCGCTCACTGCCTTCCCAGCACGTCCCCCAGCATCCGGCACACCTGCTCGGCCGAATAGGGCTTGGCCAGGAAGGCGAAGCCCTGGTGGCCACCTTCGGCAATCGCCTCGCTGTAGCCGGAGGTCAGGATCACCGGCAGATGGGGTTGGCTGCGCCGCAGCTCCCTGGCCAGGGCCAGGCCGCCCATGCCAGGCATCACCACGTCGGAAAACACCGCGTCGAATCCGCCTTGTGTCGAAGCGATCTGCTTCAGCGCATCCTCTGCCGAGATCGCCCAACTGATTCGGTAGCCATGATCGCGCAGGATCTGCGCGGTAAAACTGCCGACATCGGGGTTGTCCTCGACCACCAGGATATGTCGGCGCTCGCCATTGGGCGCCAGCGTCGGCAAAGCGGTGCTGACTTCGGCATCGGCCTGGGCCACCTGGGGCAGGTACAGGGTGAAGGTGGTGCCCAGGCCTTCGCGGCTGCTGACCTGGACATCGCCCCCCGACTGTTTGACGAAGCCGAACACCTGCGACAAGCCGAGCCCGGTGCCCTGGCCGGCGGCCTTCGTGGTGAAGAACGGGTCGAAGATGCGCTCCAGCAGGTGCGGGGCAATGCCCACGCCGCTGTCGACCACCGAGATGGCAGCGAATGGCCCGGCCTGGGGGGCCTGGCCACGCAGCGCCGGCAGCTGCTGGTTGGCTTCCAGGCGCAGGCGCAAGGTGCCCACGCCGGCCATGGCGTCGCGGCCGTTGATCATCAGGTTGATCACCGCGGTTTCCAGTTGGCCGAGGTCTGCGTGCACGTGGCAGGGCGTGTCGGGCAGTTCCAGGCTCACCTGGATGCGCGCGCCGGTGGCGGTATCGAGCATTTCGGCCATCGCCTCGAGCCTGGGGCCGGCGTCGAATACCTGTGGGCTGAGCGCCTGGCGGCGGGCGAAGGCGAGCAGTTGCCCGGTCAGCTTGGCGCCGCGGTCGACGGTGTCGGACACGGTCTTGAGATAGCGGCTGCGCCGGTTCTCGTCGAGGTCCGGGCGCTGCAGGAAGTGGATGGAGGAGCGGATGATGGTCAGCAGGTTGTTGAAGTCATGGGCCACGCCCCCCGTGAGCTGGCCGATGGCCTCGAGCTTCTGGGTCTGGCGCAGGACAGCCTCGGTATGCAGCAACTGGCTGGTGCGCTCTTCCACGCGTTGTTCGAGGGTGGTATTGAGGGCCTCCAGGGCGGTCAGTGCCTCGCGCACCTCGGCGTTGGCCTGGACCCGCTGGATATGCGCCCAGCAGCGTTCGGTCACTTCGCCGATCAAGGTCTGTTCGTAATCGGTCCAGGCCCTGGGCTGCTTGTCGTGGATGGCCATCAGCGCGGTCAGGCGGCCCTCCTTGATCAACGGCATGCAGATGGTCGCGGTGATGCCGATGGCCTGGAAGGTCGCCGACTCGGGTGCCGGCAACTGGCTGAGATTGTCATCGATCACCAGCGCCAGGCCTGCGCGCAGGCGGCTGACGGCCAGCGCGCCGAAGTCGGCCAGGCGGTACTGGCCGATCAGCCGTGGCGAGCCCGGTGCGACCCAGTCGCCACAAATGGTGAAGCCGTCCTCGTCGGGCGCCATCACCGCATAGGCGCAGCTGGACAACTGCAGGTGCTCGCCAAGCAGGCGAGTGGTGGTGGCCATGATCCGTTCCGGATCGGTGGCATTGGCGGCAGCCCGGCCGAGGCTGTCGAGGAAGTTCAGACGGCGGTTGGCGACCACGCTCGCGGTGGTTTCGGTGACCGTGTCGAGCATGCCCACTACCTTGCCGTCGTTGTCGCGCACCGGGCTGTAACAGAAGGTGAAATAGGCGCGCTCCGGGCTGCCATGGCGCTCGATCGTCAGCGGGAAGTCCTCGATGTACACCGCCTCGCCGGCGAGCGCGCGCTGGGCCAGGTGACGAATATTGCTCCAGGCTTCCTGCCAGACATCGCTGAAGGGCCGGCCCAGGGCGGTCGGCTTGCCGCCCAGGATCTCGCTGAAGGCGTCGTTGTGCAGGGTGATCAACGCATCGCCCCAGAGCACGGCCTGGGGAAAGCGCGAGGCCAGGCACAGGGCGACGCTGGTCTTGAGTACGTCGGGCCAGCTATCCAGCGGGCCGAGGGGCGTGGATGCCCAGTCGTGGTTGCGGATGCGCGCGGCCATCAGCCCGCCGCCGTCTAGCCATTTCGCCATGAACGTTGCTGGTCCTTTTGCGTGAGACCATCAGGGTGCACCGAGACGCGACGCTTGGCGAGGAATTTGTGTGCGCCATCGTCAGCGGATGAAGTGCACCTTGCCGGTATCGTCGTTGCCCATGTAGATGCCGTACACGCCGGCCTGGCGCTCGAGGATGTAGCGCTCGAGGATCTGCCGGATCGCCGGGTAGTAGATTTCGTCCCAGGGGATCTGGTCCGGTTCGAAGAAACGATAGTCCAGGGTCTCGGGCCCGTATTCGCCGGTTTCCTCGGTGACCACGGCGCGGAAGATGATGTACACCTCGCTGATCCGCGGCACGCTGAAGATCGAGTAGGGCGAGACGATGTCGGCGCGCACGCCGCTCTCTTCCCATACCTCGCGCAGCGCCGCCTGTTCGGTGGTCTCGCCAGCTTCCATGAACCCGGCCGGCAGGGTCCAGGTGCCGGGGCGCGGCGGGATGGCGCGCTGGCACAGCAGGTACTTGCCGTCGCGCTCGATGATGCAGCCGGCGATGATCTTCGGGTTGATGTAGTGGATGTAGCCGCAACCGGCGCAGTGAAGACGTTCGTGGGTGTCGCCGTTGGGGACGCCCCGGGCCAGTTCCGTGGTGCAGTGCGGGCAGTAGCGCGGGGCGGTGGGCATGGTCAGCGGCCTATGCGAGGGTCCTTGAGGGGCAGGGGGGCGACGATATCGCGGACCTTGGCGTTGTCGTCCTGCTTCTGGCGCAGGTAGTCGAGGGCGACCTTGGCAGCGGCGCGTACATGGTCGACCGAGGCCTGGTGGGCGGCCTGGGGATCGCCGCCCTTGATCGCATCGACGATCTTTTCCATCTCGAGGTTGCTGGCGCCCCGGCGGTTTTCCTGGGACACCGAGGTGGCGCGCAGGTAGCTGATGCGCGCCTGCAGCTGGCGCAGCTGCTGGGCGGCGACCTGGTTGCCCGAGCCTTCGAGCAGCACGTCGTAGAAGCCTTGCACCGAGTCGAGCACCTGTTGCAGCTCACCGTCCTCCAGGGCCTCGCGGTTGACCTCAAGGGCGCGCTCCAGGGCACGGATGTCCTTGGCCTTGGCGTTGAGGGTAAACAGTTGCACGATAAGGCCTTCGAGCACGCAGCGCAGCTCATAGATGTCGCGGGCGTCCTCCAGTGTGATGATGGCCACCCGTGGCCCCTTGGCGTCGGCGAACTCCACCAGGCCTTCGGACTCCAGGTGACGCAGGGCCTCGCGCACCGAGGTGCGGCTGACGCCAAGGCGCTCGCAAAGGTCGCGTTCGACCAGGCGGTCGCCCGGCAGCAGGTGGAAGTTCATGATCGCGCCGCGCAGTTTGTCGAGCACGATTTCACGCAGGGTGACGGGGTTGCGGTTGACCTTGAAGCTGTCGTCGAGGGGCTGGCGTTTCATCAGGGGCGCTCTTAATGCGGCTGTTGCGCCAACATCGCGGAATGCCTCGAACCCGGGCATTCCTTGCGGTGGTTCACACAGCCCGCTGTTAACGGGTTGCCTGCGCGTCGGCTTCGGCGAACGCCTCGCGGGCCAGGCGGAAACTGTCCACCGCCGCAGGTACGCCGCAGTAAATGCCGACTTGAAGCAGGATCTCGCGAATCTGTTCGCGGCTCAGGCCATTACGCAAGGCGCCGCGGATGTGCAGCTTGAGTTCGTGGGGCCGGTTGAGCGCGGAAATCATTGCCAAGTTTATCATGCTGCGCTCTTTGAGCGACAAGCCTTCGCGGCCCCAGACGTGGCCCCAGCAGTATTCGGTGACCAGCTCCTGGAGTGGCTGGGTGAAGGCGTCGGCGTTCTCGAGCGAGCGCTTGACGTATTCCTCGCCGAGCACCTGGGTGCGGATCTGCAGGCCTTTTTCGTACTTTTCGTTGTTCATGGCCAAGGTCCTGTGTGACTGAATGGAAAATGGGGGCTGGGGCCGCAAAGCGGCCCCAGCGGATCTCAGCCCAGCGGCGGCAGCGCGCCGAGCTTGCCCTTGTGGTACACCATGGGCGTTACCGGCTGCTCGGGCAGCACCAGGTTCTTCACCTGGCCAACGATGATCGCGTGGTCGCCGCCATCGTATTCGCGCCACAGTTCGCACTCGATGATCGCCGTGGCCTTGGTGAGCAGCGGGTTGCCCAGTTCGCTCAACTGCCAGTCGATGCCCTTGGCCTTGTCCTTGCCTTTGCCGGCGAAGGCATAGGCCTCGGCGGTCTGGTCGGCGGACAGCAGGTGGATGGCGAACCGCTTGCTGTCGCGCAGTATCGGGTAGGTGTCGGAGGCGTAGTTGGGGCAGAAAAGCACCAGTGCCGGCTCGATCGACAGCGCGCTGAACGCGCTGGCGGTGATGCCGACGATGCCGCCGTCGGCGTCCAGGGTGGTGACCACGGTGACGCCGGACGGGAACGAGCCCATCACGTCTTTGTAGATGCCGGGTTCGATCATGGTGGCGTTCTCCTAGCGCATCACGAAGGGGTCGGGCATGGGCGCGGTGGACAGGTTGATCCACACCGTCTTCAGCTCGGTATAGGCCAGCACCGAGTCGATGCCGCTCTCGCGGCCATAACCGCTGTTCTTGAAGCCGCCAATGGGGGCCATTGCCGAGACGGCGCGGTAGGTGTTGACCCAGATGATCCCCGAGCGCACGTCACGGGCCAGGCGATGGGCGCGGCCCAGGTCGCGGGTCCAGATACCGGCGGCCAGGCCGAACTGCGAGTCGTTGGCCATCGCCAGGGCCTGCTCCTCGGTCTTGAAGCGGATCACCGCGGCGACCGGGCCGAACACTTCTTCCTGCATGATGGTCATCGAGTTGCTGTCGCATTCGAACAGGGTCGGCTCGTAGAACCAGCCGTCACCTTCGACCTCTGCACGTTTGCCGCCCATGCGCAGGGTGGCGCCCTCGGCCTTGGCCGCGGCCACCAGGCCTTCGATCACCGCCAGTTGCTGGGCGGTGGCGATCGGGCCCATCTCGCTGCTGTCGTCCTGCGGGTTGCCGATGCGGATACTTTTGGCGCGGGCGATCAGGCGTTCGACGAACTCGTCGAAGATCTCGTCCTGCACCAGCAGCCGCGAGCCGGCCACGCAGCTTTGCCCGGAGGCGGCATAGATGCCGGCTACGGCGCCGTTGATGGCGCTGTCCAGGTCGGCGTCGGCGAAGATGATGTTCGGTGACTTGCCGCCCAGCTCCAGCGACAGCTTGGCGAAGTTCTCGGCGCTGCTGCGCACCACGTGGCGGGCGGTGGCAGCGCCGCCGGTGAAGGCGATCTTGCGCACCAGCGGGTGGCGGGTCAGCGCCGCGCCGGTGCTTGGGCCGTAACCTGTGACCACGTTGACCACGCCAGCCGGGAAGCCGGCTTCCAGAGCCAGGCGGGCCAGTTCGAGGAGGGTGGCGGAGGCGTGCTCCGAGGGCTTGAGCACGATGGTGTTGCCGGCGGCCAGGGCCGGGGCCAGCTTGATCGCGGTGAGGTACAGCGGGCTGTTCCACGGGATGATCCCGGCCACCACGCCGATCGGCTCGTGCACGGTGTAGGCAAACAGGTCCGGCTTGTCCAGCGGCAGGGTGCCGCCTTCGAGCTTGTCGGCCAGGCCTGCGGTGTAGTGGAAGAACTCCGGCAGGTAGCCGACCTGGCCGCGGGTTTCGCGGATCAGCTTGCCGTTGTCGCGGCTTTCCAGCTGGGCCAGGTGTTCCTTGTTCTCGGCAATCAGGTCGCCGAGGCGGCGCAGCAGCTTGCCTCGGGCGGTGGCGGTGAGGCCGCGCCAGGCCTTGCCTTCGAAGGCGCGCTGGGCGGCCTGCACGGCAAGCTCGACATCGGCTTCGCCGGCATCGGGCAGTTGCGCCCAGGCCTTGGCGGTGGCCGGGTCGAGGCTGTCGAAGGTCTTGCCGCTCTGGGCATCGCGCCATTGGCCGTCGATGCACATCTGGAAACGAACGAGGGTCATGCGACTATCCCCTTGGCGGATTCGGAGAGGGTGCGGGCCTGCCTGAGGAAGTCCAGCAGCATCTTGTTGACTTCGCGCGGTGCTTCCACCGGCATCATATGCCTTTGCTCGGCGAGGACCACGCTCTGCGCGCCGGGAATCCGTGCGGCGAGTTGGCGGGTCATGGCCGGAGTGGAACCGCTGTCGAGCTCGCCCGTGGCGATCAGCGTCGGCACCTGGATGTTGCCCAGGTCGGCTTCGCGGTACATGTCCTGGGTGGCGAACAGCGAATAGGTGGTGTGGTAGCCCTGCGGGTCGTTGCTCGCCAGGATCTGGCGGATGGCGGCGACCTGGGCCGGGTTGGCGGCCTTGTACTCGCGGCTGAACCAGCGCTCGAGCGCGGCGTCGACGTTGGCGTCGGGGCCCTGTTCAAAGGCTTGCGCGGCGCGTGCGATCACCCCGGCGCTCTGCTCGGGGGTGCGGTTGAACACGCTGTTGAGTATCACCAGCGCGGCCAGGCGTTGCGGGTAGTTGAGCGCGAAGGCGCGGGCCACCAGGCCGCCCATGGAAAAGCCGATCACGCAGGCCTGGGCGACCTGCAGGTGGTCGAGCAGTTCAGCAAGCTGCTCGGCATAGCCCTCCAGCGGCGTATCGGCGCTGGGCACGCGGCTCTGGCCATGGCCGAGCATGTCGTAGGCGATGACGCGGTAGTCGTTGGCCAGGCCGACGATCTGCCCGCCCCACATTTCCTTGTTCAGGCCCACGCCGTGGATCAGTACCACGGGCTGGCCCTGGCCCAGGTCCAGGTAACTGGTCCCGGCCGGTGTACGTTCAGCGACAGGCTGAATCATGGAGGGCGCTCCTTGAAGGTCGGGCGCGGCGGGTATGCACGCCACGCCCAGGCCCGTCTTGGTTGTTGTTATTGAGCGTTGGCCTTTTCGGCAGCCAGTTCTTCCAGGTCGATGTAGCGGTTGCCAATGCGTGGGTGCAGGCGGCCACCGTCGGCGGCGCCCAGCACCACGACGATCTCGTCGGCACGTGGAGCATCTTCGATCTGCATTTCCAGGGTGATGTAGTGCGAGCGCAGGCCTTCGTCGTCCTTCTGCATCATCGGGATCTGGATCGAGGTGCCGGGGCCGCCGCGTTTGTTGGTAAAGCTCAGGTAGCTCTTGGCCTGCACGGCTTCGCGGTAGTGGTTGCCGAAACGCAGGGTGTGGATTACGGCCGAGGCGTGCTCGATCTCGCCGTCGGCGCCGACCACGGCAGCTTTGCCGTAGGCCTCGATCTTGTCGGCTCCGCCGATGGCGGCGGTCAGGCGCTCGACCATCAGCGCGCCCAGCGCGGAGCAGTTGGCGCGGATTTCCGGCTTGAGGTCTTCGACGAAGCCGCGACCGGCCCATGGGTTCTTGATCACCACGGCCAGGCCGACCATGGTCACCGGCTTGTCGGTGGCTTTGCCGCCTTCGATGCGGGTCTCTTCGGAGTAGGTGACGATCTTGCGGATTTCGAAACTCATGGGGGCTCCTGGTTAGGGTTATCAGCTCTTGTTGTCTGATGGTATACCATAATATTTGATGTGCAAGGGTCGGTCGAAAATTTGTTTTCGTCAGGGGACGAAAGGACCGTTGGTACCTTGATTGCTTTACGTACTGGACTCATCGCGGGGGGCGCCCCCCCCCCCCCAGGCATAATATGTGTGGGGGGGGGGGGGGGGGGCCCCCCAGCGGTAAAAAAACCCCCCCCCCCCGGCCCACGGGGGCCCCCCC
>NZ_JBSSEW010000037.1:0-21719 GCF_054062095.1 Pseudomonas sp. TE6288
GTGATCAAGCGGATGGCTTACGGCTACCGGGACAGCGAATTCTTTTTCATGAAGATCAAGTATGACTTTCCCGGCAATCCGTGAAGAACCAAAAAATTTGCCAAATGGGGGGGCAAGCCGCCCCCACCTTGTATTTCAGTGCACCACGGCAGCGCTACGCGGTGCCTGCGGCTGCGGTTCCTCACCCGCCAGGCGGGTGGCCTCTTCCTCGATGCGGTAGGCCGGCACCTGGCCGTAATCGGCCGCCAGCCACTTGAAGAACCCGTAGATCTTCACCAGCAGGATCAGCATGAACGGGATCGCGGTAAGCACCACGGCGGTCTTCATGGTCGACAGCGAGACCTTGGCGAACAGCATGGCCAGTGGCACCAGGGTCAGCACCACGCACCAGAACAGGCGCAGGGTGGGGCTTGGGTCTTCACCTTCGCGCAGGTTGCGGGTGCTGGTGGCGGCCACGGCGTAGGCGGCGGCGTCCATGTGCGAGGCGCAGAACACCGCCATGATGAACAGGTACGCGGCGAGGAACAGCGTGCCCCAGGGCAGGGCCAGCAACAGGTCGGTCACCGCGGCTTCGCCGCCCAGCGTGCCGAGCAGCTTGGGTACGTCGATCTGACCGTTGATGAACTGGTGCATGCTGTAGCTTTCCAGCGCGCCGAAGAAGAACCAGCAACCGAAGCTGCCGCCCAGCAGCAGGGCGAACACCACTTCCTTGATCAGTCGGCCATGGGATACGCGGGCGACGAACATCGCCACGCCAGGGGCGTAGGACACCCACCACAGCCAGTAGAACACCGTCCAGTTGCGGGTGAAGGCGCCGTCGCCGGCCGGGTCGGTGAACAGGCTCATCTGCACGTAATGCTGCAGCATCAGGCCGATGGAATTGGCGGTGTTGTTCAGGGTGAACTGGGTCGGCCCCACCAGCAGGACGATGGCGGCGAATACCAGGGCGCCGATGCAGACCATCTTCGACAGGCGCTGCAGGCCGCCGTCGATACCGATGTACGAGCTCAGCGAGAACAGTAGCGCCACCGCGCCGATCACCAGCAACTGCACGGTGAAGGTGTTGGGGGTACCGGCCAGGTCGGCAAGGCCGCGGGTCAGGGTCGAGGCGGTGAGCGCCAGCGACACGGTCAGCGCGCCCATCATGGTCAGCAGGAAGATCAGGTCGACGGCGCGGCCGACCGGGCCGGTGGCCTTGAAGCCGGTGACCGCCTCGATGATCGAGGCCAGGTTGAGGCCGCTCTTCTTGCGCACATGGAAGTGATAGGCCATGGCCAGCGAGGCCAGGGCGTAGATCGACCAGGCACTGATGCCCCAGTGGAAGAACGAGTAGCTGACGCTGTATTCCAGAGCCTTGGCCGACATCGGCGCGATGTTCAGGCCTGGGGTCTGGTAGTAGTAGGCCCATTCCATCACGCCCCAGTACAGGGTCGAGGAACCCATGCCGGCGCAGATGAACATGAACACCCAGGTAGCGGTGGAGTACTCGGGCTTGCCGGCACCCAGGCGGATGTTGCCGTATTTGCTGAAGGCCAGGTACAGCACGGCCAGGGAACTGCCGAACACCAGTACCTGGACGCTGGTGCCGAAGGTGCGGGTGGCCACTTCGAACAGCTGGTTGGCCAGGTTTTCGGCCTGGGCAGGGAAGGCGGCAAGGCCGATCACGGTGAGCAGCACGGCAAACAGGCTCACGGCAATCAGGAACACGTCGATCTTTTTGTTATTGGGGGACATCAATTGTCTCCTGGAGCATTTTTTTTGTAGTAGGCGTCAGGCGTTGGGGAAGTCCGTATCGAGGTTCTGTGTTTCCTTTCTGTTAACTAATAGATAACAAGTATCTTATGGTTGACAGATTCTGCATTGAATCGAAGTGGGTGGCAATAGGATCGTCGGACAATCCGGATGATTGGGTGGGCTGTCGCTATCGCGGGGCAAGCCCGCTCCCACGCAAAGACGTGTTTCTACTTGTGGGAGCGGGCTTGCCCCGCGATGACCTGACGTCAAATCAGGCGCCGAGCAGCTCGGCGATGGCCTTGCCCACTTCCTGGGTCGAACGGCTACCACCCATGTCGCGGGTGGTGTCGCCGTTGGCGATCACCGTCTCGATGGCCTTGAGGATGTCGTCGTGGGCCGCCTGGTAGCGGGCATCGTTGTTCTCCTGGCCGAGGAACTCGAGCATCAGCGCGCCGGACCAGATCATCGCGATCGGGTTGGCGATGTTCTTGCCGTAGATGTCCGGCGCCGAGCCATGCACCGGCTCGAACAGCGAGGGGAACTTGCGCTCGGGATTGAGGTTGGCCGACGGCGCGATGCCGATGGTGCCGGCGCACGCCGGGCCGAGGTCGGAGAGGATGTCGCCGAACAGGTTGGAGGCCACCACCACGTCGAAACGCTCAGGCTGCAGCACGAAACGGGCGCAGAGGATGTCGATGTGCTGCTTGTCCCAGCTGATCTCGGGGTAGCGGGCGGCCATGGCGGCGGTGCGCTCGTCCCAGTAGGGCATGCTCACGGCCATGCCGTTGGACTTGGTCGCCGAGGTCACGTGCTTGCGCTCGCGGGTCTGCGCCACGTCGAAGGCGTACTTGAGGATGCGGTCGACGCCGCGACGGGTGAACACCGACTCCTGCAGCACGAACTCGTTGTCGGTGCCTTCGAACATGCGCCCGCCCAGGGAGGAGTATTCGCCCTCGGTGTTCTCGCGGATCACCACGAAGTCGATGTCGCCGGGTTGCTTGTGCGCCAGCGGGCAGGGCACGCCGGGGAACAGGCGCACCGGGCGGATGTTTACGTACTGGTCGAAGTCGCGGCGGAACTTGAGCAGGGAGCCCCACAGCGAGATGTGGTCCGGGACCTTGTCGGGCCAGCCGACTGCACCGAAGTACAGGGCGTCGAAGCCCTTGAGCTGGTCGAACCAGTCGTCGGGCATCATCTTGCCGTGGGCCAGGTAGTAATCGCAGCTGGCCCATTCGAAGAACTCGAACCGCAGGTCCAGGCCGTGCTTGCGGGCGGCGGCCTCGACCACGCGCAGGCCTTCGGGGAGGACTTCGTTGCCGATGCCGTCACCGGGGATGGCGGCGATCTTGAAGGTCTTGGTCATGGGGCGCATCTCGTGTCCAGGGAAGATGCAGGCCATGCTATAAGGCTGTGCTTCGGAGATAATCCGGCAATCCATCAATTCTTGGTGCACGAAACGTGAATAATCTGCCGAACCTGGATGACCTCGACATCTTCCTGCAGGTGGCGCGCCGCGCCAGCTTCGCCGCAGTGGCGGACGAGCGCGGTATGTCGGCGGCGTTCATCAGCAAGCGAATTCGCCTGCTGGAGGAAAGCCTCGGCGTGCGCCTGCTGCACCGCACCACCCGGCGGGTGACGGTGAGCGAGGAGGGCGAGCGCGTGTACCAGTGGGCGCAGCAGATCTTCGAGACCCTGCGGCGCATGGACGACGACCTCAACGCCGGCCAGCGCGAGCCGGCGGGGCAACTGCGCATCGCCAGCAGCCTGGGGCTGGGGCGGCGCTTCGTGGCGCCGGCGCTGTCGGAGCTGGCGGCGCGCTACCCAGGGTTGGACATCCGCCTGGATGTGCATGACCGCCTGGTGGACCTGATCGCCGAAGGGGTGGACCTGGACATCCGCGTGGGCAACGTCATCGCCCCGCACCTGATCGCCAAGCCCCTGGCACGCAACCGTCGGGTGCTGTGCGCCGCCCCTGGCTACCTGGCCGCGCATGGCACGCCGCGGGTGCTGGCCGACCTGGCCAGCCATGACTGCCTGGTGATCAAGGAGCGCGACCACCCGTTCGGCCTGTGGCACCTGGAAGGCCCCCAGGGCGAGGAAAGCGTGCGCGTCACCGGCGGGCTTTCCAGCAACCACGGCGAGGTGGCGCACCAGTGGTGCCTGGACGGGCGAGGGATCCTGCTGCGCTCCTGGTGGGACGTGCATGACAGCATCGCCGATGGGCGCCTGGTGCAGGTGCTGCCCGAGTACCAGCAGGCGGCGGATATCTGGGCGGTGTATACCGCGCCGTTGGCAGGTTCGGCCAAGGTGCGGGTGGCGGTGGAGTTCTTCCGCCAGTACTTCGCCGAGCGCTATCGCTTGCCGGATTGACCCTTCGCGCCGCCCCGCGACAAGTTGTCTGCTTGACTTGCAAGGGCACTCTACGATCGTTAACTTGACTTCGTAGTCAGTTTTTGTGATCGTGCGCGCCCTTTCAGTTTCTCAAGCACCAGAAAAAGCATGGGCAACCCAAGAGCTGCCCAGAGGATCAACCATGTCCAACCGTGATATTTCCCGGCGTTCGTTCCTGCAAGGCGGGCTGATCGCCGGTGTCGGCGTGACCATGGCGCCGCTCGGCAGCCAGGCGTTCGCCGCTCTGATGGAGAGCAAGGTCACCACCTCGCCGCAGAAGTGGATGAACCACGACGGCAAGGTGCGTTTGCGTAACGACGCGCTGTCCAAGGTCTGCGGCAACAAGGTGTTCGCCCGCGACATCCGTGCCAAGGACATGCCAGGCTGGCCACAGCAGCAAGGCCACGCCATGCTGCTCAAGGCGACCAAGGCCGACCGAATCTACGCGGGCTACGACCTGTCACTGCTGGGCGCCGAGCTGCAGCCGGACCGCGTCGTCAGCGCCGATGACCTGAAAAAGGACGGCATCGCCTGGCCCGAAGCCCATTCGCCAGACCCGTTGCTGCCGCCCGGCCAGGTGCCGATGTTCATCGGCCATCCGGTGGCGATCCTGATCTGGAACGACTTCGAGCGCTTTCGCAAGGCCAAGCTCAAGCTGCAGTTCAACGACCAGGCGATCCGCTACGGTGCCCAGGCCCCGCTGTACCAGCGCGATCCTTACGGCAGCTTCCGTTTCGTGCGCGTGGCCGGCAAGACGCCGTTCGACGAAGATGAATACTCCAGCCTGAAGAACACCATGCTGTTCCCCACCATCCTGGCGCGCAAGCCGGTATGGACCGCCGAGCCCAAGCAGCACGGCACCCTCACCGAGCAGGGGATGTTCTACGCCCAGCGTATCGACGAGCAGCTCAAGCAGCCGCCGGAAGACTGGCTGCTGTTCGACGAGCGCTACAAGACCCCGTCGATCGAGCCCGCAGCCCTCGAGCCGGACAACGGCAACGGCTGGTTCGACCCGGCCACCGGCACCCTGCATTTCGTCGTCGCCACCCAGTGTCCGTTCGAAGTGGCGCAGGAATGCGTGCACATGATCAAGCCGTCGCGTTTCGGCCTGAAGCACCTGAACATGCACCCGGGCTACACCGTCGGCTATGGCTCCAAGGACAACAACATCTTCGTGTTCTACGCCGCCGTCGCCGCCCTGTACGGCGCGGGCGTGCCGATCCGCCTGGCCAACGACCGCTACGAGCAGTTCCAGAGCGGCATCAAGCGCCACCCGTTCGACATCCGCTACCAGCTGGCCGTCGACAAGAAGGACATGAGCTTCAAGATCTTCCGCGCCGACATGACTGTCGACGGCGGCGGGCGCATCAACTACAGCCCGTCGGTGGCTTCAGTAGGCGCTACTGCCGCGCAGTCGATCTACTACATGCCGCAGAACGACCTGTCGGTCACCGCCTACCACTCGCGCGGCGTCGAGGCCGGCTCCATGCGCGGCTATGGCACCCTGCAGAGCATGGCCGCCACCGAGATGATGGTCGACGAGATCGCCGATCGCCTGGGCGTGGATGCCATCGAGCTGCGCCGCAAGAACGCCCTCAAGTCGGGCATGAAGAACACCCAGGGCGCGGTGCCCGCCGGCGCCCTGCGCCTGCACGAGATTCTCGACAAGGCCGCCGAACACGACTGGTGGAAGCACCGCCACGCACGCAAGCAAGCCGAAGACGCCAAGGACCACGACAACTGGTACGGCGTGGGCTTCGCCATCACCCAGAAGGACTTCGGTACCGGCGCCGAAGCGCCGATGGCGGCGGTCGAGTTCACTGCCGATGGCCAGATTACTTTGCGCCATATCGGCACCGAGCTGGGCACCGGCATGTCGACCTCCCAGGCCCTGGTGGTCAGCGACTTCCTCGGCCGCGTTGCCGATCACGTGCAGACCGCCCAGACCGAATGGCCTGAGCTGCAGCTGAGCACCAGCGGCAACCCCTACCTGATCAGCCAGGCCGAGCAGGACGCCGCGCTGCGCAACCCGCGCTGGGTCGCCAAGCTGGCTTCGCCGTCGTCGGCGACCAACTCGGCGTTCTACTTCAGCCACGCCACCCGCGAGGCGGCCCGCGTGCTGTTCAACCACGGCCTGTGGCCGGCAGCCATGGCCTTGTGGAGCCAGGGCCCGTTCGGCGGCCAGGCCAACCCGTTGGTGGTGCGTCGCGAGAACGCGGTGTGGGTCAACGGCGCGCTGACCGGCAACGGCCTGGAGCCGATCCCGTTCGCGGAGCTTGCGAAGAAGGCCCACGAGATGGGCCTGATCACCGGCGTCAGCGTGCATGGCTTCAACCGCTGGAGCTGGGCCGAGGCCGACTTCGTCATCGACGGCGTGCGCGAGCGCCTGCCGCTCGATGCGCTGGCGGTGAAGTACGGCGACGGTGCGCTGAATGCGAAGAAGGCGCAGATGAACAGCGCTGGCTTCCATTTGCTCGACCGGCAGAACGTCGAGTACCCGGCCACCCAGCTGAACAACGCCATGGTCACCTACTACAGCCCGGTGGCGACCATCGTCGAGGTGAAGGTGAACAAGGGCAGTGGTGAAGTGAGCGTGCTCAACCACCACAGCTGGGTCGAGTGCGGCCGGGTGCTGGTGCCCGAACTGGTCAAGGGCCAGCTCGAAGGCGGTATCGCCATGGGCATCGGCCATGCGCTGCTGGAGGAGATGCCGCTGTACGAGGGTGGCCCGGGCGAAGGCGACTGGAACTTCAACCGTTACCGCCTGCCGATGGCCCGGCATGTGGCGGTGTGGAAACAGACGTCCGAGATCCTGCCGCCGCTGTCGCCGACCGACCCGTCCAAGGGCATCGCCGAGGTGGTGATGATCCCGGTGGTCGGCGCCATCGGCAACGCCGTGGCCCATGCCATCGGCAAGCGTGTCCGCGACCTGCCCATCACCCCCGCCCGCGTCAAGGAGGCCCTCAATGGCTGACCGCAAGCTGCAACTGACCCTCAACGGTCAACCTGTCGTCACCGAAGTGGTCCCCGATGACCTGGCGATGATCGACTACCTGCACGAATACCAGAACCTCACAGGCTCGCGCCTGGGCTGCGGGCAGGGCATCTGCCACGCCTGCGTGGTGATCGTCGACAACCCCGACGGCACCAGCGAGGAAGTGCGCACCTGCATCACCGGCGCGCACTATTTCGAGGGCAAGCAAGTGCGCACCATCGAAGGTCACGCCAAACGCGACGAAGCGGGCAACCCCACTGAGTTGAACCCGATCCAGCAGAAGTTCGTCGACCGCTTCGCCTTCCAGTGCAGCTACTGCGCCCCGGGCTTCGTCAACGCCGCCACGGTGCTGGTGGAGAAGGCCCAGCGCAAGCCGCTGAAAAAAAGCGAGCTGGAGCAGGCCATCGAAGCCAGCCTCGGCCATCATGTGTGCCGCTGCACCGGCTATGTGCGTTATTACGAGGCGACCCGCGACGTGCTGGGCGACCTCGGCCTGGTCAAGGAGGGTTGAGCATGACGCGAGTTCTGAGCAGCCTCGCCCTGGCCATTGGCGCGCTGGTCGCCTGCAATGTCCAGGCGGCCGATGAGGCATTGATCAAGCGCGGCGAATACCTCGCCCGCGCCGCCGACTGCATGGCCTGCCACACCGCCGAGGGCGGCGCGCCCTACGCTGGCGGTCTGCCGATCCATTCGCCATTCGGCACCATTTACGGCACCAACATCACCCCGGACAAGCAGCACGGCATCGGCAACTACAGCAGCGACGAGTTCTTCGCCGCCCTCACCGAGGGCAAGCGCAAGGACGGCGCCAACCTCTACCCGGCCATGCCCTACACCTCGTACCACCTGATCAAGCGCGAGGATTCCGACGCGATCCACGCCTACCTGATGAGCGTGGCGCCAATCAACCGGCCGGCGCCGGAAACCAGCCTGAGCTTCCCGTTCAACGTGCGCACCGGCCTGATGGGCTGGAACCTGCTGTACGGCAAGAGCGTCCAGCTGGAGGAAGGCAAGGGCAACAGCGAGGCATGGAAGCGCGGCCAGTACATGGTCGAAGTGCTCGGCCATTGCGGCGAGTGCCACACCCCGCGCAATCCCATCGGCGCGCTGCAGCAGGACAAGCGCCTGACTGGCGGCCTGCTGCTGGGCTATCTGGCGCCGAGCCTGCTGGCCCAGGACCTGGCCGACCGCGGCTGGAACCAGGCCGACCTGGCGACCTTCCTCAAGCACGGCATCAGTGCCCAGGGCAGCATGTTCAACGAGATGTACCCGGTGGTGCACCACAGCACCCAGCACCTTGAAGACAGCGACCTGTCGGCCATGGCCACCTACCTGCTCGGCGACCAGCCGCCAGCGGCCAAGGTGGTGCAGGCGGTGGCCCATGAAACCCTGGGCGAGAGCGCCAAGCGCGGCCGCCAGCAGTACCTCAATGTCTGCGCCGGTTGCCACGGCGGTGATGGCGAGGGCAAGCCGCACATCGCCGTGGCCATGCAGGGCAACACCGTGCTGCGCCAGGCCGACTCGCGCAACCTGGTCAAGGCCATCGTCGACGGCATCCGCGAACAGCAGTTCACCGGCTTCGAGCGCATGCAGCCGATGCCGGGCTTTGCCGACAAGCTCGACGACCAGCAGCTGACCGACATGGTCAACTACCTGCGCGAAGCCTGGGGCGGCCTGCCGGGCGACCTGACCACCCAGCAGCTGGCCCAGCTGAAGGCGGATTGACCCGTGCAGCATCTCGACCTGCAGGTGGTGCGCCAGGCGGCGCAATGGTCGCGCGACGGGCTGCGCGTGTGGCTGTGCAGTGTGCTGTGCACCTATGGCTCGGCGCCGCGCGCGCCGGGCTCGTTGCTGGCGGTGAGCGAGGGCGGGCACTGGGTGGGATCGCTGTCGGGCGGCTGTGTCGAGGATGACTTCCTCGAGCGGGTCGCCGCCGGCGAGTTCGCCACGGCGGTTGCCGTGGTGCGCTATGGCGACGGCAGCGACACCCGCGGCAACATTCGCCTGCCGTGCGGCGGCATTCTCGACGTGCTGGTGGAGAACCTGCCCGGCGACTGCGCCACCCAGGCGCATCTTGCCGAGCTGGAAAGCGCCTTGCTCGGGCGTCGGCGGCTGTTGCGCGAGGTCGACCTGCGCAGCGGTGAACGGCGCCTGAGCGATGACCTCGGCCAGGGGCCACGGGTGGAGCGTGGCGAGCATTGCGTGCGCCTGCGCATCGGCGCTGCCCAGCGCCTGTTGCTGGCGGGGTATTCGAGCGTCGCGCATTTCTGCGCCGAATTCGGCAAGGGCCTGGGCTTCGAGGTGGTGCTGTGCGACCCTCGCGACGAGGTGATGGACAACGTGGCGCTGGACGGGATAGAAATCCGTCGTGAACTGCCTTCGCTGTTCATCGCCAACGGCGGCTGCCATCGCGACACTGCGGTGGTGGCGCTCACCCACGACCCCAAGATCGACGACCTGGCCATGCTCGAAGCAGTGCGTACCGAAGCGTTCTACATCGGTGTGATGGGTTCACAGGCCACGTCGGCGAAGCGTCGTGAGCGCCTGCGCCGTATCGGCGAGCTGGGTGATGCCGACATGGCGCGCATTCATGCGCCGATCGGCCTGAACCTGGGCAGCAAGACGCCGGCGGAAATCGCCCTGGCGGTGCTCGCCGATATCCTGCGGACCCGCAGCGGCATCGCCCGCGAGGCTTTGTGAAGGTCGTCGCCCTGGTGCTCGCGGCCGGGCAGGGCGCGCGCTTCGGCGCGGACAAGCGCCGGGCCTTGATGGCCGATGGGCGCAGCTTGTTGCAGCACAGTGTGGAGCGCGCCCTGGCGACGTTCGACGAGGTGCGGGTGGTATTGCGCGCAGGGGAGGACACCGACGCGTTGGGTTTACCCGCCGCCTGTCGTATCGTCCCTAGCCCTGATGCGGGCATGGGCATGGGACACAGCCTGGCGGCCGGTGCTGCTTCGTTGCGTGACTGCGATGCCCAGGCGGTGGCCATCGTGCTGGGAGACATGCCCTGGATCTTGCCGCACACTTACCGTCGGCTGGTCGAGGCGGCGGACCCGGCAGCCATCGTAGTGCCGCGCTACCAGGGCCAGAACGGCCATCCGGTGCTGTTCGGCCGCGATTGCTGGCCTGCGCTGGCCGAGCTTTCCGGTGATGAAGGGGCGCGCTCGGTGCTGCAACGGCACCGTGATCGCGTGCTGGTGTTGGACGTGGACGACAGCGGGGTGTCGCGCGACGTCGATACACCCGCCGCGCTGGGTTAGTGGTATCGCTGGCTATTTAGGGGTTGGCCCTTTTATCGGAGGCCATGATGGCACATTGGCCTTGGCACGTTGTATCCTTCGAACGTTATGACGCCTGGGTGCTGCTGTCAGCATGATGTAGCGACCGCTTACAGTGACTTTTCGCCAATTCAGTAGGGTGGCGAGGTTGAAGCGATAGTGGTTCAATAGTTAATCTGCTGATATTGATTCGAGTTGAATTACCTCTTTAGGTGGCTAATTTTCGGGCGTCAATAGGCGTGACTTTATAAGCACAAAATAAAGCATGATTTTTGATTGGAGCCCAAGATGACCCCGGTAAAGCGAGCGAGATGCCCTAAATTTCTTGAGGTGTTTCTTGAGAGGCTGCGCCTGGAGGAATTTGATGTTTCAGGAAAGCTGCAGGCATCTATCGCTTGGTCTTCAACAAAAGAAATTAAGCGTGAGCTTCAGGCTCACCTCAGTGGGATGTTTGTAGATGTTTGTTGCTATTGCGAGACGCTGATTGCACAGGACGGTGTGATTGAGAGGTTTCGTCCTGAATCCCAGTATCCACAATTCTACTTTGATTGGGAGAATCTGTATTGGGCCTGTCCGGTTTGTAGCCGTTACAAGGCGGACCGCTTCCCTCTGGAAAGTGGCGGGTTTAGTTCGAGTGCCGAATACAGTGACGCGATAAGTAGTGAGCGGCCACTGCTGCTCGATCCGTGCCTCGATAATGCAGATGATCACCTTCAGTTTTTATCGGATGGATCAGTTAGGCCATTGAGTGAGCGCGGCCGAGTGACAATTGATACGCTTGACTTGAATCGGCGGCAATTGATTCTTTCTCGGCTGGAACAGATATCTATAATTCCGCGCTCTACTCAGTCTGAACGCGCCAGTCATCAGGTTAATGGTTCTCATCGGGCTGTTTGGCGTCAGCTGACAAAAGCAATGTCTTTTCCTGAATATTCATATGTGTATCCTGAATTGCCTAGTCCGAACCCTTACTTCGACGCATTTTATGAGCACATTTTTGAACGGGCGCTGGATCAGGGCCGTGATGCAGGAATAAACACTGAAGCAGGCGAAGGGTTTGATGAATATAGGGCCCAGTCACAGTATGTAACACGAATAGAGATAAAGTGCTTCGGCCCGATTGATGATCTGGTTCTAGATCTGGATCAGTCCCAGTCCGCGGGCGCCCCATGTTTCGCATTGCTAGGGGAGAATGGGGTAGGTAAGAGTACGGTGCTCAGGGCGCTAGCACTTGCTCTGGCGGGAAAGTCTTATGTCAAGTCGTTGGGGTTTACCAGTAATAAAGTGCTCTCGCCTAATGCCTATGAAGGGTTTGTCAACGTATACCTTGTTGGTAATCGAAGAGTAGTCATGAGTTTCAGGCGTAATGCCCCGATACGGTTCAGTGCCGATAGCTCACAGTCATTGGTATTGGCATATGGGGCCACGCGGTTGCTCCCGAGGGGGCGTCATAAGCCAAAATCGGGTCGTGAACATGCCAAGATAGATAACCTGTTTGATCCCTTTCTACCATTGAATCATCCTGAAGAGTGGCTGGAGGTGCAGGATGAGGGCAGGCTGGGGGAGATCAATACCGTTTTGTCCAATTTGATGCCGAAGGAGAGCGAGGTCCGCGTGTTGCTCGATGATGACGGTACAGTCACGCTGAGCGTAGATGGACTTACAGGGACGCAGATTCAGAACCTCAGTGATGGCTATCAATCAATGCTCGGCATTTCGGTGGACATCATGAAGGTGCTCTATAGGACGGGCTCCTCGATTGACTCCGCTGAAGGCATTTTGATCATCGATGAGCTGGGGAATCACTTCCATCCTGCATGGCGTCTGCAGTGTTTGTCAGCCTTAAGGCTGGCATTCCCAAGAGCACAATTCATATACAGCACGCACGACCCTCTCTGCTTGCGAGGCTTGTGCGAAGGCGAAGTGGCTGTTCTTCGTAAAGACATGAATGGTCAGGTCTATGTGTTGGAAGACCTTCCGAATGTTGCTCGGCTCAGCGTTGAGCAACTGCTCTCTTCTGAGCACTTCGGCTTGCGCAGTACGGTTGATCCGCAGTTGGAAGCTGACATAAAGACCTATGAAAAACTGCTTGAACAACCCCATCGTACGGCAGAGGACGAGCAAGAGTTCGTCAGGTTGATCGACCTGCTTACCGATATTCGGTATCTCGGTGGCAGTCGCCGCGAGCGTATAGCTTTACAGTTAGTTGATGCCGCTGGGAAATTTGATCAGACAGCATCGCCCCAAGTTAGCGCCCAGCAGCTTTCGCAGAAGACGGTAGCAAGGTTAAAGTTACTGATAGAAGGGATCGCTCCTGCATCGGGAAATAAAGAGTCTGGCGCATGATCAAGTTGAGTAGGCCGCTTGGCAGCCTTCCCAAGGGGCTGTCTGCAGCAGGGCGAAGGGAGCTTAAATTAAACCGTCTAACAAATGTGCGGAAATTCAAGGCATATTCGAATGAGGTTGTGAAGGAGCGGCTGGCAGAATTATTTGGGCGCAAGTGTATGTTTTGCGAGTCGTTGCTGGCGGGTACTCAGCCCGGAGACGTTGAGCACTATCGGCCGAAGGGTAAGGTCGTTTTATATCCACCTACTGCAGGGGGCGCATCTGTTGAGGGCTACTTCTGGTTGGCGGCAAGGTGGCCCAACCTCCTGCTGTCTTGTGCGGATTGTAATCGCCCCCGAACTCAATTCGACCATGATGCCCGTAAACGAGTCATTGGAAAGGCAAATTTCTTTCCTTTGGCAGATGAAAGTCAGCGTGCCAAGGGGCATTGGCAACTTGGTCAAGAGCAGCCGTTGATTTTGAATCCCTGTGTTGATGATCCTACAGAGCACCTGGTTTTCAGGGAGGACGGAGGGGTCGAGCCAGCCATCATCAACGGCGAGCCTAGCCTGAAGGGGCGTACGACTATCCATTTACTTGGATTGGGGCGATGGGAGCTCCTGCAGATGCGCGCCAGGCATCGAAGAGTGGTAATGGCTGCAATCCGTCACACCGTGGCAGCTTTGGATGCGGGTGAGGATCCAGGGGCGGACCTGCAAGACTTGGTTGATTTGCTATCTCCTAAAGAAGCTTACGTTGCCATGACACGCATGCTGGTAAAAAAATACCTAGGTGATTACCTATCTCAGCTTGCGGTCACCTTGTGAGGCAAGCGACGAGTGTGGGAGCTTCAGGCAGCGCGGCAGGCCGAAGCACGTTGAGACGCTCAAAAAAATTGGGAGCGGAGCTATCCATCTTGTGATGTCAGAACCGACAGGCTTTTAGGCTATGTTCAAATGTCTAGGAATGTCGGCGGCTGACCTCTGCTAAAGGAGTGCCATCATCGCGGCTGATTCGTTGGCCTCCTAGCAGGGACCCAATTACCCACCCCAGGCACAGGAGCACAGCAATGACTACCTCACCTGACGACAAACGCCCACAACCCGACCCGGCCGAAGACAACGCCTTCTTCCCCTCGCCGTACTCCCTCAGCCAGTTCACTTCAAGCAAGTCCGACCTCAGCGGCGCCTACTACCCGGCCCCCTATAAAGGCGGGCGCTGGAAAATTCTGCTGATCGGCGCCGATGAGCGCTATCTGCTCACTGACAACGGCACGTTGTTCTCCACCGGCAACCACCCGGTGGAAACCCTGCTGCCTATGTATCACCTGGACAAGGCCGGCTTCGCCTTCGACGTGGCGACCCTGTCGGGCAACCCGGTCAAGTTCGAGTACTGGGCCATGCCCGGTGAAGACAACGAGGTCCTGGGCCTGTTCGAGCGCTACCGCAAGGCGTTCAAGCAGCCACGCAAGTTGGCCGAGGTACTCGAAGGCTCGTTGTCCGACTACATCGGCGTGTTCATCCCCGGTGGCCACGGCGCGCTGATCGGCCTGCCGAACAGCAAGGAAGTCGGGCAGGTGCTGCAATGGGCCGCCGATAACGACAGGTTCGTCATCAGCCTGTGCCACGGGCCGGCGGCCTTGCTGGCCGCCGGGCACCTCTACAACGGCTACAAGATGTGCGCCTTCCCCGACGACCTGGATGCCAAGACCCCGGACATCGGCTACATGCCCGGCCACCTGACCTGGAGGTTCGGCGAGCGCCTCAAGGCCTGTGGCGTCGAAATCATCAACGACGGTATCTCCGGTGCCGTTCACCAGGACCACAAGCTGCTCAGCGGCGACAGCCCGCTGGCGGGCAATGCGCTGGGCAAGCTGGCCGCCGCAGCGCTGCTCAAGGAAGTCAACTGCGGTTGACGGCCCCAAGTTGGCGCACTGGGCGGCTCAACCCCCGTGCGCCACTGTCAGCACCACCTTGCCGATATGCCGGCCCGACTCCATCAGTTCATGGGCCTGGCTGGCCGCTGCCAGCGGGAAGGTGGCATGGATCAGCGGCTTGACCGCGCCGCTGCGTACATGGGGCCAGGCCTTGGCCTGCAACTCGCCGAGGATCGCCGCCTTGTCGTCGGCGCTGCGCGCGCGCAGGGTCGAGCCGATATGGGTCAGGCGCTTGGTCAGCAGCGGGAACAGGTCGACCTCGGTGGCCGGGCCCTTGACCACGCCGATCTGCACGATGCGCCCGTCCATGGCGGCAGCCCTGAAGTTCCGCGCCACATAGTCGCCGGCGATGATGTCGACGATCACATCCACGCCCTTGCCGTCGGTGTGCGCCATGACTTGCTCGACGAAGTCCTCGCGGGTGTAGTCGATGGCCACGTCGGCGCCCAGTTCCAGGCTGGCGGCCTGTTGCCCGGCGCCATTGACCGTGGTGAAGATCTTCGCCGCGCCGAAGGCCCGGGCCAGCTGCGTCGCGGTAGTGCCGATGCCCGACGCGCCACCATGGATCAGCACGCTTTCACCGGCCTTGAAGCCGCCGCGCTGGAACAGGTTGACCCACACGGTCATGAAGGTTTCCGGCAGCGCCGCGCCCTCGACCATCGACAGGTTTTCCGGCAGGTGCGCGGTGGTGCGTTCGTCGGCCACGGCGTACTCGGCATAACCACCGCCCTGGACCAGGGCGATCACGGCATCGCCGAGGGCAAAGTGACGGACCTGCTCGCCGATGGCCACCACCTTGCCGGCGATCTCCAGGCCCGGGATGGCCGGCGCGCCGGCGGGTGGATCGTACAGGCCCTTGCGCTGCAGCAGGTCGGGGCCGTTGACGCCGGCGGCATGCACCTGCACCAGCACCTCGCGCGGGCCTGGCTGGGGCGTGGCATGGCTGGCGACCTGCAGGACCTCGGGGCCGCCTGGCCGGGTGATGTCGATGGCGCTCATTAGGCTGGGGATGATGTGACGCATGAAGACCTCTGTCATTCTGAAGAAAGGCCGTGTCGGCCCGTTGCGTCACAGGGTATGCAAGCCGGGTTGCCTGGTCGCGCGGCGATTTTGCGACGCACCTTTGCAGATTTTCTTCAGCCGGCAGTGACTGCGCTGAATCAGGAGTGGACCAATGAACTGGGATGATGCGCGCATGCTGCTGGCCTTGAGCCGCGAACAGACCCTGCGCCGCGCCGCCCGGGTGCTGCGGGTCGACCAGGCCACGGTGGGCCGGCGAGTGGCGGCGCTGGAGGCGGACCTGGGCTCGACCTTGTTCCTGCGCACGCCGGCCGGCTACCAGTTGACCGCCATCGGTGAAGTGGCCGTGGAAATGGCGCAGAAGATGGAACAGGCGGCCCTGGAACTTGCCCGCCGAACCCGAGGCGCGGATAACGAGGAGGCCGGCGAGGTGCGCATCGCCACTACCGACTCCCTGGCCCTGGAGTTCGTCATCCCGGCACTGCGGCAGGTGCACGAGACCCATCCCGAGGTGCGCGTGGTGCTCAGCGGCAGCTCGGAGATCGTCAACCTGTCGCAACGCGAAACCGACATCGCCATCCGCAACCAGCGCCCAGACAGCCCCGACCTGGTGCTGCGCAAGCTGGCCAGCTGGCAGATGGGCCTGTTCGCCTCGGCGGATTACCTGGCGCGGCGGGGCGTGCCGGAGGAGGGCAGCTTTGCCGGCCACGATCTGGTGGTGTATGAGCCGTATTGGCGCGACCGCGCCGAACCGACCCTGGTGGACGTGCCCCTGGGCGAAGGGCGGGTGGTGATGGCGGCCAACGCCAGCATGATGCTGCGCCGCGGCATCGCCGAAGGCCTGGGCCTGGGGGAGATCCCGGTGGAGCTGGGGCAGCGTGACGGCTTGCGGCGGGTCTGGCCGCAACGCATGCGCAGCCAGCCCTATGAGGTGTGGATGGTCACCCACCAGGACCTGCGCCACACGGCGCGGGTGCGCGCGGTGATCGACCAGTTGGTGCGGGCGTTTGCCGGGCCAAGCACCATAAGGCCCCTGTAAGCGGGTTTGCCTCGCGACGCCGCAGTTTCTGTGAGCGGCCTGCCGTCAATCAGGATTGCGCGGGCACGCCACCCTCTGCCACGGCCTGCTGGCCGGCCTCGGCCGCCAGTTTCAACCGGTCGGCCTTGGAGATGTAGGGGTTCCTGTTTTTCGGCGCCAACTTGGCGCTGGCCTTCTTGGCGTGGGCTTTCAACAGCTGGTTGATCTTTTTACGACGGTTCATGTTCTTCCACTTCGTTGACGCTGGGTGCTGCCGCAGGGGCGAACGATACAGCAAACCGCCCCTGACGAATCGTCATATTCGCGCTACACCATCACCTGACGGGTTTAACCGAGCGACAGGCACGGAGCCTGTCGCACCCGACAAGGAGGTCATCATGCAATGGACGCCACAATCTGCAACCTGCCTGAAAGCGCTGCTCTTTGGCTGCCTGGCAGCCGCCGCCTCGCCCACCTTCGCCGAGCAAGTCTGCGTGTTGCCCGACAATGTCGAGCCTGCGCCGGTCCGCCCCGTGGATTACGTCAACAAGGACCTGCCCACCGATTACCTGGCCCTGGTGCTGTCCTGGTCGCCGGAGCATTGTGAAGCCCAGCGCAACAAGCCCAAGGCGCAACGCGAAAAGCATGCCTTCCAGTGCTTCTCGGGCAATCGTTTCGAATGGGTGGTGCACGGCCTGTGGCCGCAGAATGGTTATGCCAAGTCCAACCAGGACCATCCGCGCAACTGCCAGACTGTCGGCTCGCTGCCGGCACCCTTGGTCAGGCAGCACCTGTGCATGATGCCCGGGCCGGACCTGATGCAGAACGAATGGCAGGCCCACGGTACCTGCGGCTGGTCATCGCCGGAGCGCTACTTTGCCGATATCCAGCGGGTCTACGACTCGCTGCAGCGGCCCTCCCTGCAGGAAATGCTCGGCAGCGAAGCAGGTCCCAACCAATTGGTGGACGCCAAGGTGAGCGACATCAAGCAGGCGTTCCTGGCCCATAACCCGGCGCTGCCTGCGCAGAGCCTGCGGGTATCGGTGGGTTCGGGCAACCGCCTGAAAGAGCTCTGGGTCTGCCTGGACAAACAGCTCGGCCCAATGCCGTGCCCGGCCGGCGGGACCCCCGACAACCAGCAGATCAAGGTCCGCACACCCTACCAGTAACCTTCCTGCAAGGAGCGCCTCCCATGCGAGCATCCGCCACGGGCGACTACCTGCGCGTACGCGCCATCACCGGTACCCATGTCGTGGTGCTGGCCTGGGACTTCGTCACGCCACCGAACCTTGCGACGCTGGTCGCCGAGCAGAACCTGCTGGGCTTTGCCGTGCAGCGCAAGCAGTTCGACGCGGCCGGCCAGGTGCGTACCCGCTATTACCTGCGTGGCTTGAAACGCTTCGCAGACAAGGACAAGGGGCTGCCCCCGGGCACGCGGGTGCCGACCAGCGAGCACCCCATCCAGAGTTTCCTGTGGGCGGACTACACCGCCACTGCCGAAGGCGACTACGAGTACGCGGTGCAACCGGTGTTCGGCGAGCCGAAGAACCTGCGTGTGGATGAGGCCCTGGGTGTTGCCGTGCGTGTACGCTGCGAAAGCACGACGGCGCCAGGCACGGGTGTGCGCCACGACGTGCACTTCAACCGTGGCGTGATCGGCTCCCAGGCCTATGCCCGGGAGTTCGACAACGTTGCCCCCGACCCCGACGCGCCGCAATCCAAGCCGATGAGGTGGCTTTCGCGAGGCTTGTACGAAGCCCTGCTTGCCTTCATCGAACGCGGTGCCAGGCCGGGCATGGGGTTGCGCGCGGCGTTCTATGAATTTCACTACCTGCCGGTCGCCCAGGCGCTAAGCGATGCCGCGCAAGCAGGCGACGTGCAGGTGGTCTATGACGCGGCCAGCAAGTACAAGGCCGAGAACCAGGCCACCATCGCCCAGGCCGGCCTGGCCGCTCACGCTCATCCGCGCACGGTCAGCGAAGGTATCCGCCACAACAAGTTCATCGTGCTGCTCGAGCACGGCCAGCCGGTCAGTGTCTGGACCGGCTCGACCAATATCTCGGCCGGTGGGATCTTCGGCCATTCGAACGTAGGGCACGTCGTCCACGACCCCGAAATCGCCCGGCAATACCTCGATTACTGGACACGCCTGCAACGCAACCTGACGCCAGGCAAGTTGCGCACGCCCAATGCCCAGGCCAGCCCGCTGCCGGCATTGCCGTTGCAGCCGGGCACCTATCCCGTGTTCAGCCCGCGCGAAGATAACGAGGAGCCCCAGGCGCGCAAGACCTTGCAGTGGTACGCCAACCTGGCCAGCGCGGCCAGTCAATTGGTGTGCTTCACCGCTGCCTTCGAGATCGCCGCCGAATTCCAGGCGGTGTTCCAGGCACAGAACGATGTGCTGCGCTACGTGATCAAGGACGATCCGCTGAAGGCGACGGAGAACATCGGTACCGACGGTGACGTGATCTTCGCTGCCGGTAGCTACCTGAGCGAGGACAACACGCTGAGCAACGCGCTGAAGGAACGCGACAACCCGCTCAACAGCAACGATTACATCCACACCAAGTACATGCTGGTCGATCCCTTGGGCGAGAAGCCCACGGTGGTAACGGGCTCGGCGAACTTCAGCAGCGCCTCCCAGGTGAAGAACGACGAGAACATGCTGGTGATCCACGGCGACACCCGGGTGGCGGACATCTACTTCGGCGAATTCATGCGCCTGTTCGACCATCACTACGCCCGCTACCTGGCGGCCAGGTACCAGGACCGGCCCGGCAGCCAGGGCAATTATCTGAAGGAGACGGCCGGGCAATGGCTGCCCGCGCACCTGGACCCGTCGAACTACCGCTCGAAACGCCGGCAGTACTTCATTGGCTGACAGGCTCGGGCACTGGCAGACGTCGCGCTAGCGTGTAGGTGTTTTGCTTCAGGGTGAGTAGGATAATTCAAGCGATACTGTATATTTGTCCAGCATTCATTGGTGATTACAATGCCTGAGCACACCAGGAGCAAAAATGGCTGCGTGGACAATAAATCCAGCTCCGTTAGTTTGAAGGCCTCTCCTTCGGAAAGGGAGAGTTCTCAAACCACATGGAGTTACAACGATGAACCAACCAGAAAACCAGAACCCGCTTCGCCACGGTCGTGTCACCACCCCAGCCTCGCGTGGCGCCGTCGCCATCGACCTCGGCGTGCTGAGCGGCTGGCAGGTCGATGAAATGGAAGGCGGCAAGAACTTCCCGGCCCTGGCCGCCGGTCCGTTCCCCGCGCCGTTCCAGTCGGACAACCCGAGCGTCGCACCGCCCGCCGATGGCTACATCCTCAGCGGTGGCAAGACCGACGCCCGTGACTGCGTCAACTTCACCGACGAGGAGATGGGCAAGAAGCTCAACCGCGCCTTCACCTGGCCGCTGATCAATGTCGACGCCGGGCAAGTGTTCAAGGTGACCTGGCGCTACACCGCGCCGCATACCACCCGCGGCTATCGCTGGCTGATCACCAAGGACGGCTGGGACCCGAAACAACGCATCACCCGTGCGCAATTGGAAGACAAGCCGTTCGCCGAGGACTTCTACCCGCAGGTGCCGTACTACAGCCACGCCGGCGAGCTGAAGGCCAAGGTCGATCACGAAGTGAAGCTGCCGGCCAACAAGAAGGGTCGTCACGTGATCGTGCTGATGTGGATCGTGGCCAACACCGGCAACGCCTTCTACCAGGCATTCGACGTCGACTTCCAGTAAGTCCGCGGGATCTACACACGTTCTGAAGGATTGGAACATGGCAATGATTGACTTTACCCAACTCAAGGCAGCGCAGGATGACGCTGCATCGCGGATGCCCAGCCTGGCGGGCAAGAAGATCCTCATGGGCTACTGGCACAACTGGCCGGCCGGCCCGGCGGATGGTTACCAGCGCGGGCAGTTCGCCAACATGAGCCTGGAGGAGGTGCCACGCGACTACAACGTGGTGGCGGTGGCCTTCATGAAAGGTAGCGGCATACCGACCTTCAAGCCGTACAACCTGTCCGATGCCGAGTTCCGGCGCCAGGTGGGCGTGCTCAACAGCCAGGGCAGGGCGGTGCTGATGTCCCTGGGCGGCGCCGATGCGCATATCGCCCTGAACCCGGGCCATGAACAACCGCTGGCCAATGAAATCATTCGCCTGGTGGAAACCTACGGTTTCGACGGGCTGGACATCGACCTTGAACAGAGCGCGATCGATTTCGCCGCCAACAAGACGGTCCTGCCTGCCGCGCTGAAACTGGTGAAGGATCACTACGCCGCCGAGGGCAAGCATTTCATCATCAGCATGGCACCGGAGTTCCCCTAC
The DNA here is from genome assembly GCF_054062095.1 of Pseudomonas sp. TE6288. Lineage (NCBI taxonomy): Bacteria > Pseudomonadati > Pseudomonadota > Gammaproteobacteria > Pseudomonadales > Pseudomonadaceae > Pseudomonas > Pseudomonas sp. TE6288. The sequence continues at coordinate 21,030 of NZ_JBSSEW010000037.1, forward strand.
CTGACCAGCGCGGGGCGCTACGTCGACTACCTCAAGGCACTGGAGGGGTACTACGATTTCATCGCCCCGCAGTTCTACAACCAGGGGGGCGACGGGCTCTGGGTGCAGGAGGCCAACAATGGCAACGGCGCCTGGATCGCGCAGAACAACGATGCCATGAAGGAGGACTTCCTGTTCTACCTGACCGAGAGCCTGGTCAGTGGCACCCGCGGCTTCACCCGGATCCCGGCCGACAAGTTCGTCATCGGCCTGCCGGCCAACGTCGATGCCGCCGCCACCGGCTATGTGATCAACCCGACGGCGGTGACCAACGCGTTCAAGCGCCTTTACGCCAAGGGCGTGTCGATCAAGGGCCTGATGACCTGGTCGGTCAACTGGGACAGCGGGGTCAACAAGAACCACGTGCCCTACAACCAGGAGTTCAGCCGGCGCTACGGGCCGCTGATCAACAGTGGCAACAAGGCCACAGCGTCCACCGACGCCTGATCGAGCCAGCATCCGGCAGACGTGCCTGATGCCCGACAGTCGAGGCCTGTCGGCTTGATCACCACATGAAGATCCGATGCCGCAAGGCATCGGATTTTTTGTGCCTGGTCGCTAGTGTGGTGTTTCACAAATAACGACCATAACTCGCGGCGCTTTTTGCGCTCATGCAGCGTTGTCGCTCCTCGCCGTAGCTGGGCTACGACT
>NZ_JBSSEW010000038.1:0-20536 GCF_054062095.1 Pseudomonas sp. TE6288
CCGGCGCTGGGGCGGCTGCCCCTCTGCTGCTTTGGCCACCCCCCGCGGGGGCGGCGCCCCCCCCCCCCCCGCCCCTCGCCGTGGGGCGCCGCGGCGGCCCCCCCCCCGCGATTGATTCAAAGCTCGGTATTGCGCGTCTCTTTCAGGCACAGCACGGCAATCAGACTGATCAGCGCCGCCGCCGACACATAGCCTCCCACCCAGCTCAATCCCCCCATGCTCACCAGCTTCTGGGCAAAGAACGGTGCCGCCGAGGCGCCGACGATGCCGCCCAGGTTGTAGGCCGCCGAAGCGCCGGTGTAGCGCACATGGGTCGGGAACAGCTCCGGCAGCAGCGCGCCCATCGGGGCGAAGGTCACTCCCATCAGGAACAGTTCGATGGCCAGGAACAGCGCCACGCCTGCGGTCGAGCCCGAGGTCAGCAGCGGTTCCATGGCAAAGCCCGAGGCAATGGCCAGCAGCGCGCCGGCGATCAGCACCGGCTTGCGCCCATGACGGTCACTCAACCAGGCCGACAGGGGCGTGGCCAGGGCCATGAACACCACGGCGAAGCACAGCAGGCCGAGGAAGGTTTCACGGCTGTAGCCCAGTGTGGACACGCCATAGCTCAACGAGAACACCGTGGAGATGTAGAACAGCGCGTAGCACACCACCATCGCCGCAGCCCCCAGCAGGGTCGGCAGCCAGTACTGGGAAAACAGCTCGAGCACAGGCATCTTGACCCGCTCCTGGCGGGCCACGGCCTTGGCGAACACCGGGCTTTCCTCGAGTTTCAGGCGCACATAGAGACCGACCAGCACCAATGCGGCGCTGAGCAGGAACGGAATGCGCCAGCCCCATTCGCGGAACTGCTCGTCGCTGAGCACCAGGGCCAGGGTAAGGAACAGGCCGTTGGCGGCGAGGAAGCCGATCGACGGGCCCAACTGCGGGAACATGCCGAACCACGCGCGTTTGCCCTCAGGGGCGTTTTCAGTGGCCAGCAATGCCGCGCCGCCCCATTCGCCGCCCAGCCCCAGGCCTTGGCCGAAGCGCAGCACACAGAGCATGATCGGTGCCCATACGCCGATGCTGTCATACCCGGGCAGCACGCCGATCAGGGTAGTCGAGACGCCCATCAGCAGCAGCGAGGCGACCAGCGTCGACTTGCGCCCGATGCGGTCGCCGAAGTGGCCGAACAGCGCCGATCCCAGTGGCCGGGCGAGGAAGGCGATACCAAAGGTAAGGAAGGCCGCCAGCATTTGCGCGGTGCCGGAACCGGACGGGAAGAACACCGGCCCGATCACCAGCGCGGCGGCGGTGGCGTAGACGTAGAAATCGTAGAACTCGATGGCGGTGCCGATGAAGCTGGCGGTGGCCACCCGGGCAGGCGAGTTGACCGGGGCTGCCGAGGCAGGTTCGGCGTAGGTGGTGCTGGTAGTCATGCGAAGGTCCCTGACAGTCATGCTCCATGGGGCACGGCCCATGTGGCGGGCACACGGGAGCCGGAGCGTATTGTTGTTGGTCGCCGACTGACGATAGCCCAGGGGATAGGCGGTGAGCGGTGGCTGATCGGGGTGCTGAGCAGGACCGCGGGGCGTGTCAGTGGGGCGGACTGGCCGTCGGACGCCGGGTGCGGGTAGCGGGCGGGACGGCAGGGCTGGGTAAGCGTGACCCGAGTATAGCTATCGAGCCAGTGTCCAGACCAGTACCTTGCTTGCGCAATTGTCCTCGGTTTCGAGGATTTCCAGCCGATATCTGCCAATTTTCAGGCAGACAGCGCTTTCTGGAATGCTTTCAAGTGCTTCGGTGACCAGGCCGTTCAGGGTTTTCGGCCCACCGTCGCAGGGCAGGTGCCAGCCCAGGGTACGGTTGATCTCGCGCAGCGAAGCCGTCCCTTCGATGACGAAGCGGCCATCAGGCTGAGGGTGGACATGCGGGTTGTCCAGGTTCTGCTCGTCCTCGAACTCGCCAACGATCTCTTCGAGGATGTCTTCCAAAGTGACGATACCCAGTACTTCGCCATACTCGTCCACCACCACGCCCATGCGCCGCTGCTGCTTGTGGAAGTTCAGCAACTGCATCTGCAGCGGTGTGCTCTCGGGCACGAAGTAGGGCTCGTAGCAGGCGGCCTGGAGCTTCTCCTGGGTGAGCTCTGCCCGCGGCAGCAGGTGGCTGATCAGCTTGGTGTTGAGGACGGCTTCTACCTGGTTGATGTCGTTGTGATAGACCGGCAGGCGCGTGTGGCGGCTGATGATCAGTTGCTCGATGATCTGCTCGATGGGATCGTCGAGGTTGATGCCGTCTACTTCGTTGCGCGGTACCAGTATGTCGTTGACGGTGATCTTGTCCAGCGCCTGCAGGCCCTCCAGCAGGCCGTGCTGGCTGGTCTCGGCAGGTTCGTCTTCGTCGAATGCGTCGCCCTGCTGCGGGTGCAGTGCCACCGCAGTGGGTTGCACGCGGAACGGGCGCAGGATCACTTTGGCGCAGCCATCGAGCAGGCAGCCCAGCGGCTGCAGCAACGTCAGCGGCAATTTCAGCAGGTTGCCGCCCAGGTCCAGGAAGGCTTGCGGGTTGCGGCGGGCCAGGCGGCGCGGCAGGTAGTCGGCGAGCACCAGCAGGGTGAAACTGGCGCCAAGGCCGGCCAGCCAGAAGCCGTGTTCACCGCTGTAGCGCTGGCCAATCAGGCAGGCCAGGCCCAGTACCAGCAACTTGCCGAGGCTGGCGCCGAGCACCAGGCCCTGGGCGGGCAGGGTGGGGGCGCCGTGGCCATTGAGCTGCTGGCGGGCGCAGTCTACCGCGGTGAACAGCGCCGACCACAGCAGGGCCAGTGCGATGATGCCGAGCAGCGGGGCGTACGGCAGAGTGTCCATGGGCGGCCGTCAGATGTGCAGGATGAATTCGCGGACCAGCTTGCTGCCGAAGTAGGCCAGCATCAGCAGGCAGAAACCGGCCAGGGTCCAGCGGATCGCCTTGTGACCGCGCCAGCCGAGGCGGGTGCGGCCCCACAGCAGCACGCTGAAGACGATCCAGGCGACGCAGGCCAGCAGCGTCTTGTGCACCAGGTGCTGGGCGAACAGGTTGTCGAGGAACAGCCAGCCGGATATCAGCGACAGCGACAGCAGCCCCCAGCCGGCCCAGAGGAAGCCGAACAGCAGGCTTTCCATGGTCTGCAGCGGCGGGAAGTTGCGGATCAGTCCGGACGGGTGCTTGTGCTTGAGCTGGTGGTCCTGCAGCAACAGCAGCAGGGCCTGGAACACGGCGATGGTGAACAGGCCGTAGGCCAGGATCGACAGCAGAATATGGGCGAGGATGCCTGGCTCTTCGTTGATCAGCGGCACCGTGCCGGGGGGCGCGAACTGGGCCAGCAGCGCGGTCACCGCACCGAGCGGGAACAGCAGCACCAGCAGGTTCTCCACGGGAATGCTCAGGCAGGCGAGCAGGGTCAAGCCGATCACCGCCACTGCGATCAGGCTGGCGGCGCTGAAGAAGTCGAGGCTCAGGCCCAGGGGCGTGATCAGCTGGAAGAACAGGGCGCCGCCCTGGGCGATGACCGCCAGGGTGCCGAGCAGGCCAAGCAGCCGTTTGTCGGCACGGGCGCCACGGGCCAGGCCGGTGGCCTGGTAGACGGTCGCGGCCAGATAAAGGAAGGCGGCGAGCAGGTTGGGGATGAGGCTGGGTGAAGAGAACATAAGTCCTGGCGTGCAAGCCCTAAAGGGACGGAGTTTGGCATAGAACGCGGTAGGCAAGGAAGACTGCGTATCAATCGCGGGGCAAGCCCGATACCACGGGGCCATGGCCAGGGATAGCCAGCGCATCTGGCCGGTGGTCCCGAGCAAGGTGTGCGCGCAAGGCAGTCTCCGCTATAATCGCCGCCTTGTTGTGCCCAGCGCGTGTGCATTTCCACCTGGGCGCCTGAAAAACCTCGGCTTCACTGGGCCTGAAAGGATCACCATGTTCGAAAACCTGACCGACCGCCTGTCACAGACGCTGCGCCATGTCACCGGCAAGGCCAAGCTGACCGAAGACAACATCAAGGACACGCTGCGCGAAGTGCGCATGGCCCTGCTCGAAGCCGACGTCGCCCTGCCGGTGGTCAAGGATTTTGTCAACAGCATCAAGGAGCGTGCGGTCGGCACCGAAGTGTCGCGCAGCCTGACCCCGGGCCAGGCGTTCGTAAAGATCGTCCAGGCCGAGCTGGAAAGCCTCATGGGGGCGGCCAACGAAGAGCTGACCCTCAACGCCGCCCCGCCGGCCGTGGTGCTGATGGCCGGCCTGCAGGGCGCGGGCAAGACCACCACCGCCGGCAAGCTGGCGCGCCACCTGAAAGAACGCAAGAAGAAGAGCGTGATGGTGGTGTCCGCCGACGTCTACCGTCCGGCGGCGATCAAGCAGCTCGAGACGCTGGCCAATGATATCGGCGTGACCTTCTTCCCGTCCGACATCAGTCAGAAGCCGGTGGCCATCGCCGAAGCGGCGATCCGCGAGGCCAAGCTCAAGTTCATCGACGTGGTGATCGTCGACACCGCGGGTCGCCTGCACGTCGACGCCGACATGATGGACGAGATCAAGGCCCTGCACGCCGCGGTCAAGCCGATCGAAACCCTGTTCGTGGTCGACGCCATGACCGGCCAGGATGCCGCCAACACGGCCAAGGCCTTTGGCGATGCGCTGCCGCTGACCGGCGTGGTGCTGACCAAGGTCGACGGCGATGCCCGTGGCGGTGCCGCCCTGTCGGTGCGCGCCATTACCGGCAAGCCGATCAAGTTCATCGGTATGGGCGAGAAGACCGAAGCCCTCGAGCCGTTCCACCCCGACCGGATCGCTTCGCGCATCCTCGGCATGGGTGACGTGCTCAGCCTGATCGAGCAGGCCGAGCAGAACATCGACAAGGAAAAGGCCGACAAACTGGCCAAGAAGTTGAAGAAGGGCAAGGGCTTCGACCTCGAAGACTTCCGCGATCAACTGCAACAGATGAAGAACATGGGCGGCCTTGGCGGCCTCATGGACAAACTGCCGAGCATCGGTGGCGTCAACCTGTCGCAGATGGGCAATGCCCAGGGCGCGGCCGAGAAACAGTTCAAGCAGATGGAAGCGATCATCAATTCCATGACCCCTGCCGAACGCCGCGACCCTGACCTGATCAGCGGTTCGCGCAAGCGCCGCATCGCCCTCGGTTCCGGCACCCAGGTGCAGGACATCGGCCGGCTGATCAAACAGCACAAGCAGATGCAGAAGATGATGAAGAAATTCTCCGCCAAGGGCGGCATGGCCAAGATGATGCGCGGCCTTGGTGGGATGCTGCCGGGTGGCGGCATGCCCAAGATGTAAGCGAATCCGGGCGGCGGTCTTTAATATGAAGACCGCCGCCCAGCCCCCGCTTCGGCGGGAACAGTGCCGCCAAATGGCGGCTTAACCGGCAGATCTGAACGGTGGGTCAAGCGCTCGCCGAAAAAGGCATTTGCAAATGTCCGTGTATTCCCCGAGAATATGCGGCCTTTTGGGCACCCGTGTGCCCATTGGGCATTCAGTTTTGCAGCACCGACTATAGGAACGATGTTCACATGGTAACCATTCGTCTGGCCCGTGGCGGCTCGAAAAAGCGCCCATTCTACCACCTGACCGTGACCAACTCGCGTAACGCCCGTGACGGCCGTTTCGTTGAGCGCGTTGGCTTCTTCAACCCGATCGCATCGGGCGCCGAAGTCAAGCTGTCGGTCAACCAAGAGCGCGTCACCTACTGGCTGAGCCAGGGCGCACAGCCGTCTGAGCGTGTTGCTCAGCTGCTGAAGGAAGCTGCCAAGGCTGCAGCCTGAGCAGTATGAACGCGACGCCAGAAAAGGCTGATGACCTCATCGTCGTTGGCAAGATTTTTTCGGTTCACGGCGTTCGCGGCGAGGTGAAGGTGTACTCCTTTACCGATCCGATTGAAAACCTGTTGGATTATCCGCGCTGGACGCTTAGGCACGAAGGCAAGGTAAAGCAGGTCGAGCTGGTCAGCGGTCGTGGCTCCCAAAAGGGCCTGGTCGTGAAATTGAAAGGCCTCGAGGATCGTGACGAAGCCCGTCTTCTGAGCGGTTACGAAATCTGCATCGCGCGGAGCCTTTTGCCCAACCTGGCAGCCGACGAGTACTACTGGTACCAGTTGGAAGGCCTGAAGGTCATCAATCAGGACGAACAGCTGTTCGGCACGATCGATCACCTGTTGGAGACCGGTGCGAACGATGTAATGGTGGTCAAGCCTTGCACAGGCAGCCTGGATGATCGCGAGCGTCTGTTGCCCTATACGGAGCAATGTGTGCTGGCAATCGACCTGCAGGCCGGTGTGATGCGAGTCGAATGGGACGCGGATTTCTAGACGATGGGCAGCCTTCGCGTAGAAGTCATCACGTTGTTCCCCGAGATGTTCTCGGCCATCACGGAGTACGGCATTACCAGCCGTGCGGTGAAACAGGGGTTGCTGCAAGTGACCTGCTGGAATCCGCGGGACTACACCACAGATCGCCACCACACCGTGGATGATCGGCCGTTTGGCGGTGGTCCGGGCATGGTGATGAAGATCAAGCCTCTGGAAGACGCCCTGGTTAGCGCCAGGCAGGCGACTGGAGCTGCGGCAAAGGTGATCTACCTTTCGCCACAAGGCCGCAAGCTGACCCAGCAGGCGGTCAAAGGCTTGGCCGAACAGGAATCGTTGATCCTGATCGCCGGCCGTTATGAAGGCATCGACGAGCGCTTTATCGAGGCTCATGTCGATGAGGAGTGGTCGATTGGCGACTATGTGCTTTCCGGTGGCGAGCTGCCGGCCATGGTGCTGATCGATGCGGTTACGCGGCTGCTGCCCGGAGCTTTAGGGCATGTGGACTCGGCGGAGGAAGACTCTTTCACCGACGGTCTGCTGGATTGCCCGCACTACACCCGACCCGAGGTGTATGCGGATCAGCGTGTACCCGACGTGTTGCTTAGTGGCAACCATGCACATATCCGGCGATGGCGGATGAAGCAGTCCCTTGGTAGGACCTTCGAACGACGCGCCGATCTTCTGGAAAGTCGCTCGCTTTCTGGAGAAGAGAAGAAGCTGCTCGAGGAATACCTCCGCGAGCGGGACGATAGTTAAACGTATCGATGGTGGATCGCGTTATCCATCTTAGGAGCACAGCATGACCAACAAGATCATCCAGCAGCTCGAAGCCGAGCAGATGAGCAAAGAGATCCCGACCTTCGCACCAGGCGACACCATTGTCGTCCAGGTCAAAGTGAAGGAAGGCGACCGCTCGCGTCTGCAGGCGTTCGAAGGCGTCGTTATCGCCAAGCGTAACCGCGGTCTGAACAGCGCCTTCACCGTGCGCAAGATCTCCAGCGGCGTTGGCGTAGAGCGTACCTTCCAGACCTACAGCCCGCAGATCGACAGCCTGGCCGTGAAACGTCGTGGTGACGTGCGTAAAGCCAAGCTGTACTACCTGCGTGACCTGTCCGGTAAAGCAGCTCGCATCAAGGAAAAACTGTCCTGAGTGCAGTTTGTCCGGTGGCCTAGGCCCCGTGCGAGAAAAAGCAGCCTTCGGGCTGCTTTTTTGCGTCTTGAATCTTGCCTTTGCGATGTGACTCCGAGATGACAACCCGAGACCAGGAAATCCAGCGCCGTACCGAACTGTCGGTGACCCGCGTGACCAAGGCGGTGTTCCCCAACACCACCAACCACCACAACACCCTGTTCGGTGGCACGGCCCTGGCGTGGATGGACGAAGTTTCGTTCATCGCCGCCACCCGTTTCTGCCGGCTGCCGCTGGTGACCGTGTCCACCGACCGCATCGACTTCAAGCACCCGATCCCGGCAGGCTCGATCGTCGAGCTGGTGGGGACGGTGATCAAGGTCGGCAACACCAGCCTGCAGGTGCAGGTGGATGTGTTCGTCGAGAACATGTACCTCGATGGCCGCGAACGGGCGATCCATGGCGTGTTCAGCTTCGTCGCCATCGACGAGGACAAGCGCCCGGTGCCGGTGCTGCCTTTGGCCTGATGCCATCGCGCTGATTTGACGCGTCCCTGTAGGAGCGGCTTCAGCCGCGATCACCCGCAACGCGGGTGCCAGGCATTGTGACGCATTCATCGCGGCTAAAGCCGCTCCTACAGGTCAATGTGCCACAGGCTGCTCGGTCAGTTCCGGTTCCACCAGTGCCACCAGTGTCCACCCCGGCTGTGGCTTGAGCGGGTTGTCCGGGCTGGCCACATGTACCCAGCCTTGCCCGTCCCGGGCGAACAGCAGCGTCGCCCGTGGGCCATGCAACTGCTGGTAGTCGCCCCAGCTGAATGCCTCGGTCAACGTGGTGCTGTACAGCTCGGCACCCTGATGCAGCAGTTTGGCCAGCTGCGCATAGGTCATCGCGCTCGACCCGAGCAATTGCCCGCGATGCTCCTCGCTGGCCCGGTGTTTGTCGCTGCGCTGTTTCTCCAGGCCGCTGGCCAGCACGAAAAGCCGGGCGTGGCCGAAGTCATGACGAAAGCGCGCGCAGGCCAGGGCATTGAGTTCGCCCGCCGGTGACAGCCCCAGCAGATGGCCCAGCCCGACCAGATCGAGGTGAGCGTCGGCATGCTGCGACGCAGGGTTGCCGAAGTAGGTCGGCAGGTTGTCCATGCGAGCGGCGCGGATGTTCTCCCAGCTCGAGTCGGTCAGCAGCACCCGGCAGCCCAGTTGTTGCAGCGCCTTGGCGATGGCGCGCGCAGGTGGGTTGGCGCCGACCAGGAGAAACCCGCTCGGCGCCGGTTCCGCCACCTTCAGCAGGCGTGCCAAGGGCCTTGCGGTGGCGCTTTGCAGGACCACGGTACCGATAATCACGGCAAAGGTCAGTGGCACCAGTAGCAGCGCGCCCTCATGCCCGGCCTGGTCCAGGCGAATGGCGAAGATGGCCGATACCGCCGCGGCGACGATGCCCCGCGGCGCGATCCAGGCCAGCAGCGCCCGTTCCCGCCAACTCAGCGGCGACCCCAGGGTCGACAGCAACACGTTCAGCGGCCTGGCCAGCAACTGGATCACTAGCAACAGGGCCAGTACCGCTGGGCCCAAGGCGAGCAGTGCCTGCAGGTCGAGCCGCGCCGCCAGAAGGATGAACAGGCCGGAGATCAGCAGCACGCTGAGGTTCTCCTTGAAGTGCAGAATCTGTCGCACATCCACGCCGGGCATGTTGGCCAGCCACATGCCCATGACCGTGACCGCCAACAGGCCCGATTCATGGACGATCTGGTTGGCGGCGATGAAGATGCCCAGCACCGCGGCCAGCGACGCCAGGTTGTGCAGATACTCCGGCAGCCATTGCTCGCGCATGATCTGCCCGAGCAGCCAGCCTCCGGCGACGCCGAGCGCGCTGCCGCAGAAAATCACCCCGGCGAAGGTCATCAGGCTGTGGCTCAGGCCTTCGCCGGCGGCGCTGGCGATGATGAAGCTGTAGACCACCACCGCCAGCAGCGCGCCGATCGGGTCGATGACAATGCCTTCCCAGCGCAGGATATTGGCGATCGTCGCCTTCGGCCGCACCACCCGCAGCATGGGTACGATCACCGTGGGGCCGGTGACCAGGGTCAAGGTGCCGAACAGGATCGCCAGGGGCCAGTCGAAGCCCAGCAGCCAGTGGGTGGCCAGGGCGATCACCAGCCAGGTGCTCAGCGCGCCGACGGTGACCAGGCGATGCACCACACTGCCGATCTCGCGCCATTGCGACAAATGCAGTGTGAGGCTGCCTTCGAACAGGATCAGCGCCACCGCCAGCGATACCAGTGGCATCAGCAACGGGCCGAACAATGCCTGCGGTTGCAGCCAGCCCAGCACCGGCCCGGCGAGGATGCCGCACAGCAGCAGGAACAGGATCGCAGGCAGTTTCAGGCGCCAGGCCAGCCATTGGCAGAGCAGGGCCGCCGCGCCGATGCCGCCGACACTCAAAAGAATCTGCTGTTCGTTCATGCGGGCTCCCTCTGCATGCCATGTTGTGAAAGACTAAGCGTCATTTCGTCGTTTGCCACCGAGTTTTCATGCCTGCACTGGACCACCCGCTGATCGACCAGTTCCTCGATGCCTTGTGGCTGGAAAAGGGGCTTTCCGACAACACCCGCGCTTCCTACCGCAGTGACCTGGCCTTGTTCAACGGCTGGCTGCAGGAAAAGCACGTGCTGTTGCCCGATGCCGGCCGCGAACTGATCCTCGATCACCTGGCCTGGCGCTTCGACCAAGGCTACAAGCCTCGCTCCACCGCGCGCTTCCTGTCCGGGGTGCGCGGCTTTTTCCGTTACTTGCTGCGCGAGCGGTTGATCGCCGTCGATCCGACCTTGCAGGTGGACATGCCGCAACTGGGCCGGCCACTGCCCAAGTCGCTGTCGGAGGCCGATGTCGAAGCCTTGCTGCAGGCCCCGGATCGCGGTGAGGCGATCGGCCAGCGCGACCGCGCCATGCTCGAAGTGCTCTATGCCTGCGGTTTGCGAGTGACCGAACTGGTCAGCCTGACCTTGGACCAGGTCAACCTGCGCCAAGGCGTGCTGCGGGTGACGGGCAAGGGCAACAAGGAGCGCCTGGTGCCGATGGGCGAGGAGGCGGTGGTGTGGATCGAGCGCTACCTGCGCGATGGTCGCGCCGAGCTGCTGGGCGGGCGCCCCAGCGACGTGCTGTTCCCCAGCCAGCGCGGCGAGCAGATGACCCGCCAGACCTTCTGGCACCGCATCAAGCACCACGCGCGGGTGGCCGGCATCGACAAGCCGCTGTCCCCGCACACCCTGCGCCACGCCTTTGCCACGCACCTGCTCAACCATGGCGCCGACCTGCGCGTGGTGCAGATGCTGCTGGGGCACAGCGACCTGTCTACCACGCAGATCTACACCCATGTGGCCAAGGCCCGCCTGCAACAGCTGCATGCCGAACACCACCCCCGTGGATGAATGATGTTCATGTTCCGCCGACTGGTGCCTGAGTACCCCTACTGCGCCAGTCTGTTGTGGTAGGCTTGGACGGTTTGTTGCAAGGGCCGACCGTTCGCCGCCCGTCAGGGCTGGGCGACGTCCCCACGGCCCCGTCCGCCTTCAGGAGTACCCCATGCGCGTGACCCAGATTTTCGCCGCCGCCGCCTTGGCGCTGGCCAGTACCTTTGCCGTTGCCGCGGCTACCGATGCCAATGCCGGTGCCGAGCAGGCGATCCGCAAATCGTTGCAGAACCTCCAGCTGGAGGTACCGATCGAAAGCGTTGCCAGCAGCCCGCTCAATGGCTTGTACGAGGTCAAGCTGCAGGGCGGCCGCGTGCTGTACGCCAGCGCCGACGGCCAGTTCGTCATGCAGGGCTACCTGTTCCAGATCCAGGACGGCAAGCCGGTCAACCTCACCGAGAAGACCGAGCGCCAGGGCATCGCCAAATTGATCAACGGTATTCCGGCCGGCGAGATGGTGGTCTACCCGGCCAAGGGCGAGACCAAGTCGCACATCACCGTGTTCACCGACACCACCTGCCCGTACTGCCACAAGCTGCACGCCGAGGTGCCGGAGCTCAACCGCCGCGGTATCGAAGTGCGTTACGTCGCCTTCCCGCGCCAGGGCCTGGGTTCGCCGGGCGACGAGCAGTTGCAGGCCGTCTGGTGCTCCAGCGACCGTCGCGCGGCGCTGGACAAGATGGTCGATGGCAAAGAGATCAAGGCTGCCAAGTGCGCCAACCCGGTCAGCAAGCAGTTCCAGCTGGGCCAGTCGATTGGTGTAAATGGCACGCCGGCGATCGTTCTACAGAATGGCCAGGTGATTCCGGGCTATCAGCCGGCACCGCAAGTGGCCAAGCTGGCCCTGGCCGAGAGCAAGTAACCAATTCAGTACGCCGTCGTCATGGGGTGACGGCATGTTTCACGGTCGGCGCAGGTGCCGGCCGTTCTATGGGGAGTTCACAGTGAAACCGGTCAAAGTAGGCATCTGTGGGTTGGGGACCGTCGGTGGCGGAACCTTCAATGTACTTCAGCGCAACGCCGAGGAGATCGCCCGCCGTGCCGGGCGCGGTATTGAAGTGGCACAGATTGCCATGCGCTCGCAGAACCCGAACTGCCAGATTACCGGTACCCCCATTACCGCTGATGTGTTCGAAGTCGCGAGCAACCCCGAGATCGATATCGTCATCGAGCTGATCGGCGGCTACACCATAGCCCGCGACCTGGTGCTCAAGGCCATTGAAAACGGCAAGCACGTGGTCACCGCCAACAAGGCGCTGATCGCCGTGCACGGCAACGAGATCTTTGCCAAGGCCCGCGAGAAGGGCGTCATCGTCGCCTTCGAAGCTGCCGTGGCCGGTGGCATCCCGGTGATCAAGGCGATCCGCGAGGGCCTGTCGGCCAACCGCATCAACTGGCTGGCCGGGATCATCAACGGTACCGGCAACTTCATCCTCACCGAAATGCGCGACAAGGGCCGTGCCTTCCCCGATGTGCTGGCCGAAGCCCAGGCGCTGGGCTACGCCGAGGCCGACCCGACCTTCGACGTCGAAGGCATCGATGCCGCGCACAAGCTGACCATCCTGGCGTCCATCGCCTTCGGTATCCCGCTGCAGTTCGACAAGGCCTACACCGAAGGCATCACCCAGCTGACCACCGCCGACGTGAACTATGCCGAGGCCCTGGGCTACCGCATCAAGCACCTGGGCGTGGCCCGTCGCACCGCTGACGGCATCGAGCTGCGCGTGCACCCGACGCTGATCCCGAACGATCGCCTGATCGCCAACGTCAATGGCGTGATGAACGCGGTGATGGTCAATGGCGACGCCGCCGGTTCCACCTTGTACTACGGCGCCGGCGCCGGCATGGAGCCGACTGCCTCGTCGGTGGTCGCCGACCTGGTCGACGTGGTTCGCGCCATGACTTCCGACCCGGAGAACCGTGTACCGCACCTGGCCTTCCAGCCGGATGCGCTGTCGGCCCATCCGATCCTGCCGATCGAAGCCTGCGAAAGCGCCTACTACCTGCGTATCCAGGCCAAGGACCACCCGGGCGTGCTGGCCCAGGTCGCCAGTATCCTCTCGGAGCGCGGTATCAACATTGAGTCGATCATGCAGAAGGAAGCCGAGGAGCAGGATGGCCTGGTACCGATGATCCTGCTGACCCACCGTGTGGTCGAGCAGCGCATCGACGACGCCATCGTCGCCCTGGAAGCGCTCCAGGACGTGGTCGGCAAGGTCGTGCGCATCCGCGTCGAACAGCTCAATTAATTCCGGCGGCGGGCCGCGACGGCGGCCCGCGCCCAGCATCGAAGGTTTGCACCCATGCGCTATATCAGTACCCGCGGCCAGGCTCCGGCCCTGAACTTCGAAGACGTCCTGCTGGCTGGCCTGGCCAGCGACGGCGGGCTGTACGTTCCCGAGAACCTGCCACGCTTCACCCAGGAAGAGATTGCCTCCTGGGCTGGCCTGCCGTATCACGAGCTGGCCTTCCGGGTGATGCGCCCGTTCGTCGAAGGCAGCATCGCCGACGCCGATTTCAAGAAGATTCTCGAAGAGACCTACGGCAACTTCGCCCATGCTGCGGTCGCCCCGCTGCGCCAGCTCAACGGCAACGAGTGGGTAATGGAGCTGTTCCACGGCCCGACCCTGGCCTTCAAGGACTTCGCCCTGCAACTGCTCGGCCGCCTGCTCGACCACGTGCTGGTCAAGCGCGGCGAGCGCGTGGTGATCGTCGGTGCCACCAGCGGTGACACCGGCTCGGCCGCCATCGAAGGCTGCCGCCGTTGCGACAACGTCGACATCTTCATCCTGCACCCGCACCAGCGCGTGTCGGAAGTGCAGCGCCGGCAGATGACCACCATCCTTGGCGACAACATCCACAACATTGCCATCGAAGGCAACTTCGACGACTGCCAGGAGATGGTCAAGGCCAGCTTCGCCGATCAGTCCTTCCTCAAGGGTACCCGCCTGGTGGCGGTCAACTCGATCAACTGGGCACGGATCATGGCCCAGATCGTCTACTATTTCCACGCCGCGCTGCAGCTCGGCGGCCCGGCGCGTTCGGTGGCGTTCTCGGTGCCGACCGGCAACTTCGGCGACATCTTCGCCGGTTACCTGGCGCGCAACATGGGCCTGCCAATCAGCCAACTGGTGGTGGCGACCAACCGCAACGACATCCTGCACCGTTTCATGAGCGGCAATCAGTATGTCAAGGACGCCCTGCACCCGACCCTGTCGCCGTCGATGGACATCATGGTCTCGTCCAACTTCGAGCGTCTGCTGTTCGACCTGCATGGGCGTAACGGCGCGGCCGTTGCCCAGCTGATGGACACCTTCAGGCAGGGTGGCGGCTTCAGCGTCGAGCAGGACCGCTGGACTGAGGCGCGCAAGCTGTTCGACTCGCTGGCAGTGACCGATGAACAGACCTGCGAGACCATCGCCGAGGTCTTCCAGAGCACCGGTGAAGTCCTCGACCCGCACACCGCGATCGGCGTCAAGGCTGCCCGTGAATGCCGCCGCAGCCTGGACACCCCGATGGTGGTGCTGGGTACCGCGCATCCGGTCAAGTTCCCCGAGGCGGTGGAGAAGGCCGGTGTCGACAAGGCCCTGGAGCTGCCGGCGCACCTGAGCGACCTGTTCGGCCGTGAGGAGCGTTGCACCGTGCTGGCCAACGACCTGAAGGTCGTGCAGGCCTTTGTCAGCCAGCATGGCAATCGCGGCAAGCCGCTGTAAGCTGACACCGTCCACAGGAAAGCCCGTCTTGCACGGGCTTTTTTGTGGGCGCAAGACGCACGGCAGCGGATTTCAGATTTTTCCCATGTAGTTCGATGGATACCCTTACTAGAGTGGCGCTCTGACCAAGCAGACACGGCTCCAGGGGGAGGCTCATGCATCAGCTCAATGTCCTTATCCACCAGGCTCGGCCCTACTATCAGATGCTCTTGCATCAGGCCTTCAATGCCCAGGGTGTGTACAACGTACGGCTCACCGATGACGTGCCGGCAGCCACGGCCAACATCACACAAGGGCAGCGACCCGTTGATGTGCTGGTGCTCGACCAGGGGATGCCAAGCCGTCATGCCCGGCGCCTGTTCAAGTACCTGGTGCAGGCTTCCTGCGCGGGTGGGTTGCTGTTTGTCGGCTATGGCGACGCGGGGGGCATCGACCTGGCGCTCGAGGCCCGCAAACAGGGCTTGAATGTCCTGGCCGAGCTGCCCTGGCCGATGTCAATGGTGGGCCTGGAGCAGGCGCTCGGGCGCCTGTAGCCTGACCTTCGGCAAGCAAAGGGTGGGCGGAGCATCGAAACTGTCATGTTAGTCGCGGATGCTCGTGATGACGGGCCTGGCGAACTTTCCGCCGGCCCCGATGGTCAGTTTTCTTCCCCTAGCCAGCGAGTGATCCGGATGGAAAGAATCTGCAGACTGCTCAACGATGCCCTGACCCCTTACCAGGCCGAGATTGGACCGACCGATAACCGTGGCCGCCGTCACCTGAGTGTTCACGATGAGCACGGTTTGCCGATTTTGCGGCGTACCGTTTGTGAGCGAGAGCTGATAGAACAGCAATTGCTGGTCGATCTGGTCGATGGCCTGCGCCGTGACCTGCAAGTTGCCGAAGGCCGCCTGCAACCCTGTGTGATCGCCGCCTTGCAGCATCAGAGGCAAATGCAGGGAACCTTTGCCTGACCGGCCCGTCAGACTCAGCAAGGGCAACCTGACGGTGCTTTGCTCCGGTGCCATCCAGGCTGTCACTGGAAGTCCCAGGGACTTTCGCTTGACCCCGGTCGTCTTCCCCAGCGGCCGGGGTTTCTTTTGCCTTGAATTCACCTGCACCCTGTTAGGTGCCACTGCTGATCTGCACGGGTCAGTTCAGCGCACCGGCGCTTCGCCCTGCTCGAAAAAATGCCGGGCCTGGCCCAGATAATCTTCCTGCAGCTCCGGATCCAGCCAGCGGGCATACAGGCCTGGCAACGTATCGCGGCGCAGCATCGGCAGCAGCTGGTCGATATTGGCGATCGCCTCGCGTCCCAAGGCGGTGTCCGAGCAGCCTACATGGAGGAACTGGTAGCGGTTGACGCCACGGATGGGATAGAAGCGGTAATCGTCCAGCGAGCCATTCTGCTGCTGGATCAGGTAGCGAACCTCTGGCCAGTAGCCGAGCACCAGTTGCAGGCGCCCCAATTGTTGCATCTCCAGCAGGCTGGCGGTGGCATCGTTGCCGTAGTGGCGGCTGAAGGCGCTGTCAGGCAACTGCTTCAGCACGTCATCGACCTGCACGCTATAGCTGCGCTCGGCGACGATGCCCAGCTTGAGCCGGGTCTGGGCCAGCAGCCGCTGAAGATCCACCTGTTGCCCATCCAGGTAAGGCTCCAGCAGCGCCTGGTCGCGCTTGCGCACCACCAGGCCACTGCTCAGTACGCCCAGCGATGGCTGGGAGAAATGCACGTACCTGGCACGTTCGGGCGTCCAGAGCAGGGTCGGGTCGCAAGTGAAACTGTGCTCCTGGAGCATCTGGATGCCGCGGGCGCGATTGACTCGGACGATCTGGTGGTCGTACTTGGGCATCTGCGCGATCAGCTTGGGCAACAATTGGTCGATCACGCCCTGGCCTTTGGCCGGCCCTTCGAAAATGGTGAACGGCGGCAGGTCACGGACCAGCCACAGCAGGCGCTCTCTGGCCTCGGCCAATTGTGCCGCGAGCGCGCTGAATACCAGGCAGAGCAGCAGGGGCAGGTGGCGGATGCGCATGGGCCGCGGATCAGACCGTACCGGCCGCGCGCAGGCGGGCAATGGCGGCTGCGTCGTAGCCCAGGCTGGCCAGTAGCGGCGTCGTATGTTCACCCAGGGCCGGTCCGACCCATTCGGCGCTGCCGGGGGTGTCGGACAGCTTGGGCACGATACCCGGCATCTTGAACGGCTTGCCGTCCGGCAGTCGGGCCTGGAGGAACATCTCGCGGGCGAGGAATTGCGGGTCGCCCAGCATGTCCTGGGCGGAGTAGATCCGGCTGGCCGGTACCTCGGCGTCGTTGAGCACCTGCATCACTTTGTCCAGCGGCAGGCCGTTGGCCCAGCGGTCGATGACGCCGTACAGCTCGTCGCGGCGGGCATCGCGGCCATCGTTGGTGGCCAGGGCGGCATCGTTGGCCAGGTCGTCGCGGCCGATGGCTTGCATGAAGCGCTTGAAGATCGCATCGCCATTGGCGCCGATCTGTACGTGCCGGCCATCGGCGGTGGTATGGATGCAGGAAGGGGTGATACCCGGCATGATGTTGCCGGTGCGCTCGCGGATAAAGCCGAACACGTCGAACTCCGGCACCATGCTCTCCATCATGGCGAAGATGGCTTCGTACAGCGCCACATCCACGACTTGGCCGTCGCCACCGTTGACTTCGCGATGACGCAAGGCCATCAGCGCGCCGATTACGCCCCAAAGGGCGGCAATGGAGTCGCCGATGGAAATCCCCGTGCGCACCGGTGGGCGATCCTCGAAGCCGGTGATGTAGCGCAACCCGCCCATGGATTCGCCAACCGCGCCGAAGCCCGGTTGGTCCTTCATCGGGCCGGTCTGGCCAAACCCCGACAGGCGCACCATCACCAGGCGTGGGTTGAGGGCGTGCAGCACGTCCCAGCCCAGGCCGAGCTTTTCCAGCACACCGGGGCGGAAGTTCTCGATCAGGATGTCGGCCTCGGCCAGCAGGCGCTTGAGCACTTCGCGGCCTTCAGGATGCTTGAGGTTGAGGGTCAGTGATTGCTTGTTGCGCGCCTGGACGAACCACCACAGTGACGTGCCCTCGTACAGCTTGCGCCATTTGCGCAGCGGGTCGCCGCCATCGGGCGACTCGACCTTGATTACCTCTGCACCGAATTCGGCGCAGATCCGCGAGGCGAACGGGCCGGCGATCAAGGTGCCGAGCTCGATGACTTTCAGGCCGGCGAGAGGTTTGCTGGGCATTGTCATGGGGCATCCGTGGAGGCTGGGCGTGAGCGCAGGTTGTATCACAGCTCGGCGGCGGCAGGTATATCGGCGTTGTCTGATCCGGCGCTGGCGCCCGGGATCAGTTAGACTGTGCGACTTTCCCCCGCAAGAAGCCTATCGCCCATGGCCCAGCCGTCCACAACCTACAAGTTCGAACTGAATCTGACCGACCTCGACCGCGGCGTGTACGAGAACGTTCGCCAGACCATCGCCCGCCACCCTTCGGAAACCGAAGAGCGCATGGCCGTGCGCCTGCTGGGCTATGCCCTCTGGTACAACGAGCAGCTGTCCTTCGGTCGCGGCTTGTCGGACGTCGATGAGGCGGCCCTGTGGGAAAAAAGCCTGGACGATCGCATCCTGCACTGGATCGAAGTCGGCCAGCCCGACGCCGACCGCCTGACCTGGTGCTCGCGGCGTACCGAGCGCACCAGCCTGCTGGCCTACGGCAGCTTGCGGGTGTGGGAGACCAAGGTGCTCGGCGCGGTCAAGGGCCTGAAGAACCTGAGCATTGCCGCCGTCCCGCAGGAGGTGCTGGAAACCCTCGCCACCGACATGCCGCGTACCATCAAGTGGGACGTGATGATCAGCGAAGGCACGGTGTTCGTCACCGACGACCGTGGCCAGCACGAAGTGCAGTTGCAATGGTTGCTTGGCGAGCGCGGCTGACCTGAACCAAAGCGGAATTGCGAAGACCCCATGCGTATCGAACCACGTCCCCTGCCGTCGCCCCTGCCTTTGCTGGGCAACCTGCCACCCTTGTTGACCCGTCTCTATGCCGCCCGTGGCGTGCAGTCCGAAGCCGAACTGGACAAGGGCCTGGCCCGCCTGTTGCCGTACCAGCAACTCAAGGGCATCGAGGCGGCGGTGGAGCTGCTGGTCGAGGCGCTCGACCAGCGCCAGCGCATTCTCGTTGTCGGCGATTTCGACGCCGACGGTGCCACCGCCAGCACGGTCGGTGTGCTGGGTTTGCGCTTGCTGGGCGCGGCCCATGTCGACTACCTGGTGCCCAACCGCTTCGAATATGGCTATGGCCTGACCCCGGAGATCGTCGCGGTCGCGCTCGAGCGCCAGCCGCAATTGCTGATCACTGTGGACAACGGTATTTCCAGCGTCGATGGCGTGGCCGCGGCCAAGGCCGCCGGGCTCAAGGTGCTGGTCACCGACCACCACCTGCCGGGCGAGCAGTTGCCGGCTGCCGATGCCATCGTCAATCCCAACCAGCCGGGTTGTGCGTTCCCCAGCAAGTCACTGGCCGGTGTCGGCGTGATCTTCTACGTGCTGATGGCCCTGCGTGCGCGGTTGCGCAGCCTGGGGCGCTACGAAACGCAGCCGCAGCCGAATATTGGCGAATTGCTCGACCTGGTGGCATTGGGCAGCGTCGCCGACGTGGTGCCGCTGGATGCCAATAACCGCATCCTGGTGCATCAGGGGCTGGAGCGTATTCGCGCCGGCCGCGCCCGCCCCGGGCTGAAGGCGATTCTCGAGGTGGCACGGCGTGACCACAAGCGCATCACTTCCACCGACCTTGGCTTCATCCTTGGCCCTCGGCTCAATGCTGCCGGGCGCCTGGACGACATGAGTCTGGGCATCGAATGCCTGTTGTGCGAAGACGCGACCCTGGCGCTGGACATGGCCCAACAGCTGGATGGCCTGAACCAGGACCGCAAGTCCATCGAGCAGGGCATGCAGCGTGAGGCCCTGGCCCAGCTCAAGGACCTGCCGGTCGAGTCCATGCCTTATGGCTTGTGCCTGTTCGACGCCGACTGGCACCAGGGGGTGATCGGCATCCTCGCCTCGCGCCTGAAAGAGCGTTACCACCGCCCGACCATTGCCTTTGCCGATGCGGGGGAAGGGGTGCTGAAGGGCTCGGCGCGTTCGGTGCCGGGGTTCCATATCCGTGACGCACTGGACGCCGTGGCGGCGCGGCATCCGAGCTTGATCAGCAAGTTCGGCGGGCATGCCATGGCGGCGGGGCTGTCCTTGCCGGCCGACAATTTCCCAGCGTTTGCCGAGGCGTTCGACGATGAGGTGCGGCGGCAGTTGCGTGAGGAAGACCTGACCGGGCGGTTGTTGTCGGATGGCACCCTGGCGGTGGAGGAGTTCCACCTGGATCTGGCGCGGGCATTGCGCAACGCCGGGCCCTGGGGGCAGCACTTTCCCGAGCCGTTGTTCCACGGGGTGTTCCAGCTGGTCGAGCAGCGGGTCGTCGGGGAGCGGCATCTGAAGGTGGTGCTCAAGAGCGAATGTGGGGCGGTGCGGTTGGATGGGATTGCCTTTGGGATTGACCGGGAGGTCTGGCCGAATCCTACAGTGCGGTGGGTGGAGTTGGCTTACAAGTTGGATGTGAATGAGTTTCGGGGGAATGAGAGTGTGCAGTTGATGATTGCGCATATGGAAGCGCGGTGATCTTTTGTTGAATTGCTGGGGTTTTGGGGTTTTGGGGTTTTGGTTGTATTGAAGTTGTATGCGCATTCATTTGCGATGTCGACGCTTATTCACCTTTCCGCCCTTACGGCGGCTTACTTTGGTCTTGGCCAAAGTAAGCAAAGCCGTTGCGCTCCATTCATCCGGCCCTCCGCTTCGCTCCGGGTCCCCTCACTCCGGCCTTGCTCCCGGGAGGACCGCGCTGAACGCCCCATCCTGGGGCG
>NZ_JBSSEW010000039.1:0-19924 GCF_054062095.1 Pseudomonas sp. TE6288
GTGATCAAGCGGATGGCTTACGGCTACCGGGACAGCGAATTCTTTTTCATGAAGATCAAGTATGACTTTCCCGGCAATCCGTGAAGAACCAAAAATCAGCCAGAACACCATATTTGATCAGCACACTCAGTTGCGCTTCTCTAACCTTCTTCTCCAACCCCACGCTCGCGCTCCTTTGCGTCAGCCCTACTTGCTAGCAGATTGGGCAAAGCATGCCTGCAGCACGAGCAAAGTGCCAGTATTGGGATGATAAATTCGCCGTGTACTTGTGCCGTAAGTACCGCACTGAGGCCGCAAATTACATTCACATTGGTGGTTAGAGGATGGTGTCCACCTAAATTATGTGAAAACCACGCCTTTCAGCGCAATGGTCGGAAGGAAGAGTCGATAGACTGATAGCCTTAAGTAGCAAGAGGCTCGACAAATCACCACTTCACCCGGCGACGCTCACCTCAATCGCACCATAGCGTCTGCAAGCCACTCGATCAGCGCTATTGGACTCACGCTCAATGTTAAGCAGCGCCGTCTCCGGAGCTCGTAATTCATTACGCGCCCTCAGTGCATTCAGCACGCGGCTAGTACAGCGCAGCGCGTCCTGATAGCTACCTCTGCAAAAGCCCATTAACAAGCCGATAGCCATCAGGTACCGTGATTCTCCCGACTTCGACTGCTTCAATCAGTCCAAAGGCCCTATCCACGCTTATGACATCTTTCTCGATCACTTCTCGGAGTGATGAAATAAATGCGGACTTATCCTCTTGCGATACTCCGGCGGCACGCTCCTTAGCTTCCATTTCAATCAATCGCTCCCGAAATTGCACTAGCAATTCACGCTTGCGCCCCTCGGACATCGCACCGTTACGAATCCAGCGTGAGACCCCATAGGCCAAGGCACCACCGGCTGCCGCAGCACCCAGTGACCAACCTAGAGGCGTCGCTACGACAGCAGTGACGCCTACCCAGCTGGCGGCAGTTGTGAGGACTGGGATGCTGGTCACACCGGCGATACCCGCCACCGTGCCAGCGGCAGCGGCGCCGAGCCCTAGACCGAGTGTGCTGATGCCCACTTCGCCCAGAATACGCACACGGTCTTGGGGCGCCCGCTCGAGCTCAGCGATAACCTTGAGCAGCTGTTTTTTGCTGACCTTCGATTGCCGAGTCACGAAGTTTTCACCGATGTCAGTTCAGTCATCACGGCCTGGAGAGTCTCGATGAACACTTCAAAGTAAACCTGAGCGATCTCGATCAAGTTCTGCGGGACCTCCAGCAACCTCACAGCACCACCTGCCTCGTACTTATCCTGCTGATAACCGGTGACCACGAACGTCAGGCCAAGCAGAGTACCTAAGGGTGCCAGTAACGAACCGAGCAACGGTAGTGCAGACACCAGCGAAGCAATAGCAGCACCCAAAAGGCTGCCAATAACCAAACCCTTATGAGCTGTTATGAAGTCGCGCAGTTTCATGACGATTAATTTGCCGATGGAAACCACCTTATCACCAATACGCTTAGTCACATTGACCAGATCTTTGATTCGTATGGCAATTTCCGGCGGCAACCCGCACTCCCTCAGCCAGATATAGAGATCGCTGCTGGTCATGGAGTCACTCTCGGCCTGCATAAGTGCCAACTCTAGCTCGGCTTCAGCTTTAGAAACAATTGATTTCATCGTACTTCCTTTATCAGTTTTGCAACAGCTTCAGTCCTAAAGTTAAAGAGTAGCTGCGATAGGAGGCTCTGATGATGCTGGATCCGGGCAGCCCCTTACAAAGGGTTTTAGCACCGCCTGCAATCCGTAATGTTCAACGCTAAGCACTGCGACGCCAACACCATTGGCCTTCTGATAGGCCGCCGTCTCCAACAGAGGGGCACCTCCAGCACGAGGCACTAGCAATATAGATAAATCTGGTTTTTGATCCTTCCAGCGTAGGCAATCCCGATACAAATGCGCAGACTCCATGCCATCCAATACCCATTCGCGATCAACCCGGTACTTGGCATCCATTACGATGAACAAGCTTTCCGCTGGACTTTCCACGGTTACGACAATGTCGGGCTTGCGCTCACCGGAAATGCTTGAAAAACCGTTGTTAGCTGGCCGGTCGAACGCTGGGCAACGTAGCTGTAGCAATACCTCGACCTGCGTGTCGATATCTCGTCCCGTAAATCGTATGTGATCCAGGCTTGCACCGGGCCAAGAAGCTCGCCATTGCAGATTGGGATAGATCGACTTCATCAACGTCACAACCTGGAGGTAGCACCAACGCTCGTAAATTTCCCATGTCGGGCTTATCCACAAGCGCTCTCCCTCACTACTGCCGTCGATGCCCGGGCGCAGCACATACCAACCATGACGATAAGCTCGAGCGTAAGCAGGGTGAGCGGAAATCGCATTGAGTCCGGCAGCTGAAATTCGAGGCTGACGCAGGGAGCGGAACGGTTCCCTACGTTGAATTTTTCGTAAGTCACTGTGCAAGCCTTCGAGGAACTCAATTCGCCGACCAAGCCGAGGCGCTAACGCGGACCGGGCTCCAGTGTCCCTCTCCCCATCAACGATCTTTTGCAAGGCGGTAATGACGTGACGACTGCGTCGTAGAACTTCCCCCAGGACAACACCCAGCGCTTGATTGGCCGGGTTATCCAGGTCCTCGAATACCGTTGGCACATCAAACTGCAGCACATCACCATTGTCACTGGCTCGCTCGAGGTTGTAGAGCAACGCAGTCGCTGCAGGGTCTTGCATAGCACGACGCACAGTCTTTTGATCAATACGACGTAATTGGTGCGCAGGCCGTAATGTGCGGTCTCGGTGTAACCTTGTCAGCGGTTTGCGCAAGACCTCGGCGAGGGCCGACAACAACGTCGGACCATAACGCTTCAGCCGGGCATACTGGAGATGCGGGTTACTGGCTCGACCTTCACGACCGACCTCCAACTGGGCGTATTCGCTACCCAGTAGTAACCGCGTATCGAAAGCAAGAAGTTCGTCGAGCATTGCGGCAAACGAAACCTCGCCGAGCTTGTTTTGGTCTGGCGCTACATCGAAGTGATAGGTCGCGGTGACCCTGCCACTGGCATCGACCAACTCAGCTACGACTTTGCCCGCGTAGAAACCTGGCTCCCATCGCCACGCATCGAATGCTTGATGGCGTAAGATCTTCAACGGCTCATCATCAACAAAAAAACGCGCCTCTGGGATAATCTCGAAATAATAGGTACCACGCTCCATAAACCCAGAAGCCAGCGTTTCAGGGGCGACCTCGAACGAGCAGCCTTGATTGTCGATGCATCGGATAATCGACATTTCTCAGCGCCAGAACCGAGCGGAACCGAGAGAACGTAAGTCATCCTGCAATTCGGCAATTTTGGTTGCCGAATCCTCCAGCTTCATATCCCGCAGCAGAGTTCGGCTGTCTGCGAAAGCCGCCTGTACCCGAGGCGTGTCTTCGCCACGCAGTTTAGGAAGGACTTTAGCGTAGACGGCTTGGTCCAGCGCTTCGTCGAAGTCAATCACACCGCCGCGCTCAGCCTGCTCAACGTAGCCAATGACATCGTGAATGGTGCGCCAGCCAAAATGTAGGCGTGCAGGGCGCAACGCTTTGACTAGCCCCCTGAGCGTGTCACGCACCTTGGTGATTTGTACCTCAGACAACACACTTGTCTCCCATCCGGGGAAAGCGTCGACATCGATGTCCCAAAACTCAATGACCGCCGCCCGATCAAGAACCTTGTCGCTCAGGCCATGCGTTGTCTCATCCATATTCACAGTGCCAATGATCACCAGATTGCTCGGGTATGTGATGGTCGCTGGCACACCATTGATATCGTTTTCCTGGGCATGGAGCTCGATGTGGCCACCCGTTTCCATCGCGGAAAGCAGTGGCGCCAAATACTGCTCCGGATGGGACAGGTTCATTTCGTCCAGCACGACGGTATAGGGTCGCTCAGAGTCAGCATTGGCTTTGAGCAGGAAATCGATAAAAGCCGTGCGCACATAGCTTTCGCTATCCAGCGGATTAACGTAACCCAGCAAGCAGGAAGGGTCATGCCAGCCTGGCTGGACCGGGACGGTGAGCAATCCCTCCGAAGGGTTGGTTTGCCCTTCGTGCAGCGCAAGCGCATATCCTCTCGCCAATACTGTTTTACCGGCACCGCTAAGCCCCGTGAGCACAGCGAAGTGACGACGTGGATGGCTCCAAAGTCCGGCGTCCAAGCGTGCAACCAGTCCAATAGGGAAAGAGATATTTTCGGGAAAACTGTGCTGGATGGTTTTCAACGAGGGCCGCTCGAATGGCGTCGTCCCACTAGCGGATGGCATTACACTGGCTGAAACAGCCCCAGCCTCCGGCGGGAGCGATTCAGGTTCCCAGTAAATTTGCGCTGCCCAAGTTTTGCCGAGCTCGGTCAGGTGCAACAGCTTATCCGCTCTGGTTTCGACCAATTGCAGGGAACGTAGCCAAAACGTCAGGCTGGTCAGCGCTCGATCACTCGTCCACCCTGAATTAACCTTCCTCAAAGTTTCATTCATCGTACTGACAGCGATCGGGCCGCTGCGCAATGCATAGAGCATATGATCGAACCCAAGCACGCGCGTGAGCAACCAGTCCGATACCTCATCAGGCTCGCCTGTTTCCAACAACCCTTCACCTCGCGGAGTCAGGTTGATCTCATCGCCATGGGCGCGCAGTACACCCCATTCAGCAATCAGCGAATTGAGTTGGGTTCGGATGGTCGACGTGGCGTGACTTGGGTTGATTGAGCGCATGTGCTCAAGCAAGTCCTCTCGTTTGCACCCCTCTTTGGCAAACTCGATGATGGTTCTTACTGTCGCAACCCCACCTCCGATGGCCAGCATGCCGCGGCGGCGACGTTCAGCGGGCAAAGGGTTCAGGCGCTCCTCGCCTGTACTCGGATCAGCGATTTCTGTCGCTTCGGCTTCTTGCTCCTGTATGTATTTCATGTAGAGCAGCCAAGGCAGGGTCATGCGCTCCAGAGCCGGCGTGCTCAGCCCCTCGACTCGCTCACCCAATACTTCCTCCAGGCGCAAAAGCACAAGCTGATGCAGAGAAAGATCACGCTCTCCTCCCACACCTAACAATGACGCCAGTGTTCGCAATTTCGGGTAGTGGGCAATCGTGGTCAGTTCCGTAGGGAACAGCGCAGCGAATAGACGATATTTTTTTAGCCGAGGATTACGCTGGACAAGAGGTGGGGCGACTAGCTGATTTAAATCGTGCCAGCTTTTCTTGAGAGCCTGGCCACGTAGAGGAGCGTCGACAGTTTCAAGCGAAGTGCGGACACCCCAAAGGAGTTTGGCAACATCGGGATTGATGATTACTTCGGACACATTGACAGTCCCCATACCCGTCGTAGTGATCACCTCACTCTCCCAGAGCTGCTCCTGAAACGCGGGGCTACAAAACTCGGCCTGACTGGTGTCTTGCACCATCCGAAGAAACTTCGACAGGTTAGTCAGCCAGTTTTGATACCAAGGCAATTCACGATGGTGAACCAACACCGCTTCGCAGGCTGCCTTGAGAGTTGCGTCATCCTTCAGATCTACCGCCAAAATCCTTGCTCCTATAATTTTGTTCGAGCGACCGTGCCCATTGTCATTTTCTGCTAAGAGCAGGCGTACCGAGTTGAAGCACTACGCCGGCTCAAGGAGCATCGCCCTACATCAACCATCAGACCGCCTGGGTCTAGCTTGCTGGCCTGAAGCCCAGCATGGCAGTGAGAGCTGGCAAGCCGGCGGCATACAACGCAACGAACGTCTCTACTTCCGAATGTGCCAGGAACCCACCACGCTTCACGCCAGCCGCCTGCGGACAATATCGAATGGCCATACCCTAAGCAAAATGACAGACCCCGTCCATGTTGTCTGTTCATACAGGTAAACAATTGGAGCAGGTTTGAGTGCCTTGGCCAGACGGTTTCTAGCGCCTGCGGCAATTAGCCCACTGAACTGTAAAATTTTAATACGCACATCATGCATAGCTTGGCACTTGGAACAGCAGCGTCAACCAAGATCAACTGCGCGACTGCGCCAACCTGATCCGCAAGCTGGTTCCGGCCATCATTCTGCTGATGCTAGATAACCTGGACACATTGCGGGGTGATGCATGCTATCCAGTAGTCGTTTAGCTCAGTGACCGCGATTGGATCAGGGGCGCCCTAGAGTAGGAAACCGAACTAGATATCGGCAGGCAAGGAATTCTTGTCATGGTATCGATATTCCAGCTTATAATACGAAATGGAATCCCCACGACTAATCAACATGTTACTGACTTAATTCAGATTACCCTGCTCGTGATCCACCATGTCCTCGGCCATCTCACCTACAAAGCACCCTCTCTGCGTCCAGATTCCATCGGCAGAAAACGGCCAGTCCCACAGGGGCAGTTCTCGATATAGCCCCCCCCTCAAGGGACCAGCAAGCGGCCCCAATCTCCCAGGTTGATCTCGTTAACACCCTGTGCACCTGCACAGCATCCGATGCTCGACAACCACAAGGCAATTAGCCGTCATTCGCCGCTGTCGTTTATTTCGTAGCAAGCCGCGAAAGCACGTATCCAAGCTTGCCCTGCCTCGGACGCTCCCTTGAACCTGATGAATGCAATGCCGCAATTGTCCCTCTCCACATCAGTGCCGGGTGAATGAGGCCGGAGCGGCGGTGTACTTCCGCCACGGGGATCCCGATGGAGCTTGCGACAACGCCAGCTTGACGATGGCACTGGTAGCCAACGGCATGGTTGCTCGCCATGAAGCGAGTTACATGGGCTGCATGAAGGCCGTCAACCACTGGCCCGGCCATTCGCCAGCGGCTGCTCGGCACCGCTTCCTGCGCACAACTGTGTTCACCTCGTTAAATCGACAACAAAAACCAAGTTGTTCAATGCACAATGTCATTTTGAGATCATCGACGATTGATTCATCACCAAGGACCTCGCATGCAAACGCTGAGCAAATACGAGAAGCACGCACTCAAGGAGATTCACAGCTGGAAAGAGCCTGACATTGGCTGGTTCGGCCAAGCTCTGAAGGTGATCAACCAGCCACTGGACAAAGCAGGCGACCTCCTGTTCAAGGCACCTGGCATCGGCCCTGCGATTCAGGGCGCTATCGAGGGTTTGACCAGCGTATGCCATGACGCGGCCCAGTGGAGCGTGAGACCAGAAGCAATTTTCGAAGAGTTTCGTGGCGATGGGCACAGCACGGTCAAGGCCCATAAAGACATCCACGATCTGGATCTGGAACAAATCGATAAGGTAGTTGGCTTCCTCGGAGCCAAATACAAAGGCATCGCTCTGGTAGAGGGCGCTGGAGCAGGTGCCGTGGGTATTGCTGGGCTGGCAGTCGACATCCCAGCGTTGATTACACTCAACCTACGGGCAATCGGCGAATATGCTGCCTACTACGGTTTTGATACCTCACGTCAGGAAGAACGACTGTTTGCCTTCAACGTGCTTGGCCTTGCCTCCTCTCCCACCGACAGCTCCAAGGCGCTCGCCATGGCTCAGCTGATCAAGATTTCTCAGGACGTTGCAAAGAAAGCAACATGGCAGGAATTGGAAAAAAGCGTTTTTGTCAAGATCATCCAGGAAATTGCCAAAGCCTTAGGTATTCGCCTTACAAAAGCCAAGCTCGCACAAACAATTCCCGCCGTGGGTGCAGCTGTAGGCGGCGGTTTCAACGCCTACTTCACCATGAAAGTCTGCGACGCGGCCTTCTATCTCTACCGGGAGCGCTTTCTGGCGCACAAGTATGGCGCCGATGTGATTGAGGTAACCGTAAAACCCGCCAAGGACTATGACCCACACTACGCAGAAGCCTCACAAGCAGTGTGAGACGCGGCCACTGAACAGCTGCGGGCTGCGCAGTACAGGCCTGGGATTTTCCAAGATCCCAAGCCTGTACTTTTTGCCTGCCCTGAACAGGAAACTTTCAGTCACTCGCCAGCGTGGTGCTTGCCTGTTTAACCTTCCATCACCTGCTCAAGTGCGTAGGGACCGTTGCGTTTTGGATTTTCCTTTTAGCCAGTAATACCCACCCAACATCAGCATAAAACCAACCCACTTGTACGGCATCAACTTTACCATGAGCCCTGCTGTGGTCCAGTGCTCCCAGGAGCGGCCCCCGCCGCCCAGAAACAATGCAACTGTCAGCAACTGGGTAAACACAACGTAAGCACCACCAAATTTCAGCAAGAAAATCCAGACACGCTTGCGTTTAGCGATGTACTCCGCCTCACTGCCGGCGCTTGACCGTATCCCACCCAGCACTGCCCCGATGACCAAAAGAGCGACGGTCCCAGAAACGAGTGAAAGTGCAGTGGACACCTCCTCCAACTCCCCATTACCAGCATACAGGCAGATGTAATAAACCACGGAGGCCAAATAGAGGGCGAACCCAATCTTGAAAGGACGGGACATCATCGCAAAGCCGATCAATGCGATGACAATACCAATAACAAACACCATTATCCTCAGCTCCTGTCCATTGGCTGCATAACCAGGCCAACTCTGCTTGGCAGGCAGAAATGCCCGGCTCAGTATTCCTCCCAACGTTTGCGCAACGCACGCCCATCTGGCCTGCAAGAATTCCAGACATCGTTTTGAGCGCGCAAAGCAGCGCGAGCTACTCCACGCGGAAGCCGCATGATGGGTGCATCATAATGCCACCATTCGATGATAGGACTCTACAATCCCCTCGAGCCAGGCTTCAGGTTGACGCTAAGGGATTCAGCAAATCGCCCGATAACACTTCAAAGGGGTCAGCCGACGCGCCATAATTTGTGGCCATATGACATCATTCGCTTTGCCCTGATTTTTGTAGCGCAAAGATGCGCTGCTTGGACAGTGATGCGACAGGAGACGCAGACTGATGGATCGAACACAACACATCATGGCGCTGGAGTCGGAATACCAACTATTCGCCAGCCAGCGCAGCGACGCCGCCCCAACCAAGCCTCGCATTGCCGCCTGGGGCCTTGTGAAAGCGGGCAAAAGCTCTCTGCTCAACATGCTGAGCGGGCATGCCTGCGATGAGCATTTCCAAACAGGTGACATCCGCACTACCCGGACCAATCAAGCACTGGAGCTCAATAACTATGTGCTTGTCGATACCCCGGGCCTGGGTATCGATGCAGACGATACGCAGCAGGCAAACGAAGGTCTTGATAAAGCTGATGTCGTACTTTTTGTTCACGCCCCGCCAGGCGAGCTGGATGCGGAAGAAGTGGCCCTGCTCGACCAGCTGCGCAATGCATACGGTGAGGATGTCGGAGAGCGCGTAGTGCTGGTAATCAGCCAACTGGACAAGCTTCAGGACGCGGACCTGGCCCAGGTAAAAGAAACGATCGAACGTCAGGCCCTGATCCATCTAGGCACCATGCCCGAATGCTTTGCCATCTCCAGCACTCGCTTCAAAAGTGGTGTCGAGAAGAACAAGGAAGGGTTGTGCACCAAAAGCGGAATTCCGCAATTGGAGCAGCACCTGCAGGCACTTTCGAAAAAGCTCGCTCACTCGCTTGAGTCAGCCTGGCAAAAGCGGCTAGCGCGTCGAGCACTCGACCTTTGCGAACGCATCGACCTTGCAATAGCACAGGAAGTGAAGCTGATCGAGCAGATAACTCAGCCCTATGTGGTGAAAGCCAAAACGTTCGTTGAGCTCATCGACGGCGCTCGGCGGACGTTCAAAACCCATACGTCCGACATGCAGAAAGCGCGCAAAAAACTCGACAGCATTTAAGTAAGGAGACTTGCAATGCCTCTACCCTGGTTGATCGGCGTTGCGGCAGTCGCTGCCGTAACCGCCATTGCCAAAGCTGTTTCTGACGACAGCCCTTCCTCTTCGAGCAGCACGACGACCTACGACGACAGCGAGCGGCTCCAACAGGAGCAGGAAGCCAAGCGCCAACGCGAGCGCGAGAACCTGAAGGCTCGAGTGCAGTCGCTTGCGGGAGAGCGGCGTGAACAGCTCAAAGCCGAGCTCAGGGGGGCTGCCTCAGCGCTGACCTCCTCGTCCGACAAACACAACACTGTATCCGAAGGCTTGAGCAAAATGGCCAGATTGACGCTCGAAGGCGTGACGGGGGATCAGCTCGAACAACACATACGCAGTACCGCGTCTTCAACGTCGAATTATGGAAAGACCGTCAAAGCCATTCTTCAGGCGTCCCCAGCGATCGAAGGTGGGCACATTATCCACTTCATGCAAGGCCTGAACCTGCTTGAAACCGTGACTGCACCTGCCGACGCGACTGCCTGCGATCATGCCGCACTCGCCCAGGCGCAAGTCGCGCAGGAACGCATCGACCGGCTACAGCAACTCAAACGTCAACTTCTTCCCCAGGCGTAGTCTTCCATGAGCACTGTTAATCGCGATGAGTTGATGCAGGTCTTTCAGCAATTGCAGGGGCAATTTTCCAGCAAGAAACAGGACTTTGCGCAGACTCAGCAGCGCTTCGATACGCTGCGCACGGGCTTTGTGGCGCAGATGCGTCATAACACAGAACGCATGGCTGCCACAGTCAGCGAGCGAAACCCGCTTGGAAAGGGCGCAGCCCAGCTGGCCCAGCGCTTGACGGATCAATTCACCGTCTGGGAAAAACGCGCACAGGTACGCGCGAAGGGCGCTGAGTTTCGCGAAACTTTCAACGACTCGTTGCTGGTGTTCGTCTACGGTAAGGTCAAGTCGGGCAAGAGCTCGCTGGGTAACTATGTGGCCTGGGGGCATAGCGCCCCCTCTGCTGAACTGAAAAATCAGACCGCCCTGAAACCCGTTTACTTCTCCCATGACCGTACCAATGTCGCCAGCGGCGATGAGGAAGGCGAAGCTTGCCGCACGGAGCAGTTCAGAGTCGGCGCCACCGAAGCCACCAGCTCGATCCAGGGCTTCAAGTTGCCGGGGTTCACCTGGGTGGATTCCCCCGGGCTGCATTCGACAAATTCCGCGAATGGTGACCTTGCGCGCAAGTATGTCGATCAAGCGGACTTGATCCTCTATACCATGAGTTCGCAGGCCCCGGCCCGAAGCTCCGACATGAGCGAAGTCAGCGCCCTGTTGAGCGGCCAACGCTCGCTGATGGTTCTGCTGACCGGCAGCGATATCACCGAAGAAGATGAAGATGACGATGGGCAACTCATCACCGAAGTGCTGATGAAGTCCAAGGAAACTCAGCAGCGCCAGATCAAGGAAGTCTCTGGCAACCTGGCGGCGATGCAGCATGATGCTGTGGAGAAAATCAGCATACTGCCACTCTCTACCCGCTTTGCTGAAAAGCACCCTTCGCACTTGCAGGAAAGTGGCTTGGGGACGCTGTTCCAGACACTCAAGACCCTGTCTCAAGGCCAGGGCCTGCAGCTGAAACTGAACACGCCGCTTAACAATCTGCGCAAAGCCGTGGGGGAAACCAACGAAGACCTGGGTCTTATCAAAGAGCTGACCGAGTCTTTTGAGCAACAAATTCAAGTTCAGGACCAGGCGGTTGACCGAGTACTGCGTACGCTGGGCCAGAAAGGCACCACTGAGATGCGCAGCTTCGTCAATCAACTGTTCAACGGCCCTCGTCCGGCCAACGTCCAGGCCCAGCTTCAAGAACAGCTGGGCAAGGTTGTCGGCCAGCTGACCAGCGAGGCCATGCAAACCATTGGTGAAACTCAGCAGAATGCTCTGAAGCGTGCCTTCGACACGAGCCGTCTTGGTGCCATTCCGGATTACCGAGAAGTCACGGTCGAAAAGGAATACATGAGTGGTACACGAAGCAGCACCAAAACGGCCTGGGGTACGGCTGGGGCTGTGGTCGGTGGCATCGCCGGCTTCTTCGTCGGCGGCCCGGCAGGCGCGGCAGCCGGGGCGTCGCTGGGCAGTGCTGCCAGCATGATCGGGCGAAGCGCAGAAGCCATTTTCGCAAAACACAATGTGGTCGTCGGCGACAATCTGGAAGAACAGCGCCAGATCGCTATCGAACAATACGCGAATGCGCTACCCGCCTACCTCAACGAACAGGTGCAGGGCATTTATCAGCCACTGCGAAACTCGATGCTTGAATACTGTCAGGTTTTGACTATCGAAATGCAGCGCCTGCGCCAGGCATTTAGTACCCTTGAAACGAGCACTTTGCAATGACAAGACCAGGTCCAATGACGCAGTTGCTGGGTCTCTATGACGAAGTAGATGCCCTGTGTGAAACCTACAACCCGAACGCGATCGCCAGTATTCGTGAGTTAAGCAGG
Organism: Pseudomonas sp. TE6288; assembly: GCF_054062095.1. Taxonomy (NCBI): domain Bacteria; kingdom Pseudomonadati; phylum Pseudomonadota; class Gammaproteobacteria; order Pseudomonadales; family Pseudomonadaceae; genus Pseudomonas; species Pseudomonas sp. TE6288. The sequence continues at coordinate 12,237 of NZ_JBSSEW010000039.1, forward strand.
GCAAAAAAAACCCAGCCCGGCGCAACCATAATGGTTTATGGCGTTTACAACGCGGGTAAAAGCACATTGATCAATGCCCTGCTCGGCCAGGAACTGGCCGCGGTGGCTGATGTACCCGAAACCGCTCGCGTACAAGGCTATCGCTGGGGCGATTTCGAAGTGCTCGATACTCCCGGTATCGACGCTCCACTCGAGCACGAGGAAATCACTCGTGAACAGCTGATCCAGTCGGATGTCGTAATTTTCGTGGTCAACCCGCTGGGCGTCGTCGAGGAAGAGAAGACTCTCGATGTGCTGCTGGAGTTGGTGCTCGCAGGGAAGATGATCTTCCTGGTGCTCAACTGCAAGAACCGTTTCGACCCGATCGACCTGGAGCGTGTCAAAGATGAACTGCGCCAGCGTATCCAGCTAAAAGCTGGCACTCAGCGAGTGCTGGATCATATTCCGATCGTCGAGGTCAATGCCCGCACTGCGCTCAAGGCAAAACTGGAGAACAAGCAGAACCTGCTGAACAGCTCCGGCTTCCCGAAATTCGAGAGCGCGCTGGCCAAATTCTTCGGATCGGTCGAACAAAAGGCTATCGTTGCACGGGTCGCCACTGAACTGAGCAGTTTCATCCAGGAAACTGTGGACGTATTGGATGAACAGCAGGATCAGGCCTCGATCAAGCGTCTGGATACCTTCTACGCAGAAATCGCTCGTCGCGAAATCGATATCCACCGTGGTTTGAAATCGCTGATAGAAGCCAAGGCCGCTTTTATCAGCAAGAGCACAGTGAATGCACTGCACCTGAACAGCGAGGGCGCTCAAGGCAAGATCGAGCAGCTCATTGGTCAAGCCAATCACGAGGTCTGCACAGAGCTTGAAGCCGAGCTCTCCCGCCTGGGCCTGGACGCATCCGAAATGCTCGACGAAGTCATTCGGGAGGTCCGCGTGCAACCTCAGTCCTACGCTGGCCAAGCGACGCCGAACCTTGAAGCCCAAGCAGCTCATGCAGACCAGCTTCCTGCATCGCTTGGTATCGATATGTCCCTGCTCGAGTCGGGTGTACGCCAAGCGGGCAGCATGCTGAAAGCCGAACACGTAATCAGCGTTATGAAAGTTGGCAAAGAGTGGTTGCCTACCCTGTTCAAAGGTATTGGCCCTGCCACGATGGGTAAAGTTGCTGAACAGATTGTCGGTAAGGTCATCCCGGTCATCGGCGTTGCCTTCCAGGTTGGCAGCACGCTGTATTCGGCTTTTGCGGGCGACCCTGAGCAGCAGCGATTGAATGAGCAAGCCCAGCGAGAAGCCCAGGAGCGCGAGCGTCGCGACCAGGCCATTCAGGCTTTTGGCGAAGAGACGGCTTGGGAGTTCTCGCAATCCTTGAACGGCATGGTCGAGATGCACCTGAAAGCCAGCTTCGCAGAGATCAAGGAAAAACTGCAAAGCCTGCGAGGCAGTCTCAACCAGAATCAGCGCCGCCTCAGCGAAGATCGCGAGCGTCTGGTTCAATGCCTCGCTGCCATGGATGAGTATGCCTGACACCCATCAGGCTTTCGCCTGCAGCCGGTGCATGGAATGTTGCCGGCGCGTTCACTTGCTCCCGCAAACCGCCGCGATGGATCGCGGCGATGGGGTATGCCGGCATCTGGATGAATTGAATAAAGGGTGCCGCATCTATGACGAACGTCCGGACATTTGCCGTGTAGATCTGCAGTACGCAAACCACTATCAGCAAGAAATGACGTGGGAAGTGTTCGTCAGAATAAATGAGGCAGGATGTAAACAGTTGCAGATGCTCGCTAGCAGCGAAACAACCGGAACATTGCCTGCTGCATAAGGAAAGCTGCCACCAATCCAGGCCTGCCAATTGGCAAGCCATTAACGCCAGGGTACAAAACCCTGGCCTTTACTCTACTCGATCACACGGGCGATATAGCCCCCCAATCAAAATCGCCGCTGCGCCAACAACTCCGCCAACGCCCCCTCGAACCACCCCGCGGCGCGCATCTTCAGCGCTTTACCCCCGCACTTCGGGCACTGATCAATCCACTCCCCCGGTACCATGGCATCACTACGCGGCGCCACTGTTTTCGTCCAACCACAACCTTCACATTCAAAAGTGAAGGGCCTGGGTTTGATCGGCATTTTAAAGCTCCTAGGTCCCTGCCCAAACTCATTATCAGCAATACGCTCAACTACCGGGATAGGCGTATTCAATATGCTGGTCAAACTCCCCACCAACCCCGCAATACTCCCGCGGAACGCGCTCGACATCTTCAGCGACCTGCGCAATCACCTGACGCAGTTCCAGGCGCTCAAGCCACCGGTCAGGAATAGCGGCAACACCATACTGCGCTCCCAGCAAGTGCCCGACAACCAGCCCTGTACTGCTGCTGTCACCACTGTGATTAACCGCCGCAATCACCCCGTCTTCAAATGACCGCGCAGTCAACGCACACCACAGCCCAATCGCCAGCACCTGTTCAGCGCCCCAACCACCGGCAAAATCGTCTATCCGTTGAGGGCTAGGTGTGTACCCCTCGTAAAAGAAGAACATCACTCGCTCGACGAGGCTGCGCGTTTCCTCGATACCAGGTACTTGCCCATACCTGGCCAAACTCTGCGTCACAGCGTGCTCCAAGCTATCTTGTCGACCGACAACACACTGCAGAATGTCTGCGAACAGCCCAGCCGCCAGGTAACCTGTCGGGTGCCCGTGCGTCAGGCGCCCGGACTGCGAGGCGTAGTCAAATGCATGGGCGAAGAATGCACAGGGTGCAACACGTACCAAGGCACCGCAGCCCTTGCTGTTGTTTTCGGCAACCATACCCAACCGTCCACTGACCTTGAGCGCACTCATGCAGGTTATGTCTGGCGCACGACGCGACCAGAGCGCCATTTCCCGGATCAGCCAACCATCTGTGGCGACCGGTATCACCGAGGGGTAATCCTGGGTTGTCAGCCAACGCAGCAGCGCATGATGAATAATGCTGGGCACATGACATGCCTGCCGCGAACTCCCTAGCACATAAGCCCGCAGCAAGCCTTCTGCGGTAAATAGCATCATCTGGGTAGCGTCGCTGATCGCACCGGTGATGCCAAACGCCGGGGCAAAATCAATGGAGCCCTGCAGCCCGAACCTGGCCTCGATCACAGGCCACTCAAGCAACTCCACGGGAGAGCCCAGCGCATCTCCGACGGCTCCCCCCAGCAGGCAGCCGCTGATCCGTTCAATTCTGTTCATATCGTCCCTTAACACCCTTCACCAGAAGCCAGGTCCTGCAGAATCACCAGCTTGCGCTGCAGCTGCGCAACATGCTCCCGCTCTGCGCGCAACGCTGACCGCAGCTCGCGGTTTTCCATTTCCCAAATCTGTAGCCAGCGGAGGTCTCTCTGGCAGTGCTCGACCTTTTTCCCAAGTTCGCCGAGCTTCAAAGCCTGCTGAATCAGCACCAGCAGGATGATCCCCATCGCCACCAAGGCCCCTGTCGCAACCACTTCCGACATAGTCATGCTCATATCCTTTGCTGCCCCCGATGTATTCCGAAGACAAATCGAAGATATGTAATGAAAATCTACACGTCTAGAATGTAGACTTATACAGGTAAAGTAATCGCGCACATGGAGAGGGTATGAAACGCAAGCAATCCATTGAGCAGGTACGCTGGGACCTGGCACTTCGCTATCGTCTGATCGAGACCGTTGCCTGGTGGGAAGGCCGGCTGACCACGGGCCACCTGATGCAGAGCTTTGGCATCAGCCGCCAGCAAGCGTCTAAAGACATCAACACTTACATCAGCGAGCATGCGTCAAGAAACTTGACATATGACAAGCGGATCAAAGGCTACGTACCTACGTCGCACTTCAAACCACGCTTCATCGACCTCAGCGCCAGCGCCTACCTCGATATGCTTGCCCAGAACAATGAACGAGCCCCGCATATCGAAGGGCTGAAGCTGGCCTATGCGCATACATTGATGTTGCAAGTTCCCGATCGCAGCATTCAGCCTGAGGTGCTTCGGCCCCTTTTGCGGGCTTGCCGGGAAGGGTTGCGACTAGAGGTGGAATACGTTTCGCTGGCCAACCCCGAACCTGAGATTCGCTTGATCGAACCGCACACTCTGATTCATACCGGCATGCGCTGGCACGTTCGAGCCTACTGCGAGAAAAACAGCGCTTACCGCGACTTCGTGCTCAGCCGCATTCGCGGCAAGCCAGACCTGCTGGATGGCAATGGCAACGGCATCGAAGGCGATACAGTATGGAACACTGAGGTATCGGTGATCCTGGAGCCTGACCCGCGGCTCGATGCCGCGCAGAAGGCGATCATAGAGGGTGACTACGGCATGCTGAATGGCCGGCTGGAGATCCCGAGCCGGCAAGCGCTGGTCAAGTATGTGCTGCAACGCTATCAAATCGACCCCAAGAACCTGGACCCTAAGCCAGAAGCGCAGCAGGTCGTGATCGCCAACTTGAACGCGCTGAAACCTTGGCTCTACGACTGATTCAACGCGCTCGTTGCATCCCATAACCACGAAAACTAGGAAGAAACACACACTCATGACAGCCGTATCTCCGCCCACAACCATCCCGCAAAGCCCATCCCCCGCTTCACCGCCCGACTCCTCCGCCTCCAGCAGCCCCCGGCAAGCACTATTCAAACTCCTCGCCGATATCAAATGGTGGCTGCCGGTAGTTTCAACGCTTATCTCAATCTCACTCCTCACCAAGTACCTCTGGGTAATCCATCACCCCGAGTTGATCCTGAGTTCGTTAGGTAACCCTTCAAACCTCGTCGCCTGGTTATTCTTCAGCCTGCTGATACTCGCGTCGCTGCTGCTCATCGTATCGGTGCCGTCTTTGGTCTTCACGTTGAGCATGTCTGTATGCACCGTCGACAGAGAGCTGGAAAAGAGGCTCGCCTTACGCTTTGGCCTCATCGTAGGCGGGGGCTACCTACTGCTATCGCTCAACCTGCTGGGGTCCCTCTTTGATCACACCATGGCCCCAGGCTACTTCTTCCCTATCGTCGTAGTCGCTGCAGCTTGTGCCGTGATAGTTCTGCTTCGCCGCGATGCGCCCCTGCACAACAAAGTACTGGAGCTGCCGCCTGGCCCCCGCAAACCCTCGCATCGCAAACTCTATTACACAGCCCTCGTTGGCTGGCTAGGTACGCTGCTAGCGTTTACTTCGGTGAGTGGAGTCATGCCCGCCCAGCTAGCCATCATGACGTGGCGAGGCGGAGAGAGCGACGAAGAGGCATTCGGGGCTATCGCTCTCTGCTTATTGATAATGTGCCTCTACCTAGCGCCAGTCCTCGTCTTTTATTTGACAAACGGGAATGCGATGCAGCGCACCGGCCGAGCCGCACTGGTGCTACTCGGGTGCATCTTCGTCAATTCCATGCTGTTGCCGGCACTCTTGGACCTGTGGGTCTATTCCGCCGCCAATCTGATCAAAATCAGGGACAATACCGAGCTGAGCTATGTGTTGAACGAAAAGGATTATCCGAAGGAGGTATTCAGTAGCGACCCGTGGCAATTGGAGAGCTACGAGGGGCCGAATGGTTTGTACAGCGTCAGGGCGTTTCGTCAGTTCCGCTTCGGCGATACGTTGTTGATCTGTCCCGCTAGCTACCGAAATATCGCTTTGAAAGAAATCGGCAGCTACGCACATCGCTGTATTGCGTTGTCCGAGGCCAAGGTGCATGTAGCCGCTCCTGTATTAAGCAAGGATGCCGCGACGGTAGCCAAGCCGAATTGATCCTGCCCCCATGCCTACCCACGTTCCGGTGTTGATCGAATACCGGAACGCAAGATATAAATCTGTCCCCTTTCATCGCTAACCTTGCAGATCGGCCCGTCGTCGTCACGCTTCCACGATGCCGTGACGCTGATGTTCTACCAGCCACTGAAGGTCGCCGGCAAAACCCTCGGCTGCCTCTGCGCCCCCATTGACAGGATGACCGGACGGTATTTATCCAAGATGTGCTGAAGGCCTGTATGTCTTCAGCTAGCTGTCCGATTGGTGCCAAGGGCGCATGGATTACTGTGTTGGATATTTTCCGGTGCCAATCTGTTAGCTGCCGCACAAAAAAGTGCTCAAAAAGCACCTTCCATCGGAATCCAGATCACGCTGCGTTCCAACTGGTATTCCAAGCAAGTTGACTCAGAAAATATTAACTAGAAAAAACAAATAGATACCGACTTGTTTCAAATTACCCCGGCCCACCGATCCCCAAACAACGCGCGCTAGGGCTTCTTCTTTGTACCCACCGTTTATCTCAGCTCAACGCCTCGCTTCGATGAGATGACGGGTGGAATGCGCTATGAAGGGCTCCCCCTGGCGCATCTGGTTATCCAGGGCCAGAAGCTCAGCGCGGTACTGGTGCACAGAGAAGTCTGGCACCCACCATACGCATTTGCGAAGAATCCATACGACTGCGCCTACATCATGGAACAGCATGCGGCAACGGGCTGTCCGTAGGTCAGTCACCGTCAGCCCGGCTGCCTGCGCTACTGCTACCTCATCCCGCGGCTCGCGCATTTGCCGCTCACGTGGCAACGGCCCCAGAAAATGCTCGATCAGCTCGAAAGCCGAGGCTGGGCCTACGTGCTGGGCGAAGTAATGTCCACCAGGTCGGAGGACGCGATGGATCTCGTGCCAGTCGGGATTCACCGGGTGGCGTGAGGTGACCAGCTCGAACGAGGCGTCGGCGAATGGGAGCGCTGTGCCGGGGGCTACCTCGATGACTTCAACGCCGCGTGGCCCCAGGCGCTCGTGGGCCTTGCGAGCGTTGGGTGGCCAGGCTTCCGTGGCGCACATGAGGGGCGCAAAGCGCGCAACCTCACCCAGAACCTCCCCGCCGCCGGTATCGAGATCCAGGGCTGAGCGTACACCCGCCAGGCGCTGCGCAAGGAGCTGGGCATAGCACCAAGGCGGGCGCTGCTCAGAGGCGCGACCTGCCAGCCAATCGAAACCCCAGCCAGTCACATCTGCCGCACAGGCCTCGGCCACCAGGTCGTCAAAGGGTTTCATTCACACGTCCAGATTAACGTTTGCATGCGGGCCAGCATAAATCCTGAAGCGGCCTTTCGTGGCGGCAGGCTGCGTGATGGGCCGCGTGAAAATGATGCCATACCGCACCCAAATCATACCCGCCCGATTATTTCCTTCGCCAACCAAGCCACTCCCTGATCCATTGATATGAAACACCCTTCAAACGAACCACTCGTCAGCACCAGCTTATGCCCTTGGTACTCCGTCATAACCAACGTGGAATACGGCCCTTCCTCACGCCCCATCTCGCGAACATTCAACGCGGTCAACACATGCTCAACAAACGCATCAAAGTCCTCTTCTTCATACTCACTGAAGAAAACAAAATGACTGTGCCCGTTATCCGACTCTGAAAACTTAGCCATATCAAAGACCTAACCCTTTGGTGACAGTCGCGCGAGATGCCTGTGACTTCTCGATGATCTTAAGCCACAAGGCTAGACATGTCATTTTGCCATTATTGTGTTGGCAATCGTATGAGAGCTGGGAAACTGAGGCGAAGAAAATTGCGGGCTTGCGGTGAGAGCGGGCGCAGGCTTTCCAAAAGCCCAAAGACAAAACCCCTACCTGCTCGCGCAGATAGGGGTTTTGCGAAATGAATCTTGACGATGACCTACTCTCACATGGGGAAACCCCACACTACC
>NZ_JBSSEW010000040.1:0-18946 GCF_054062095.1 Pseudomonas sp. TE6288
GCCGCGCGTTTGGGCTCTTTGTTGCCCCCGCAGCGCGGTTGTTTGCACTAAACCCCTGCGGGCGCAACCCCCCCCCCCAGTTGTTGGGGTGGGGGGGGGGGCCCCCCGCTATCCCCACCGGGGGGGCCACCCCCGCTCCCACGTTGCCTTCTCCTCAAGCTTCACGGTTTTGTCATCCTTTCACCGTTAAACCGTAAACCCCAAGGCCCACCCTGAAACTCCCGCATCCTTTCTGGGAGACAGGCAATGGCACGTGATCACGACGGTGTGTACCAACCCAACGCCAAGGCTCGCAAGCAGCAGGAAAAGGATCAGCGCCGCATGGAGTACCGCCGCGCGATCGAATGCTATTGCGACCAGCGCCAGTTGCTGCGCGAACTGGCCGACTACCCTGATCTGCAGGACCTCACGGTGTGGCAGGTATCGGCGGCAACTTCCCCGAGAAACGCTCAACAAGCCCGCTGATCATTGCGCGTTCGCTGCGAATGAATGCTTGGAACGCCAGGGCCACCGGCGATTGCCGCTTGCTCCGGGATTGCACCAGGCACCAGCTGCGGTACAACGGCAGCTCTTCCACTGGTAACTCCCTGAGCACGCCGGTGGCCAGTTCCATGTTGACCGCATGGCGGGTCAGCAGGGCAATGCCCAGCCCGGCCACCACACATTCGCGCTGGGCATCGGTGGAGGCCACCTCGAGGGTCTGGGTGAAATGCACGCGCTTGTCCTTGAAAAACTCCTCGCAGGCCTTGCGGGTGCCCGAACCCTGTTCACGGACCAGCAAGGTGTGCGGCTCGAGATCCTGCAGGCGCAGGCTGTCCGGCTTGCACAACGGGTGTTGCGGCGGTGCCACGGCGACGATCGGGTTGTTCAGGAACGGCAGGAACTCGAGGCCCATGTCCTGGGGCACCATGGACATGATGACCAGGTCGTCACGGTTGTCCGACAGGCGCCTGATCGCCTGGGCACGGTTGACCACCGTCAGGGTGAGGTTGACCTCCGGGTGGCGCTGCTTGAAGGCGGCGAACAGGTGTGGCACGAAGTACTTGGCGCTGGACTCGATCGCCAGTTTCAGCTGGCCCTGCAGTGAGCCCTGCATGTCCGACAGCTGCATGTCGAGGTTCTCCAGGCGCCCGAAGATATCCCGGCTGGCGCGTTGCAGCGCTTCGGCGGCCTCGGTCAGGTAGAGCTTCTTGCCGACATACTCGAACAGCGGCTGGCCAACCAGCTCCTCGAGCTGGCGGATCTGTAGACTAACGGCGGGTTGCGTCAGCGCCATCTCCTCGGCCGCCCGGCTGTAGGAGCGCAAATCACACACTTCGTTGAAGATCTGTAACTGACGTAAAGTCATACGCATCAATGACTTGCGCATTTTTTTCAGTACTCCGGCAAAACCTTGTTACCCAACTATAAGCTTTTGCTTATGCTGCCTCTAACAAATATTGATTTTTGTTTATCGACCGTCAGCGCTAGGGTGAATATGCGACTGGCCAGCGACGTCTGGTCACGCGCCGACCGGTAGAACCGGATCGTCTGTTCCTACGGCTTTGGGAAGACTCCAGTGATAACAAAAATCCTGATCGCCAACCGGGGTGAGATTGCAGTACGGATCGTGCGTGCCTGCGCCGAGATGGGCATTCGCTCCGTGGCGATCTACTCCGACGCCGACCGCCACGCCTTGCACGTCAAGCGCGCCGACGAGGCCTACAGCATCGGTGCCGAGCCCCTGGCCGGCTACCTGAACCCGCGCAAGCTGGTGAACCTTGCTGTCGAGACCGGCTGCGATGCCTTGCATCCCGGCTACGGTTTCCTGTCGGAAAACGCCGAACTGGCGGAGATCTGCGCTGAACGCGGGATCAAGTTCATCGGCCCGGCCGCCGATGTCATTCGCCGCATGGGTGACAAGACCGAAGCGCGCCGCACCATGATCGCGGCCGGCGTGCCGGTCACCCCCGGTACCGAAGGCAACGTCGCCGATATTCATGAAGCCTTGCAGGAAGGTGACCGCATCGGTTACCCGGTGATGCTCAAGGCCACCTCCGGTGGCGGCGGGCGCGGTATTCGCCGCTGCAACAGCCGCGAGGAACTGGAACAGAACTTCCCCCGGGTGATTTCCGAGGCCACCAAGGCCTTCGGTTCGGCGGAAGTGTTCCTGGAAAAGTGCATCGTCAACCCCAAGCACATCGAGGCGCAGATTCTCGGTGACAGCTTCGGCAACGTGGTGCACCTGTTCGAGCGCGACTGCTCGATCCAGCGCCGCAACCAGAAACTCATCGAGATCGCCCCGAGCCCGCAGCTGACCCCTGAGCAGCGTGCCTACATCGGCGACCTGGCCGTGCGCGCGGCCAAGGCGGTGGACTACGAGAACGCCGGTACCGTGGAGTTCCTGCTCGCCGATGGCGAGGTGTACTTCATGGAGATGAACACCCGGGTGCAGGTGGAACACACCATCACCGAGGAAATCACCGGCATCGACATCGTTCGCGAGCAGATCCGCATCGCCTCCGGCCTGCCGCTGTCGATCAAGCAGGAAGACATCCAGCACCGCGGCTTTGCCTTGCAGTTTCGCATCAACGCCGAGGACCCGAAGAACAACTTCCTGCCCAGCTTCGGCAAGATCACCCGCTACTACGCCCCGGGTGGCCCGGGTGTGCGTACCGACACGGCGATCTACACCGGCTACACCATTCCCCCGTTCTACGACTCCATGTGCCTGAAACTGGTGGTCTGGGCGTTGACCTGGGAAGAAGCCATGGACCGCGGCCTGCGGGCCCTGGACGACATGCGCCTGCAGGGGGTCAAGACCACTGCCGCGTACTACCAGGAAATCCTGCGCAACCCGGAATTCCGTAGCGGCCAGTTCAACACCAGCTTCGTCGAAAGCCACCCTGAACTGACCAACTACTCGATCAAGCGCAAACCCGAAGAGCTGGCCCTGGCCATCGCCGCCGCCATCGCCGCCCACGCAGGCCTGTGAGGAACCGAATAATGTCCAAGAAAATCTTTGTTACCGACACGATCCTGCGCGACGCCCACCAGTCCCTGCTGGCCACCCGCATGCGCACCGAAGACATGCTGCCGATCTGCGACAAGCTCGACAAAGTCGGCTACTGGTCGCTGGAAGTCTGGGGCGGCGCCACCTTCGACGCCTGCGTGCGCTTCCTCAAGGAAGACCCGTGGGAGCGCCTGCGCAAGCTGCGTGCCGCGCTGCCCAACACTCGGCTGCAGATGCTCCTGCGTGGACAGAACCTGCTGGGCTACCGCCATTACAGCGACGACGTGGTCAAGGCCTTCGTTGCCAAGGCCGCGGTCAATGGCATCGACGTGTTCCGCATCTTCGACGCCATGAACGATGTGCGTAACCTGCGCGTGGCCATCGAAGCGGTGAAAGCCGCCGGCAAGCACGCCCAGGGCACCATCGCCTACACCACCAGCCCGGTGCATACCGTCGATGCCTTCGTGCAGCAGGCCAAGCAGATGGAAGCCATGGGTTGCGACTCGGTGGCGATCAAGGACATGGCTGGCCTGTTGACGCCTTTCGCCACCGGCGAGTTGGTCAAGGCACTGAAAGCCGAGCAGTCATTGCCGGTGTTCATCCACTCCCACGACACCGCCGGCCTGGCCGCGATGTGCCAGCTCAAGGCCGTCGAGAACGGCGTTGACCACATCGACACCGCGATCTCCAGCTTCGCCTGGGGCACCAGCCACCCGGGCACCGAATCGATGGTCGCCGCGCTCAAGGGCAGTGAATTCGACACCGGCCTGGACCTCGAGCTGCTGCAGGAGATCGGCCTGTACTTCTACGCCGTGCGCAAGAAGTACCACCAGTTCGAAAGCGAGTTCACCGCCGTGGACACCCGCGTGCAGGTCAACCAGGTACCGGGCGGGATGATTTCCAACCTGGCCAACCAGCTCAAGGAGCAGGGCGCGCTCAACCGCATGAACGAGGTGCTGGCGGAGATCCCGCGGGTGCGCGAAGACCTTGGCTTCCCGCCGCTGGTGACCCCGACCTCGCAGATCGTTGGCACCCAGGCGTTCTTCAACGTGCTGGCCGGCGAGCGCTACAAGACCATCACCAATGAAGTGAAGCTGTACCTGCAAGGCGGCTACGGCAAAGCCCCCGGTGTGGTCAACGAGCAACTGCGACGCCAGGCGATCGGCAGCGAGGACGTGATCGACGTGCGCCCGGCCGACCTGCTCAAGCCGGAGATGGCCAAGCTGCGCGCCGACATCGGCAGCCTCGCTCACTCCGAGGAAGACGTGCTGACCTTCGCCATGTTCCCCGACATCGGCCGCAAGTTCCTCGAGGAGCGTGAAGCCGGCACCCTCAAGCCAGAAGCCTTGCTGCCGATTCCGGAAGCCGGCGCGGTGGGGGCGGTGGGCGGTGAAGGCGTGCCGACCGAGTTCGTCATCGATGTCCACGGTGAAACCTACCGCGTCGATATCACCGGTGTCGGCGTGAAGGCCGAAGGCAAGCGCCACTTCTACCTGTCCATCGACGGCATGCCGGAAGAAGTGGTGTTCGAGCCGCTCAACGAATTCGTCGGCGGTGGCGGCAGCAAGCGCAAGCAGGCCAGCGCGCCGGGCCACGTCAGCACCAGCATGCCGGGCAACATCGTCGATGTGCTGGTCAAGGAAGGCGACGTGGTCAAGGCCGGCCAGGCGGTGCTGATCACCGAGGCGATGAAGATGGAGACCGAAGTGCAGGCGGCGATCGCCGGCAAGGTCGTGGCCATCCACGTGGCCAAGGGCGACCGGGTGACCCCGGGCGAAATCCTGATCGAGATTGAAGGCTGACACAAGCCTTCATCTAAAAGCGGTTAACCTCTGGGGAGCGGATGCTCCCCTTTTTTTGTCATTCAATCTGCACTATTTTGCAGAATGAGATGTGTGGCTTTATAGTTTATGCATTTTAATGCAGATTATTTATTGAGTTTCTGTAAAAATCTGCACTAAGCTGCATATCGAATGAATGGTTGACCCGTTCACATGCAGTCAATCACAGGCGGCCCATGCACAGACTTACGCTCCAGCTCCATGTCTACGGCAAGTGGCAGGACGCCCTGGCAATGACCTTCGCACAGCCGGAGCACAGCCTCGCCAGCCCTTGCGAGTTTGGCTACCTGTCCGACTACGTCAGGGCGAATCCAGATGGCTATGACAGCCTATTCTGCCAAGCGGCGAGTGCAAGGCTGCCGGTGGATTTTGGCAGCCATCGCCTGCCCCACGCCCCTGCATTCCTTTACGACATCGCCCCTGCCGGTGCCGCCAAACGCTTCCTGCTCAAGCATATTGGCCGCGAGAGGCCGGCTGGCATGGGAGAAGACCTGTTTCTGCTTGCGCGCTCCACCCCTGCGCCGATTGGTAACCTGCGTATCAAGGAGTCCTTCGAGCAACTGGATCTGGCAAACCCCATCGGTTTTACCCGCGAGGATGTCGTTTCCCGGGATCAGCGCTTTCTCGAGTACGCCTATGAGCAGGGAGCGGCCATTGGCGGTGCGACCGGTGCTGGCGGTGAAGCGCCGAAGCTGTTGATGACAGAGGACGAAAGCGGGCAGTTGTACCCGGATGCCGTGCTTGCCGACGAGCACGCCCGCCGTCACTGGTTCATCAAGTTCGCCAGAAACCAGGCACTGGTCGATGACCAGGAGATTCTGCGAGCCGAGCACCTCTACTACAAAGCCTTGCAGCGTTTAGGTATTGATACGGTAGCCAGTGAACACATGGCGTTGGAGGAGGGCCGCAAGCCCAGCCTCTGGATGGAGCGCTTCGATCGTCAGGTGTCCGCAGAGGGAGTGCAGCGCCTTGCTGTGGAGTCGGTCTACTCGCTGTGCGGTATAACCGAGCCCGGCAGCCGCATGGGCCACCTGGAGGTGATCGATACCCTTGTCGCGCTATGGCGTGAGGCCGGGCAGTCGGATCAGGTGCCTGGGCTGATTACGGATTATCTGCGCCGAGACCTGATCAACAAGATCCTGGGCAACGCCGACAACCATGGACGCAATACTGCCATCATCCGCACCCGCGATGCGGTGCGTATGGCGCCAATCTATGACCTTGCGCCGATGGTGATGGATCAGGAGGGGGTAACACGGACAACCAAATGGCCAGCGACGAGCGAGCGGGCTGGTGAAATCGACTGGTTGTCGGTGTGCAACGCCCTGGCTACGTTCATTGACCCGGAGCAGGCGTACCAGCGTTTGCGCGAGGATGCCCGCCAGTTGCTGGCATTGCCCGATATCCTGAGCGAACTGGGATTGGCAAGCCGGGTCATGAATCACCCGGCTATTGCGCTGGGCAAGCTTGAGCGGCGGATAGCCGAGTGGGGGTTGGCATGACGGTATCCATTGATGCTCGCGGGTTGTTGATCGACGGTGTGCGTGAAGGCATCGCCGACGGCAGCCTGGAGCTTGGCGCAGCGGTCAGGCGGCTGCGTACGGAAGTGGCGAAGATGCAGCAGACCCAGTTTGCGCGGATGTGCAAGATTTCGGTCCGCACATTGATCCAGATCGAACAGGGGGAGGGCAACCCTACGCTCAAATCGCTGAATGCGGTATTCAAGCCGTTCGGTCTGCAGATGGGCGTGGTCACGCGTCGACGTCAGATCAGATGATGGCCTTGTGGTACAAGTCTGCTCCCACGCATTACCGTGGGAGCCTGCCCCGCGATGAGATCAGCCCAGGCGACAGGCCTCCAGCGTCCTCACCTGACCTTCAGGTTGTTGGTTATCCACGCTCAACCAGCGCTCGAACCCCACCGCCACCGCCGGCCATTCGGCGTCGGTAATCGAATACCAGGTCGTATCCCGGTTGCGGTCCTTGACCACCATGTGGTTGCGGAACACGCCCTCGAACACAAAACCAAAGCGCTCGGCCGCGCGCTTGGAGCGGGCATTGGCGTCGTTGCACTTCCATTCCAGCCGGCGATTGCCCAGCTCGAAGCCCAGCTTGCTCAAAAGGTAAACCGCCTCGGTGCCCTTGGGTGTGCGTTGCATGGCGGCGCCGAAGGCGATGTGGCCGATCTCGAAGCGGCCCTGTTCGGGGACGATCGACATGTAGCTGAGGATGCCCTGAACCTGACCGTTGGCGCGGTCGATCACACTGTAGAACAGGGGGTCGCGGCTGGCGGCGTTGCCTTCCAGCCAGCGGTCGAAGCTGGCGCGTTCGGCGAATGGGCCGTAGGGCAGGTAGTCCCACAGTACCGGGTCCGAACCTGGACCTTGCAGTACATCCCAAAGGTCGTTGCCATGGCGCGCCGGGTCAAGCTTCTCCAGGCGGATGAAACGGCCTTCGATGGGCTCGGCCTTGGGCGTACCGGCGGGTTTCCAGTTCAATGCGTCGTTCATGTGCGGCCTACAGTGCTTTGCGGAATTGGATGAAGCCCGGGCGCTCGGCGACCTGCTCGTACAAGCTGATGGCGGTGGCGTTGGTCTCGTGGGTCAGCCAGTGCACCTTGATGCAGCCGGCGGCCTTGGCCGTGGCGTAGACATGCTCGATGAGCTGCCGGCCGATGCCTAGGCCACGTATTTCACTGTCCACGTAGAGGTCCTGCAAGTAGCAGGAGTTCTCGATGCTCCAGTTGGAACGATGGTAGATGAAGTTGACCATCCCCACTGCCTTGCCGTCGACCCAGGCCAACGTCGAGTGGGTCGGCTCGTCTGCATCGAGCAGGCGTTGCCAGGTGCTGGAGTTGACGGCGCCGGGCAGTTCGGTCTGGTAGAAGCGCAGATAGGCCTGCCACAAGGGCAGCCAGGCGGCATGGTCTTCGGCGCGAACCGGGCGCAGAGTGATGGCTGTCATGGGGTTTTTCCTTCAGAGGTCGCGCATGTGCGCGGCGAGTTGGTTATCCACAGGGTCGGCGCTGGCGGCCAGGCCTTCGCGGACCCCGGCGATATCTTGCGCCGAACGGTTCTGACTGAGCTTGCGTGCGCCCTGCAGGCGGGCGATCGGCAGGCGGATACCGACGATGGCGCGGAGCATGCCGTCAAGGTAGTCAGCCGGAGCATCGGCGACGTTCCACGGTGCTGCGCGGCCTTGCTCATGGCGGGCGGTCAGGCGGCTGACGATGTCCAGCAATTGTGTCGGCTCGTGGATCACCTCCACCGGGCCCCAGGCATGCACCGCCATATAGTTCCAGGTGGGCACCACCTTGGGGTTGTCGGCCTTGCTCGGGTAGTAGCCGGGGCTGACATAGGCGTCGGCGCCGGGGAATACCAGCAAGGCTTCAGCGCCTTGTGCCAGGTCCTGCCATTGCTGGTTGGCCCGGGCGAGGTGGCCGTAGACCGTGCCGAATTCGCCCTCGCCGGTGGCGACCAGCACCGGCAGGTGGGTGGCCAGCAGCCCGTGTTCACCGTGGCTAACCAGCGTTGCCAGGCGGGTGTGCAGCATGTGCTGGTGCAGGCGGCCAAGGTCATGTTCCTGATGCGGTTTGCTGTTGTACATGCCGGTGTTCCTTGTGCTGTGGCTTCATCCTAGGCAGGCTAATGGTTCGGTGTAAGAGCCATTCATGACTGTTTTCATAGGTCCAATGCCATGAGCGAACGTACCTACGCGTTGCCTTTCGATCCTGCCGGGATTGTCCTGGATCGCCGTCGCGGGCTCAGCCAGCAGCTCTACCAGGCCTTGCGCGCGCGCGTGCTGGATGGGCGCCTGGAAGGCGGAGCACGGCTGCCTGCCACCCGTGACCTCGCGGCGGTGCTGGCGTTGTCGCGCAACAGCGTGGTGCGTGCCTATGACCAGTTGTATGCCGAGGGCTTCATCGAAAGCCGGGTAGGCGATGGCACCTATGTAAGCCGCCTGGGAAAACTATCCACACAACTGTCCACAGGGTTATCCCGGGGGTTATCAACAGATTTATCCACATTTGAAGCGCCTGATACTGAGGATTTATCCAGTTTCGCAGGGCGTAGTGAGCCATTGCTGCGTCTGGAAAAGCACCATTTGCCGCCGCCCAAAGGCGACGCGCCGAGGGCTTTCAGGGTTGGTCTGCCAGCGTTTGACCTGTTTCCTTTCGAGGTCTGGGCCAAGCTGCAAGCGGGTTTCTGGCGAAATCCCGATCCGGCGCAGCTCGGTTATGGCGACTCGGCAGGGGAGCTGCCGTTGCGTGAATTGATCGCCACCTATCTGCGTCGGTCGCGAGGGCTTTCCTGCAGTGCTGAACAAATTGTGATCACCAGTGGTGCGCAGCAGGCGATCAGCCTTTGTGCACAGTTGCTGTTGCAGCCTGGTGACGGGGTGGCTGTGGAAAACCCGGGCTACCGCGCTGCCGGGCACGCCTTCGCCCTGGCGGGGGCAAGGGTCAGGGGCGTGCCGGTAGATGAAGAGGGCATGGACTGTGCGCGCCTGGCCGAGCTGCCGGATTGCAGGCTGGCTTACGTGACCCCGGCTCACCAGTACCCTACCGGTGTGACCATGAGCCTGGCCCGGCGCCTGGCGTTGCTGGCCTGGGCCGAGCGCCAGGACGGCTGGGTCGTCGAGGACGATTACGATGGCGAGTACCGCTACAGCGGTGCGCCTTTGGCGCCGCTGGCGGCACTGGATCGGCAGGGCCGGGTGTTGTACGTGGGAACGTTCGGCAAGATCGCCTTTCCGGCTTTGCGGCTGGGTTACCTGGTGCTGCCCAGGCGCCTGGTGCGGGCATTCAGCCAGGCCAAGGCGCTGGCGGTGCGTCACTCGGAAGTCGGCACGCAATGTGTCATGGCGCAGTTCATGGCCCAAGGGCATTTCCAGCGACATATCCGCCGTATGCGCCGGGCGGCGTTGGCCCGCAGGAATGTGCTGAAGGCCGGTTGGCCGGTGGAGGTACCGGGGCTGGGGGCAATGCCGGACGTCGCAGCAGGGCTGCATGTGAAGGTAGCTGTGGATAACTTGGCGCGGGAGCAGGAGCTGGTTGCGCGGGCGGAGGCGGTGGGGGTGGAGGTCACTCCGCTGAGCAGCTACTGGCTGGAGGACAGCGCGGAGCCTGCGGATGCGAGGACAGGGCTGGTACTGGGATTCGCGGCAGTGCCAGAAGGGGAGATTGCGCAGGCTTTGATGCGCCTGCGCAAGGCCTGGCGAGATTGAATGGGGCCGCTCTGCGACCCATCGCCGGCAAGCCGGCTCCCACAGGAATTGCACATTTCTTTGTGGGAGCCGGCTTGCCGGCGATGGGCTGCAGAGCAGCCCCAAAAACATCAGGTGCCGGACTTGATCTTGGTCCAGGCACGCGTCCGTGCCCGCTCGGCATCCCGTGGCAACGGCTTGAGCGTGTACAACTTGGCCATTGCCTCCGCCGTCGGGTACAGGTTTGGATTGTTGCGGATCGCCGGGCTGACCTTGTCGGTCGCATCCTTGTTCGGGTTCGGGTAGCCGACGAAGTCGCTGATCGGCGCGATCACTTCTGGTCGCAACAGGTAGTTGATGAATGTGTGGGCATCTTCAGGGTTGGCCGCGTTCTTGGGGATCGCCAGCATGTCGAACCAGATCGGTGCGCCTTCCTTGGGCAGGCGCATGTCCACCACCACGCCGTTCTTCGCTTCGCGAGCCCGATTCGCGGCCTGGGAGAAGCTGCCCGAGTAGCCCACCGCCACACAGATATCACCATTGGCGATGTCGGCCATGTACTTGGACGAGTGGAAGTAGGTTACATGCGGGCGGATCTTCAGCAGCAGATCCTGGGCTTTTTGATAGTCGGCCGGCTTGCCGCTGTTAGGGTCCAGCCCCAGGTACGACAGCGCCAGCGGCAGGATCTCCGACGGCGAATCAAGTAGGGCCACGCCGCATTGCTTGAGCTTGGCGATGTTCTCTTCCTTGAAGATCAGGTCCCAGCTGTCCACCGGTGCGTCGTCGCCGAGCACGGCCTTGACTTTGTCTGGGTTGAAGCCGATCAGCACCGTGCCGTACATGTAAGGCACGGCAAACTTGTTGCCGGGGTCGTTGGCTTCGATCAGTTTCATCAGTGCCGGGTCCAGATGCTGCCAGTTGGGCAGCTTGCCGCGGTCAAGGGGCTGGAAAACCCCAGCCTCGATCTGCTTGGCGAGGAACACGTTGGACGGCACCACCACGTCATAGCCGGAGTTGCCGGTAAGCAGCTTGGCTTCCAGTGCTTCGTTGGTGTCGAAGATGTCGTAGATCAGCTTGACCCCGCTGTCCTTCTGGAAGTCGACCAGGGTTTGCGGGGTGATGTAGTCGAACCAGTTGTACACCCGCAGGGTGCTCTGTTCGGCGTGTGCCTGGAGTGCGCCGGTGAACAGGCCGGTGGCGATGAGCGGGGCGAGCAGACATTTGAGTCGGGTCATGTTCACGCTCCTGGCTGGGCCTGCTGGAAGCCTTCCAGCACATTGACCGCGTTGATGCCGATTTCCTCCACAGCGTAGCCGCCCTCCATCACGAACAAGGTCGGCTTGCCCAGCTGGGCGATGCGCTTGCCCATCGCCAGGTAGTCGGGACTGTCGAGCTTGAACTGGGAGATGGGGTCGTCCTTGAAGGTATCCACGCCAAGGGAGATCACCAGCACATCGGCATTGAAGGCGGCGATGCGCTGGCAGGCGTCCTCCAAGGCCGCGCTCCAGTCCGCCCAGTCGCTGCCGGCAGGCAGCGGATAATTGATGTTGCAGCCCTCGCCGGTACCTTCGCCGGTCTCGTCGGCGTAGCCGAGGAAGAACGGGAACTCGTCCTGTGGGTCGCCGTGGATCGAGGCGAAGAACACGTCGTTGCGGGTATAGAAAATATCCTGGGTGCCGTTGCCGTGGTGGTAGTCGACGTCGAGGATCGCCACCTTGCGCCGGCCTTGGTCGATGAAGGCCTGGGCGGCAATGGCTGCGTTGTTGAGGTAGCAGTAACCCCCCATCACTTCGCCTGCGGCGTGGTGCCCTGGCGGCCGGCACAGGGCGAAGGCGGCATGGGCGCCTTGCTGGATCGCGGCCTGGGCGGTCAGGGCGACCTGGGCGGCGCTGTAGGCGGCCTGCCAGGTGCCGGCGGTGATCGGTGCGCCGGCGTCGAAGCTGTAGTAACCGAGCTCGCCGTGCAGGCCGCTGGGTTTGACCTGGCGCAGGGTGCGCGCTGGCCAGGTGAACGGCAGCAGGTCACCTTCCTGGCCAAGCGCGGCCCAACGGTCCCAGGCACCTTCGAAGAAATCCAGGTAGTCGGCACTGTGGATGCGCTGCAGCGGTGCGCGGCCGAAGTCGACGGGGCCCTGCACGGGCCCGAGGTTGCGCTGCTTGACGCGCTCCAGGACGTGGTCGGCGCGCGACGGCATTTCGAAACAGGGCATCAGCTTGCCGTCGATAAGCTCGCAGCGGCCATGGTGCAGGCGGTGGTCATCGGAATAGATCGTCAGCACGTTGTTGTTCTCCGTATTCACTGGCGTGGAGCCATTTTTACGGACTGCCCGGTACTGGAGAACGTCGCAAACGGCCAAAAGGGGATCGATGTGGCCAAGCCGTCCGCAACCGGTCAACCGCGAAAATGGCTGGGCGCCACGCCGCTCCAGCGCTGGAAGGCATGCCGGAAGCTCGCGGTCTCGCTGAACCCCAATGTTTCGGCAATGCGGTAGATCGGCATCTGGTCCTCGGCCAGCAACTGCTTGGCCCGCTCGAAGCGCAGCTCGTCGAGGAGCTGTTGATAACTGCTGCCCAGCGCCTGCAAATGCCGGCGCAGTGTGCGCGACGAGCAGTTCATCTGCCGTGCCAAACCTTCCAGCCCAGGCGCGGCATCCAGTTGCCGCAGCAGCAGCTGGCGAATGCGCCCAAGCCACGCCTGGCGGCCGGTGAACTCCAGGTTGAGGCGCCGGCAGCGTTCGCCCATGGCCTTGTGGGTAATCGGGTCGGCCAGGGGCAGGGGCATGTCCAGCCAGCGTCGTTCGAAGGCGAAGGCGTTGTCGCTGGCGCCGAAGCCGAGCGGGCACTGGAATGCACGGTCATAGAGCGCGTGATAGCTAGGGCGCGGGTGTTCGAAACGGGCCGCCAGCAACGGTAGCTGGCGGCCGAGCAGGTCGTCGCAGATCACTTTCAGCGACAGCAGGCAGAATTCGGCATTGAAGGCGGCCAGCCCAGGCGCGTCGTAATGGTCGCTGGCGCTGAGCCACACGCGCTGGCCATCGTCCACCAGGCGTAGCTGGAAAACTGTTCCCAGCAGTGCCGGAAAGGTTAGCGCCAGGCGCAGGGCGTCACCCAAAGTGGCACTGGAGAGCAGGGCGTAACCGAGCATGCCGTAGCACGACACGTGCATGCGCCGGCCTAGTTCCAGGCCGATGTCCTGGCGCCTGGACACGGCGTTGGCGCAGACCTGCAGTTCCTGCTGGGTGGTGATGCGCGCATCGGCGTGGCCCAGGTCTGCGGGGCCTATGCCGCTGCCGGCGAGCATGTGCTGCGCGTCCACGCCGTCTTCCTGGAACACCTGGAGGATCAGCGAAACGGCGTTGAGGGTGGTGAGGTGGCTGTGCAGCATGCTCGGCATCCCGTTGAGCTGGGGAGCATTACCGAGCAAGTTGTGTGCCGTTCAGCAGGTGCCTGTTCCGTGCATAAAAAAAGGGCCCGTAGCATGCGCTCGGGCCCTTGAAAGGTTGAGAGGTGTCTAGTCCCTCGACCTGGTGAGACTGTTTGCAGCGGTCTGGGTTACGCCTTCAGCGGAACCAGACGGGGAGCGATCATGTTTTCCGGACGCAGGATGTCGTTGAGCATCTCTTCGTCCAGCAGCTTCTCTTCGCGCACCAGTTCCAGTACGCCGCGGCCGGTTTCCAGGGCGACGCGGGCGATACGGGTGGCGTTTTCGTAGCCGATGTACGGGTTCAGGGCGGTGACCAGGCCGATCGAGTGCTCGACCAGTTCACGGCAGCGCTGTTCGTTGGCGGTGATGCCGACGATGCAGTGCTCGCGCAGCATGTCCATGGCGCGTTGCAGCAGGCGGATCGAGTCGAAGATCTTGTAGGCGATCAGCGGTTCCATCACGTTCAGCTGCAGTTGGCCACCTTCGGCGGCGACGGTCAGGGCCAGGTCGTTGCCCATGATGGCGAAGGCGACTTGGTTGACGGCCTCAGGGATAACCGGGTTGACCTTGCCTGGCATGATCGAGCTGCCTGGCTGGCGCGCCGGCAGGTTGATCTCGTTGATGCCGGTGCGTGGGCCGCTGGACAGCAGGCGCAGGTCGTTGCAGATCTTCGACAGCTTGACCGCGGTGCGCTTGAGCATGCCGGAGAACAGCACGAAGGCGCCCATGTCGGAGGTGGCTTCGATCAAGTCGGCAGCCGGCACCAGCGGCTGGCCGCTGATGATCGCCAGGCGCTGTACGGCCAGCATCTGGTAGCCCGGGTCGGCGTTGATGCCGGTACCGATGGCGGTGCCGCCCAGGTTGATTTCGGTCAGCAGTTCCGGAGCCAGCGAGCGCAGGCGCTGCAGGTCTTCGGTCATGGTAGTGGCGAAGGCGCGGAATTCCTGGCCCAGGGTCATCGGCACGGCGTCCTGCAGCTGGGTACGGCCCATCTTCAGTACGTGGTCGAACTCTTTACCTTTGGCAGCGAAGGCCTGGATCAGGCTGTCGAGGCTGGCCAGCAGGGCGTCGTGGCCCAGCAGCAGACCCAGACGGATCGCGGTCGGGTAGGCGTCGTTGGTCGACTGCGCCATGTTCACATCGTTGTTCGGGTGCAGGTACTGGTACTCACCCTTCTGGTGACCCATGGCCTCCAGCGCGATGTTGGCGATGACTTCGTTGGCGTTCATGTTGGTGGAAGTACCAGCACCGCCTTGAATCATGTCCACCACGAACTGCTCGTGGTAGTCGCCTTTGATCAGTCGTGCGCAGGCTGCGCTGATCGCGGCGTGCTTGGCATCGCTCAGGTGCCCCAGCTCACGGTTGGCGTCAGCAGCTGCCTGCTTGACCATCGCCAGGCCGACTACCAGTTTCGGGTAGTGCGACAGCGGAACACCGGAGAGGTGGAAGTTGTTGGCAGCGCGCAGAGTCTGGATGCCGTAGTAGGCATCGGCAGGGACTTCAAGGGTACCAAGCAGATCTTTTTCGACGCGGAACGATGCAGCGGAGGACATGATGGATATCATCTCGATTTTGACCCGGCACCTGCCGGAATGGCGCCAATGCTAGGGCTGCCCAGATTTTGCGGCCAATGCTGTTGCACGCTAACCTATGCGCAAACGGCATACGGTTTGATGTGACGCCGATTGACAATCGAGCGTGTTCCATTTTGGTGCGCGCGGTGCGGAGTAGTCGATGAACCTCGAAAGCAAATGGCTGGAGGACTTCAGTGCCCTGGCCTCGACCCGCAGTTTCTCGCAAGCGGCCGAGCGCCGGTTCGTTACCCAGCCGGCGTTCAGCCGACGCATACGCAGCCTGGAAGCGGCGCTTGGGCTGACCTTGGTGAATCGTTCCCGCACACCCATCGAGCTGACCGAGGCGGGGCAGCTGTTTCTCGTCACTGCGCGCACTGTTGTCGACCAGTTGAGCGAAGTTCTTCGCCATTTACATCATCTGGAAGGCGGCCAGGGCGAGGTGATCCAGGTCTCGGCCGCGCACTCCTTGGCCTCGGGCTTTTTCCCGCGCTGGGTGGCGCAATTGCGCAACGAAGGCTTGAACATCGCCACGCGCCTGGTCGCCACCAACGTCGGTGATGCGGTGCATGCATTACGCGAAGGCGGCTGCGACCTGATGCTGGCCTTCTACGACCCGGACGCGGCGCTGCAGATGGACGCCGAGATCTTCCCGTCGCTGCATATGGGCAATACCGAAATGCTCCCGGTGTGTGCGGTGGGTCCCGACGGCAAGCCGCTGTTCGACCTGGAGGGGGAGGCCAGCGTGCCGTTGCTGGCCTACAGTGCCGGCGCTTTCCTCGGCCGGTCGGTCAACTTGCTGCTGCGCCAGCGCAACCTGCGCTATACCACTGTCTATGAAACGGCCATGGCCGACAGTCTCAAGAGCATGGCGCTCGAAGGCATGGGCATCGCCTGGGTCCCGAAACTGTCGATGCGCGGTGAACTGGAGCGTGGCGAGCTGGCGATCTGCGGTGGCAGCCAGTGGCATGTGCCGCTGGAAATCCGCCTGTATCGCTGTGCCTTGGTGCGCAAGGCCAACGTGCGCTTGCTGTGGCGCAAGCTGGAGGGTGGTTCAGTTGACCCGAAAGTCAGCCAAACCCCCGAAAAATAAGGCCGACAGTTGGTCGCCGGGGGTGCCGTGATTGCCTCGCGTTACGCTATACTGCGCGGCCCCTCGACCGGATAGATTCCGGTCATGATCAGCAAACAAGCCACGCCGGTCGTCCCGCGTGGCTTGTTGTTTTTTGACGCGCCTGCGGGCGCACAAGCGAAGAGGCTCGACGATGAGTGCACTGGTTGGCGTGATCATGGGCTCCAAGTCCGATTGGTCCACCCTTAGCCACACCGCCGATATGCTGGAAAAACTCGGCATTCCCTACGAAGTGAAGGTGGTTTCCGCCCACCGCACCCCGGACCTGCTGTTCCAGTACGCCGATGAGGCCGAAGGCCGCGGCATCGAAGTGATCATCGCCGGTGCCGGTGGCGCCGCCCACCTGCCGGGCATGTGCGCCGCCAAGACCCACCTGCCGGTGCTCGGTGTGCCGGTGCAGTCGTCGATGCTCTCGGGTGTCGATTCGCTGCTGTCGATCGTGCAGATGCCTGCTGGTGTCCCGGTCGCCACCCTGGCCATCGGCAAGGCCGGCGCGATCAATGCAGCCTTGCTGTCGGCGAGCATCCTCGGGGCCAAGCACCCGCAGTTCCACGCGGCGCTCAAGCAGTTCCGCACCGAGCAGACCGACACCGTGCTGGACAATCCAGACCCGCGTCAGGCTTGAGGCTGAAACCCATGAAGATCGGTGTAATCGGTGGTGGCCAGCTGGGCCGCATGCTGGCCCTGGCGGGGACTCCGCTGGGCATGAACTTCGCTTTCCTCGACCCGGCACCGGACGCCTGCGCCGCGCCGCTGGGCGAGCACCTGCGTGCCGACTACGGTGACCAGGACCATCTGCGCCAGCTGGCCGACGAAGTCGACCTGGTGACCTTTGAGTTCGAAAGCGTGCCGGCCGAGACCGTCGCCTTCCTCTCGCAGTTCGTCCCGGTCTATCCGAGCGCCGAGGCCCTGCGCATCGCCCGTGACCGCCTGTTCGAGAAGAGCATGTTCCGCGACCTGGGTATTCCCACCCCGGCCTTCGCCGACATCCTCTCGCAAGCGGACCTTGATGCCGCCGTGGCCAGCATCGGCCTGCCGGCCGTGCTCAAGACCCGCACCCTGGGTTACGACGGCAAGGGCCAGAAGGTCCTGCGCAAGCCCGAAGACGTGGTCGACACTTTCGCCGAACTGGGCAGCGTGCCGTGCCTGCTGGAAGGCTTCGTGCCGTTTACCGGCGAAGTGTCGCTGGTGGCCGTGCGCGCCCGCGACGGCGAAACCCGCTTCTACCCGCTGGTGCACAACACCCATGACAGCGGCATCCTGCGCCTGTCGGTGGCCAGCGAGGCGCACCCGTTGCAGGCCCTGGCCGAAGACTACGTCGGCCGCGTGCTGCAGAAGCTCGACTACGTCGGTGTAATGGCCTTCGAGTTCTTCGAAGTGGACGGTGGCCTGAAGGCCAACGAAATTGCCCCGCGTGTGCACAACTCCGGGCACTGGACCATCGAAGGCAGCGAGTGCAGCCAGTTCGAGAACCACCTGCGCGCCGTGGCCGGACTGCCGCTGGGCTCGACCGCCAAGGTCGGCGAAAGCGCCATGCTCAACTTCATCGGCGAAGTGCCGGCGGTGGACAAGGTGGTCGCCATTGATGACTGCCACCTGCACCACTACGGCAAGGCATTCAAGGTCGGGCGCAAGGTCGGCCACGCCACCCTGCGCTGCCAGGACATGGCCACCCTCAAGGCCAAGATTGCCGAAGTAGAGGCGTTGATCGCCGGCTGATCGAACTTCTGCCGGGCAATGCCGCTCTGAGATGGCAGCATGCCAAAGCGCTGACTAGGCTTTGGCATGTTTCATGTTCATCACAGAGGGATTGCCATGGGCATCATTGGAACCATCTTCATCGGCCTGATCGTCGGCCTGCTGGCGCGTTTCCTGAAACCGGGTGATGACAGCATGGGCTGGATCATGACCATCCTCCTCGGCATCGCCGGTTCCTTGGCCGCCACCTACGGCGGACAAGCCCTGGGCATCTACCAGGCTGGGCAGGCTGCAGGCTTCTTCGGAGCCCTGGTTGGCGCGATCATCCTGCTGGTGATCTACGGCTTCATCAAGAAACGCTGAATTCCCGTTAGAATGCCCGGCAATTCATCCAGAGTTGCCGAGCATCTTCATGCGTGCGTTATTCCTCATTCCCCTGTTGCTGGTCAGCGCCCTGGCCCATGCCGAACTGCCCGAGACCGACTGGCTGGAGCTGATGCCCAAGTCGGACCAGAAGGCGCTTGAGCAGATGCCCGAGATCGACCACAACTCCCCGGAAGCCCTGGGCACCTTCACCGCCAAGGGTGGGTTGAAGCAGAGCAAAGGCCTGCCGGCGGTGATGTACTCGACCAAGACCGTGGCCGCCATGAACGGCAGGCAGATCCGCCTGGGTGGTTATCCGGTGCCGCTGGAGAGCGATGCCAAAGGCAACAGCACGCTGTTTTTCCTGGTGCCGTACCCAGGGGCGTGCATCCATGTACCGCCGCCGCCACCGAACCAGCTGGTGCTGGTGCGGTATCCGAAAGGGTTGAAGATCGACGACATTTACACGCCGCTGTGGGTGACCGGCACCTTGAAGGTGGAGAAAGTCAGCAATGACCTGGCGGATGCGGCGTATGCGTTGGAGGCGGGGAAGGTGAGGGTGGTGGAAGACGCGGATCTGTAAGGTATTTTTCCTGTCGAGGCCCTATCGCCGGGCAGCCCGCGCCCCCCCCCCCCCCCCCCAAAAAGGGGGGGGCGGCGTGGCGGCGCGAGGGGCCCTACAGGCGGCGGTAAAAAAAGGGTGAGAGCGCGTAGCAAACCAA
>NZ_JBSSEW010000041.1:0-17060 GCF_054062095.1 Pseudomonas sp. TE6288
ACTCTGCTTTTCTGTTTCTTTTTCACTGGTGTTGCGCCCCCCCCGGGGGGGGGGGGGGGGGCCGGGCGGCCCCCCCCCCCCCCCCCCGCGCCCCCCCCCCCCCCCCCCCCACGCCGGAGGTTTTCAGCCCCTGCCATTATTCGAGGAACTTGAGGTCCGAAGGCGCCTGCTGCGCCAACTTCTGCACGGTGTCCCCCAGCTTGCCGCTGCGCGGATCGCGGCGCATGACCACGATCTGGTTGCTCTTCTGGTTCGCCACCAGCAGGTAGTTGCCACTGGGGTCGAGCGCGAATTCGCGGGGATGGTCGCCCTCCACCGACCGGCGCTGCACCAGTCTCAGTTGGCCGTCGTCCTTGCCTACCGCATACGCCACGATCTCGTTGGCGGTGCCGCGATTGCTGACATAGAGGAAGCGGCCATCGGCCGACAGGTGCAGCCCGCCCGCGGCCCTGGCCGCTGCATCCTTGCTGTCGGTCAGCGGCACGCGCTGGCGCTCGGTCAGAGCACCGTCCTGCACATCGAATACCACCACCTCGGCGCTCATCTCCAGCGTCAGGTAGGCATGCCGGCCCTTGGCGTCGAACAGCAGATGGCGCGGGCCACTGCCCGGTGGCAACGCCACCGACGGCGGAATCGCCGGGCTCAGTGGATGCTCGGGGCTGGCACCGTCGTAGCGGTAGATGAACACCTTGTCCGCGCCCAGGTCGCAGGCATACAGGTGGCGGCCATCGGGCGACAGCACCAGCGAATGCACATGAGCACCGGCCTGGCGCTCGGGGTCGACCTTGCTTGGCGTGTGCCGGGCCTGCTGTACCACCGGCTTGAGCTTACCGTCCCTGGCCACCGGGATCACCACCAGGCTGCCACCGGGGTCGGGAGCGACGGCGTAGTTGGCGACGAACAGGTAGCGCTGGTCATGGCTCAGGCTGGCGTGAGTCGGCTCGTCGCCCTGGCTGGGCACCTGGTTCAGCAGCTTGATCTCGCCCTTGCCGTCCAGCGAGAAGCTGCTGACATTGCCCTTGGGCGTTTCATTGACGGCGAACAGCTGGCGCTGGTCTGCAGACAGCACCAGCCACGAGGGGCTGACGCTCTTGACCACCTGCCGAGGCTTGGCGTCGATCTGGCCAGTGCGAGCGTTGAAGTCGTAGCGGTAGATCCCTTCGCTGCCGTTGTCGGTGTAGCTGCCCACCAGCAACGTGGCGGCCTGGGCGTTGACTGACAAAGCCATGAGGCTAGCGGTCAGCAGGCGTGTCCATTTCCTGTTCATCGTCTTCTTCATCCGGGGCACGAAAGGCACTCATACAGACTAGACGATGCTCGCCTTCATCAGTGGCCAGGCCCCAGTCGTCGCCCGCGCCGGTGGCGGCGGCGATCTGCTCGGGGGTGAAGGTCCAGCGGCGCAGTTGGCGGCCGTCCATGCATTCGATGGTGAGGCCGGATTCGTCGAGGGTGAAGTCGAAGGCGTGCAGGCCGTCGATCAGGAGCATGTCGCAGGCTGCGAGGGCGGTGGCGAGGGTCATGGGGACATCCGGGAAATTGGGCAGTCATTATAGCCATGGGGCTGCTCCGCAGCCCAATCGCCGGCAAGCCGGCTCCCACAGAGATCGCGCCATCTTCAAGGCCAGCGCATACCTGTGGGAGCCGCGGTTCGCCGCTGCAACTTGCCGGCGATTGGGCCGCGCAGCGGCCCCTTGCTGAGGATCAATGGGCGAAGATCGACCCGCCCTCCTTGCCCGCCAATTTCTCTGGCTTGATCAGGAACCGCGCCAGCGCCGGCAGCAGCCACAGGGCGCCGAACATGTTCCACAGCAGCATGAAGGTCAGCATCAAGCCCATGTCGGCCTGGAACTTGATCGCCGAGAAGATCCAGGTGCACACGCCGATGGCCAGGCACAGGCCGGTGAACAGCACCGCCTTGCCGGTGGAGCGCAGGGTCTCGTAGTAGGCCTCCTGCAACGGCAGGCCGGCGCGCAGGAAGCTCTCCAGGCGGCTGTAGATGTAGATGCCGTAGTCCACGCCGATGCCCACGCCCAGCGCCACCACCGGCAGCGTGGCGACCTTCACGCCAATGCCCATGAAGGCCATCAGCGCGTTGCCCAGTACCGAAGTCAGCACCAGCGGCAGGACGATGCACAAGGTCGCGGCGAACGAGCGGAAGGTGATCATGCACATTACCGCCACGCAGATGTACACGAGGATCAGGATGGTCAGCTCGGCCGACTTGATCACCTCGTTGGTGGCGGCCTCGATGCCGGCATTACCCGCCGCCAGGAGGAACTGCAGGCCGTCCTTGCTGTGGCTGTCGGCGAAGGCCTTGGCCGCGGCGGTGACCCGCTCCAGCGTCTCGGCCTTGTGGTCGTTGAGGAATACCAGCACCGGTGCCAGCGAGCAGTCGGCGTTGTACAGGCCGTCGGCCCGGGCAATGGAGTTGTTCAGGATATCCGGGTTGCGCGACAGGGTTTCCCATTTCAGGCTGCCCTCGTTCATGCCCTTGATGACCTGCTTGGACACGGTCACCAGGGAGATGGTCGACTGCACCCCCGGGGTGTTGTCCATGGTCCACATCAACTCGTCGATCGGCGCCATGGTCGAGTGGATCGAACAGCTCTCGGCCGGGGTCTTGACCATGATCACCAGCACATCGGAACTGGTCGAGTAATTGCTGATGATGAAGCTGTTGTCCTGGTTGTAGCGCGAGTCCGGGCGCAGCTCCGGCGCGCCCTGGTCGAGGTCGCCGATCTTCAGGTTCTGGCTGTACCAGAGGCCGCCGCCGAAGGCCAGCAGCGCCAGCACCACCGATACCGGCGCCACCTTGGGGCTGGCGAAGTTGGACAGCAGGCGCCAGAACGGATGCTCGCGGGTCGCATCCTTCTTGCTGCGGGCGATGGCCTTCTGGCTGATGCCGACGTAGCTGATCGCCACCGGCAGCAGGATCAGGTTGGTGAACACGATCACCGCCACACCGATCGAGGCGCCGATGGCCAGCTCGCGGATCACCCCAATGTCGATGATCAGCAGGGTGATGAAGCCCACGGCGTCGGCGAGGATGGCGATCATCCCCGGCAGGAACAACTGGCGGAACGTGCGCCGCGCTGC
Organism: Pseudomonas sp. TE6288; assembly: GCF_054062095.1. Classification (NCBI taxonomy): domain Bacteria; kingdom Pseudomonadati; phylum Pseudomonadota; class Gammaproteobacteria; order Pseudomonadales; family Pseudomonadaceae; genus Pseudomonas; species Pseudomonas sp. TE6288. Next base: position 3,097 of record NZ_JBSSEW010000041.1, read on the forward strand.
GGTCAGGGCGTTGTCGGCGTCGCTGGACTGCAGGGCGATGCCGTTGATCTTCTGCACGCCATGAGAGATACCGATGGCGAAGATCAGGAACGGCACCAGCATCGAGTACGGGTCCAGGCCGAAGCCCACCGCATGCATCAGCCCCAGCTGCCAGACCACCGCCACCAGGGTGGTGATGAGCACGGCGATGGTGCTGCGGATGCACCAGGTGAACCAGTACAGCAGCGCCCAGGTGATCACCAGCGCCACGCCGAAGAACATCGCCACCATCACCAGCCCGTCGATCAGGTCACCGACCTTCTTCGCGAAACCGACGATGTGAATCTTCACGTTGGGGTTCTGTGCCTGGAACTTGTCGCGGATCTTCTCTTCCAGCTGGTGGGAGAACTGCTGGTAGTCGAGCTTGACCTGGCGCCCCGGATCCTGCGGGTCGGGATGGTTCTCCAGCAGCGGGATGTCGATGATGCTGGATTTGAAATTGTTGGCCACCAGGCGCCCCACCTGGCCTGACTTGAGCACGTTGTCGCGCAGGGTGTCGAGGCTGTCCTGGGAGCCATTGTAGGTATTGGGGATCACCTCGCCGCCGGAGAAGCCCTCTTCGGTGACCTCGCTCCAGCGCACGCTCGGGCTCCACAGCGACTTCAGCCCGGCGCGGTCGACGCCGGGGATGTAGAACACCTCGTCATGGATCTGGCGCAGTGTCTCCATGTAGTCTTTGTCGAAGATGTCGCCATTGACCGCCTCCACCGAGACGCGCACGGTGTTGCCGAGGTTGGCCAGGTCGTTGCGGTGCTCCATCATCTGCTCGATGAACGGATGCTGCAGCGGGATCATCTTCTCGAAACTGGTGGACGGGCGGATCTGTGTGGCCTGCCAGAACAGGAAAACGCTCACCAGCAGGCAGATGGCGATGACCACGGGGCGGTTGTTGAAAATCAGGCGTTCCAGCAGGGTGGCCTTGTCCTTGTGCTGCATGTCGAAGCTCTCCCGGCTGGTCATGGACGCACCTCCTGGGTACCGTCGGCCGAGGCCAGGTGCACGCCCCCTTGCCCGACCAGCAACAGGCCGCCACCGCCCAGGCCACTCACACCCGACAGGGCGATGCGGTCGGCGCGGTTGCGCACACTGAAGGTCTGCCCGTCGTCATGGCTGCGCAGCACGCTGCCGCTATTGCCAACCAGCACCAGGCTGCCGTCCTCGAGAAGCGTAGCGCTTGCCAGGCCGAATTCGAGCGGACCGCGTTCGGCCTTGAGCTCGACTGGCTGCCAGCTGTCGCCGAAATCGGTGGAGCGGAACAGGTTGCCGCGCAGGCCGTAGGCCAACAGCGTGTTGGACTGGGTGGTACCGATCACACCGAACAGCGAGCCCTCGTAGGGGCCCTGCACCGTTGTCCAGCTCTGGCCGGCATCGCTGGAACGGAACATGCTGCCCTGCTCGCCGACGATGAACAGGCCAGCGTCCTTCACCTGGGTAATGGCGTTGAGGTGAAGCTGGTCGGGGTTGTCCAGGCGCTCGGCGACGTCCTGCCAGTGCTGGCCGCCATCGGTGGTCTCCAGCAGCGCGCCATAGGCGCCCACGGCAAAGCCATGCTGCGCGTCGATGAAGCGCACGTCGAGCAAGGGCGCTTCGCGGGACAGGTCTTCGAACTGCTTGCTCCAGGTCGCGCCGCCGTCGTTGCTGGCGAGGATCTGGGCGTCATGGCCGACCGCCCAGCCGCGCTTGTCGTCGAGGAAGAACACCGCGGTAAGCAGTTGCCGGGTGGGCACCCGGGCCTGGGTCCAGGTCTTGCCCTGGTCGTCGGAGAACAGGATATGGCCGCGATCGCCGACCACCACCAGGCGCTGGCCGGCGTGGGTGGCGCCGATCAACAGGCTCTGGCTGGCCTTGGCCGACTCCACCGAGTATTCCTCGGCGGCCACCGCCGCCTCGGCATTGCCGGCGCCGATGCCCAGTACCAGTGCCAGCATCGCGCCTGCCGCCAGCTTGCGGCGTGGCGTTGTCCGCTCTCTCATGACTGCCCCCTGTTGTGTTCTTGTGGTGGGTCAATCTATTGCCAGGCACTGCCGAAACCCCTGGTCCAGAGGCCTGGAATAGCTTCTGGCCATCGTATCGGGCTTGTCCGACAGAAAACAACGAGCGGGACGTTATGTTTTGTTAACCGTCAAACGCATCGCGGGGCAAGTCGGAGCGGCGATGCGGCGACCCGACTTGCCCCGCGATAGCGTTGGACCAGGCTTACGCCAAGCTCTTGCTCACCACCTCGTACACATCGCTGGACAGCGCACCGGACGCGAGGATCCGCTCCAGCTCACCCTTCATCAGCACCTGACGCTGGTCGTCATACTTGCGCCAGCGGGTCAGCGGCGCCAATTGGCGCGAGGCGATCTGCGGGTTCAGCGCATTGAGCTCGATCACCAGATCCGCCAGGAAGCGATACCCCGAACCGTCAGCGGCATGGAAATTGACCAGGTTCTGCCCGGCGAAACCACCGATCAGCGCGCGCACCTTGTTCGGGTTCTTCAGGGTGAAGGCCGGGTGCTGCATCAATGCCTTGACCCGCGCCAGGCCGCCCGGCAGGGTGCTGGCCGCCTGCACGCTGAACCACTGGTCCATGACCAGCGGGTTGTCCTTGAAGTGCTCGGCGAAGGCATCCAGGGCCTTGGCCCGCTCGGCCTCGAACGGCGAGTTGACCAGCACCGCCAGGGCGGTGAGACGCTCGGTCATGTTGTCGCAGTGCTCGTACTGCTCCAGGGTCGCCTCGAGCACCTGCGGCTTGCCGCTGAGCATCAGGTACGACAGCGCGATGTTCTGCAGGCTGCGGCGGGCGAAGTGCTCGGCCGAGGCCACGTAGGCGGTCTTGCGCGAGACCTCGCGGTTGGCCTGGTAGCGCGCCCACAGCGCACCGAACAGCTGCTCGGCGATCTGCCGGCGGGCGAACTCACGGGCGGCGTGGATGGCATCCACGTCGGCCACCTGGCTGATCTCGGTGAGGTAGGCCTCGCCCGGCAGCGAGAGCATCTCGGCGACCATGGCAGGGTCCAGCGACTCGTTGCCAATCACAGTGCCCAAGGCAGTAATCAGGCGCTGGTCGAGACACAGTGCTTCGCCACGCTGGTGCTGGCCGATCAGCTCCTGTAGCACCTGCACGGCCAACTGCTGCCCCGCTTCCCAGCGGTTGAAGCCGTCGCTGTCGTGTTGCATGAGGAACATCAGCTGATCGCGGTCGTAGGGGAAGCTCAGCTTGACCGGTGCGCTGAAGCCGCGCAGCAGCGACGGCAGCGGCTGGCTGGCAATACCTTCGAAGGTGAAGGTCTGCTCGGCTTCGGTCACCGACAGCACGCGGCTGGTGCCAGCGGCGGCGCTTTCGCCGGCCAGGCGCAACGGCAGGTCGTTACCTTGGGCATCCAGCAGGCCCAGCGCCACCGGGATCACGAACGGCAGTTTCTCAACCTGCCCCGGTGTCGGCGGGCAGCTCTGGCGGAAGCTCAGGCTGTAGCGCTGCGCGGCAGCGTCATAGGCCTCGCTGACCTCCAGGCGCGGGGTGCCGGCCTGGGTATACCAGCGCTTGAACTGGGTCAGGTCGACGCCGTTGGCGTCTTCCATGGCCTTGATGAAGTCGTCGGTGGTAACCGCCTGGCCATCATGGCGCTCGAAGTACAGGTCGCTACCCTTGCGGAAGCCCTCGGCCCCCAGCAGGGTGTGGACCATGCCGACCACCTCGGCGCCCTTCTCGTACACCGTCAGGGTGTAGAAGTTGGAGATCTCGATGAAGCTGTCCGGGCGGATCGGGTGGGCCATGGGGCCGGCGTCTTCGGCGAACTGGTGGGTGCGCAGGTAGGCGACGTCCTCGATGCGCTTGACCGTGCGCGAGTTCATGTCGGCGCTGAACTCGGCATCGCGGAACACCGTGAAGCCTTCCTTGAGCGACAGCTGGAACCAGTCGCGGCAGGTCACGCGGTTGCCCGACCAGTTGTGGAAGTACTCGTGGGCCACCACGCCCTCGACCCGTTGGTGGGCGGCGTCGGTGGCGGTCTCGGCGCGGGCCAGCACGCAGCTCGAGTTGAAGATGTTCAGGCCCTTGTTTTCCATGGCGCCCATGTTGAAGTCATTGACCGCGACGATCATGAAGATGTCCAGGTCATATTCACGGCCATAGACTTCCTCGTCCCAGCGCATGGACTTCTTCAGGCTGACCATGGCGTGGTCGCACTTGTCGAGGTTTTCTTCCTCGACATAGATACGCAGGGTCACCTCGCGGCCGGACTGGCGGGTGAACTCGCTCTCGACGCACCACAGGTCACCGGCTACCAGGGCAAACAGGTAGGCCGGCTTCTTGAACGGGTCTTCCCAGGTCGCCCAGTGGCGGCCATCCTCACCCGGGCCACTGCCCACCGGGTTGCCGTTCGACAGCAGCACCGGATAGCGATGCTGCTCGGCGATCACCGTGGTGGTGAAGGTGCTCATCACGTCCGGGCGGTCGAGGTAGTAGGTGATCTTGCGGAAGCCCTCGGCCTCGCACTGGGTGCAGAACATCTTGCCGGACTTGTACAGGCCTTCCAGTGCGGTGTTGCTCTCCGGGTGGATCTTCACGCTGGTGTCCAGGGTGAAGCGTTCGCCCTTGGGCTGCACGGTGAGGCTGTCGTCATCGAGCTGGTAGTCGCCAGCGGCCAGCGCCTGGTCGTCCAACTGCACGCTCAGCAGCTCCAGGTGCTGGCCATCGAGCACCAGCGGCGGCAGGCCGGCGCCGCGCTCGGGGTTGCGGCGCATGACCAGTTGCGCATGGACCAGGCTGTGGTCCTCGAACAGTTCGAAGGTCAGGTGGGTCTCGTCGATCAGGTACTCGGGGGCCTGATAGTCCTTGAGGTAGATCACTTGCGGTTGTTCGGTACGCATGGTGACGATCCTTTTACTGGAGCACGGCCAGCTGGTAGGCCGTGTACTTGCGAATGTTGATCACGCCGGTGTCGAAGATCAGGTACTGGCCCTTGATACCCAGCAGCGTGCCTTCCACGACGGGATCCTTGTCGAGGTTGAAGCTGACGATCTTTTTCGGGTAGGCCTCGACCGGGTAGCGCATCTGCACCACCTCGGCGTCGGGCAGCGGCTGGATGGCCTGCAGGCCGAAGCGCTCCTGCAGCCCACGGATACCGTCTGCGCAGGCGTCGAAGATCTGCTCGCGGATGGCCGGCAGGTCGAGCACCTCGGCGTCGCCTTTGAGCAGCGCGCGCCAGTTGGTGCGGTCCGGCACCTGGCTGCGCAGCACATCCTCGACCAGCCCGGATTGCTGGCGGGTGGCCACGCGCATGATCGGCAGCGCCTGGCTGGCGCCCTGGTCGAGCCAGCGGGTGGGCAGCTGGGTGGCTCGGGTGATGCCGACCTTGATGCCCGACGAGTTGGCCAGGTACACCACGTGGTCGGTCATGCAGAACTGCTCGCCCCACGACGGCTCGCGGCAGGTGCCGGCGTCGTAGTGGCAGCGTTCCGGGGTCATGATGCACACATCGCACTGGGCCAGCTTGGTCATGCACGGATAGCAGTAGCCCTGGCTGAAGCTGGTCTTGGTGCGTTTGCCGCAATGGCTGCAGTGGATCGCGCCGAGGTACTCCAGGCGGATCGACTGGCCGATCAGCGGGTTGACCGGCACCTCGGTGTCATCCAGGCGGAAACTGTATTGAACGACCGGTGCGTCCAGGCGCACCGCCATCTTGCTCAGAGAGCCACGAGCGAGTTCGATCAATGTACCGAGTCCGACTTGAAGAGGATGTTGGCGATCGGCGCCGACTTCGAGGCGCACTCCTGCGGGCCCATGTAGCCGGTGCGCTGCTCTTCGGGGAGGTTCTTCATTTCCCAGGCGATCACCGCCTGCAGCGACAGCTCCTTCTGCTCAGCGGTCAGCTTGCGGCCGTCGGACCATTTGCCGATCTCCACGGCCGTCTTCAGGCTCTCGTAGATCTCGGGGGTGATGTTTTCGATCATTTGCGCGAACGTGGACATGCTGTCTCCTCAGTCAGGCGGTCAGTTTACGCCTCGCCAGCGCGCCACCCAAGAGCCCTGTCAGGCATCCGATGAGCAACCCGCCGACATGGGCGGCGTTGGCGATCTGGCCGAAGCCGAGCTGGCCGACCACGCCGCTCAGGCAGATCACCAGCCAGATCAGCATCATCACCAGCACGCCCTTGGGCAGGTTGAACTGCGGGTTCGGCGCCAGCCACTGGTACAGCCAGACATGCCCGAGCAAGCCGTAGAGCACGCCAGACAGCCCGCCGAACAGGCTCGGCCCGCTGGTGAAATGCTGAGCCAGGTTGGACACCAGACTGAACAACAGTGTCAGCCCCAGCAACATCCACGGCCCCTGGCGCAGCTCAATGCGCTTGCCCAGCTCCCAGTACCACAGGCCGTTCATGGCCAGGTGCAGCACGCCGAAGTGCAGCAGCATCGGCGACACCAGTCGCCACCACTGGCCTTCGGCGAGGCCCTGGAGCAAGGGGGTGAAGTACAGGTAGTCGCCCTGCACCTTGAACGACAGGAAGGTGAACCAGCCGATGGTCGAGAGGTTGTCACCCAGGCCGGTCACCCCGGCGACCACCAGGCTCAGGATCAGTACCGCGGCGGTGACCTTGCAGACCAGGGCCTGTTCCTTCAGCGAAGGCGCCGCCGGGGCGGTCGGCATGCCAGCGGCCACAGGTTCGGGCATGGCTTCAAGGTCGGCATTGCCCTCAGGGAAGCGCCGATAGAGTTCCAGTACGTCGTGGGCCATGGCCGGCGGCGCCCAGAGCACCTGTTCCTCGCCCTCCTCCACCACCCGGTGCGGCACCTGCAGACGACGCAGCAGGGCGACGAAACCGCTGAGATCGACCGCCAGCGGCAGGCGCAGCACTTCGACCACGTTCATTGGCTGGCCTGCGGGCGGTCAACATCGACCCAGACAAACTTGTGCGGGTCGATGCGGGTCTCGTCGTCCAGACGGTAGGCCGCGAGCTTGCCGTAGAGCACGGCGCTGTAGTCCAGGCAGGCCAGGTTGTCGCGGATCGGCGCGGGCCGGCCACTGCGCCAGTAATGGCCGACGAACAGCAACGGTTCGTCCTCGGCATAGCGCAGCAGGGCGTTCTTCTGGCTGTGGCTGAGCGGCGTGCGGGCCACCTCGTCGGGTAGCGCATCGGGCTGGAAGACGATGTCGCCGTAGGTCTGCGGGTCCTCTTCCCAGAACTTGGTGCGGAAGAAGGCGCGGGTCAGGCCGTCGCCGCCGGTCAGGGTCAGGCCGTCCGGCAGACGCATGTCGGTGCCGCGCAGCAGGCGGTTGCACACTGTCGAGGCGAAGCTGCCGGACACTGCCGAGGCCTGCACGAAGTGCTCGTCGATGCAGCCCGTGGGGTATTGCTGACGCAACGGCTCGATCAGCCGTGGGTCCCAGCAGGCATGCACAAGGCGGAAGCGGCCTGCGTCGACGAACAACGGCAGCTCATAGAACCACTGGATGAAATCGTGCCAGTCGCCGGGGTGCTGGGCGAACTGGGTAAGGGTCTCGTCGATCAGCCGGGCATGGCGCGGGGTATGGTCGCGCACGAAGGCCTTGCCACTGCCCGGCAACGCCGGGGTGACCCAGCCCAGGGCGTTGTACTCATGGTTGCCCATGATGCAGAACGCCTGGCCGGCCTCGACCATGTCATGAACAATGTGCAGCGCCTCGCGGATGCGTGGGCCACGGTCGACGATGTCGCCCAGGAACAACGCCTGGCGCCGCGGATGCCGCCAGACCCCGCCGATGCGCTTGTAGCCGAGGGCGTCGAGCAAGCGTTCGAGGGTGAGCGCGCAACCGTGCACGTCACCGATGATGTCGAAACTGCGCGCCGGATCGAGCATCAGTCGTCCCTGCCGCCCAGGCGGCTGCCCCAGCCGAGCTTGGTGCGGCAGACCTCGTAGTAGTTGTGGTCCAGCGGGTGGATCAGGCGCAGTTTCTGCGGTTTCTTGCTCACGGTGATGGTGTCGCCCGGGGCACAGGTGAAGTGGTTCTGGCCGTCGCAGGAGACTTGCGGGTAAATCTGCAAGTCCTTGGACACGACGATCTTCAGCTCGCTGTTGCCGTCAACCACGATCGGCCGGCCGGACAACGTATGCGGGTACATTGGCACGATGACGATGGCATCCAGCTTGGGGTGCATGATCGGGCCGCCGGCGGACAGCGCGTAGGCGGTGGAGCCGGTCGGGGTGGCAACGATCAGGCCGTCGGCCTTCTGGCTGCAGACGAACTGGCCGTCGATGTAGATCTCGAACTCGATCATCCGCGTCGACTTGCCCGGGTGCAGCACCACGTCGTTGAGCGCGTCGCCCTGGCCGATGGCCTCGTTGTGACGACGCACCTCGGCCTGCAGCAGGAAACGGTTCTCCACCAGGTAATGGCCGTCGAGCACCTCGGCGACCTTCTCCTCCAGCTCGTCGGGGCGGATATCGGTGAGGAAACCCAGGTTGCCGCGGTTGATCCCCAGCACCGGGATATTGTGACGGGCCAGGGCACGGGCGGCGCCGAGCAGGCTGCCGTCGCCGCCAACCACGATGACCAGGTCGCAGACCTCGCCCAGCAGCTTGCGCGTGGAGGTCTGCAGGCCGTGGCCGGGCAGGACTTCGGCGATGGTGTCCTCGAGAATCACGTGCAGGTGGCGCTCGAGGAGGAATTTTTTCAGTCGGCGAATGGTGTCGAGCACCTGGGAGCTGCCAAGGCGTCCGATGATACCGATATTGCGAAATTGCTCCATGGTGCTCCTGCAAGGCTCTGCGGCGGGGTGACAATGCCGGGATTATGGGCGAAAGGACCGGCCAGCGGCAAACCGGCTATGCTCGCAGGATGACGCCCTTCGCCGATCTCGAGCCCCTGCCCCGCCAACTGCGCCACCCTGCCGTGCGCGACCTGGCCTGGGCAATGCTGTCGCCCCCGCTGCTGGCGCAGGCTGGCTGCCCCCAGCGCCACCCGCTGCAGGGCAGCGCCTGGGCCGATGATCCCCAGCGCCTGGGCCAATGGCTCGTGACGCTCGACCAGGAGCCTGCGCCGCTGCTGGACTGGCTGGCACGCCTGAACAGCCGGCGGCTGGGCCTGTACTACGAAAGCCTGTGGCAGTTCGCCCTGCAGCAGGCACCGGGTATCGAGCTGCTGGCGGCCAACCTGGCGATCCGCGACGGCGGGCACACCCTGGGCGAGCTGGACATTCTGCTGCGTGACCGCGAAGGCGATCATCATCTGGAGCTGGCCATCAAGCTCTACCTGGGACCGCCTAGCGGCGACGGTGGCGACCCAGGCCTCTGGCTCGGCCCCGGTTGCCACGATCGGCTGGGACGCAAGCTGGCACACCTGGTGCAGCACCAGCTGCCCATGTCGAGCGGACCGCAGAGTCACACTGTGCTGGCCGGATTGGGTCTGGACCGGGTGCAAGCCCACCTGTGGCTTGGCGGCTACCTGTTCTACCCACGGTCGGGGCAGACCCGTCCACCTAACGGGGCCAACCCCCGGCACTTGCGCGGTGGCTGGCTGCGCCAATCTGAATGGAGCGAAGCCGATAACGGATGCTGGCAGCCCCTGCCACGCCAGGCATGGCTGGCGCCAGCGCGCTTTGAAGCACAGGCCTGCTGGAACGCAACGCGCTTCACCGCCTGGCGGCAAGGGCTGGAACCCGATGCCCACGCACACTTGCTGTGCAGAGTGGAGGAACAGGCGGACGGAACGTGGGAAGAGGTCGAACGGATGTTCCTGGTGGCCGACAACTGGCCGCACCTCCCCCCACGCTGAAGCAGCACCCGCTGCCGATTCACCGGCGACGGGTGCTCAAGCGTCAGGACGCCTCGGCCACCGGCTCAGGCGCCGGGCAGTGGGCCTGGGCATCCTTCGGCCACAGCACCTGGCCCTTGCCATCGACCACCTGTTCCGCGCCACAGGGCAAACGGTTGGTGTCGAACACCACGCTGCCATCCAGACGATACAGGGCGCGCAGCGTGCGCACGGCGTCATCGCCATTGCCCTCGACTCGATAGGCGAAGATCGCGCCACGCGCCTCGTCGACTTCCAGGTCCTGCCATTTGGCGGGCACCAGCAGCTTGCCATCGATGTCGTACAGCGCGCGCAGGGTATCCGAATTGCTGCCCTCGGCAGCCAGCAGGTGGCGGCCATCGGCCAACAGCTTGAACGACACGAACTGTTCCGGCTTGACCAGCACTTTGCCCTGCTCGTCCATCAGGCCCACGGTATCGGTTTCACTCGGCATACCGAGGAGCATCACCGTCTTCTTCGGCGATTTCAGCTCGGTGAAGGCATAGCGCTTGGGCGCTACCACGCCGATCTGCTTGTATATGGGCTGGAACACGACCTTCCCCTGGTCCAGGTCGATGGTTCCGTAGGTTGCCAGGAACATGCTCTGCAGCTTGCCGATATGGTTGAAACCCGGGCGATGGCCACTCATGCCGAGCAGGCCGATACCCGCATCGCCGATCGAGTCGTACTCGGGCTCGATCAGCCATTTGCCGTCATGCCCGATCATCCCGGCCTTGCCGCGGTCTTCGCCGGTGCGCTGCAACTGCACCATGCCGCCAACCTTGCCGAACGTCTCGCAGTTCTGGTATTGCGCCTCGATGACGACCTTGCCTTGATAATCCAGGTAGCCACAAGGTTTGTCGTAGCCATCCCTGAAGGCCACCAGACCACCGCCTGGCGTGCCCAGCCAACCCTTGTCGAGCGCAATCACCAGGTTGCCGGAGGCATCAGCCAGCCCCTTGCCCGCGCCGCCTTCGCGGGTGACCACCAGATATCCGTCAGCCGCGCTGACTATGGTGTCGAAGTCCAGCTTGCGCAACACCTTGGTCTGGAGGTTGTATCCCCAGCTCTCGCCTTGCCGCTCGGCCAGCACCCAGTTGCCACGCTTTGCGAAATCCTCGCGCACGTACAGCGAGTCGAACACCGCTTCGCTGACCTTCTCGCCCTGAGGCGTGAGGATGCCGCGCAGTTCGTCGATCTCATAGACGATGAAGTCGTTGTCACCTCCGACATAGACAGTGTCGAAGATGGCCGGCTGGACTTCCTTGCCCTGCTCATCCATTACTCCGACCTTGCCATTGCGGACGTAGCCGAACAGGCCAGGGGTCAAGGTGTAGAGCTCATCGGTGAGGTCGGCGCGAATCACCTGCTTGCCGTCACCACTTGCCAGGTGCCAGTAGTCGCCACGTCCGAAGATGAAGGCGTTGGTGAAGGCTTGGGTGTAGATCTGGGTGAACTCGCTGCCTGGGGCGACTCGAAATGCGCCGTTCTGGTCCAGCACCGCGCACTCGTCGTTCACGCACAGCGGAATGGTCAGGGCGGCAATCGGTGGAGTCTTGACCGCCGGGGCTTGCTCGCAGCCGGCGAGCAGCAGGGACAGGGCGCCAAACAGCGCAACCCGAGGGGTGGAGATGAGGCGTTTCATTGACACAGGATCCTTGTGCGATGGAGATCGGGTGCAGGCCCAAAGCCATTACCCAGGCCCGTTGTGTCGGCCGTGTTTGATAGATCTGAAGCAAACACATTTCCACGCCAGCGATTAGAGTTAGGGGCAGGCGCCATCAAGAGCGCCCCTTCCGACCTGATGACGAGGACCCACCATGGTTTCATCCACTCCTGCGGCCCACTACGCGCGCCTGTCGATCGCCCTGCACTGGCTGATGCTGGTGCTGCTGGCCGCCGTCTACGCCTGCATCGAGCTGCGCGGCCTGTTCCCCAAGGGCAGCGCCGAACGCGACCTGATGAAAGACCTGCACTTCATGCTCGGGCTGACGGTGTTCGTGCTGGTCTGGCTGCGCCTGGCCCTGCGCCTGTCGCGCCCCACGCCGCCGATCGTGCCCAAGCCACCAGCCTGGCAGACCGGCCTGTCGCACCTGGTGCACCTGCTGCTGTACCTGATGATGATCGGCCTGCCGCTGGCCGGCTGGGCAATCCTCAGCGCCGCCGACAAGCCGATCCCGTTCTATGGCCTGGATCTGCCGGCCATCGTCGCCCCGGATCCGGACCTGAGCAAGTTCATCAAGGGCTGGCATGAACGCATCGGCAGCTGGGGGTACTGGCTGATCGGCCTGCACGCACTGGCCGGGCTTTATCATCACTACGTGCGGCGTGACAACACCCTGCTGCGCATGCTGCCCTACAAGTAACCGCGTCGTCCCTGCAGGCCTCCGGTATGCAGGAATACCAAGCGGGTGCCGGGAGCGAAATGCCCGGCCTCGACCCGGTCGCGCAGGGCCAGCAGGGCCTTGCCGGTGTAGAGCGCCTCCAGCGGCATGCCGGTTTGCCGTTCGGTGTCGGCGATGAACGCCAGCAGTGCGTCGTCGATACGGGCAAAGCCGCCACGGCTGGCGTCGTGCAATTGGTAGCCGTGCACGCCCGCCAGCGCTGCGACGGTTTCCGGTACACCGTGGTCGAGGGGCACGGCCAGGGCGCCATGGACCACATGTCTGCCCGCCTCCTCCAGCACCATTCCGGCCAAGGTCGTGCCGGTGCCTGCCGCCAGCCACCAGGCGTCGTAGTCCGTCCAGCCGAGCGTTGCCAACTGCGCCCGGCATTCCGCGACGATCAAGCCGCAGCCCTGCGCGCCAGCTTGGCCGCCACCGCCTTCAGGGATGCAGTGCCAATCCGGGTAGCGGGCCTGCCAGGGCTCCCAGAAACCGGGTTCATGGCGATTGCGGTAGCCGCCGAAACCGAGCCAAAACAGCTCCATGCCCAGGGCTCGCAGGTCTCGCACCGTCGGTGTGTCCTGGGGGTGGCCACGCAATAGCCCGACAGTGGCGAAGCCGAAGCGCTTGCCAGCCGCCGCCAGGGCATGAAGATGGTTGGAATGGTTACCACCCAGGCTGATCAGGCCCGGCGCATCGGCCTTGCGAGCCTGGAGCAGGTGATGACGCAGCTTGAACCATTTGTTGCCGCTGATCAGCGGGTCGATCAGGTCCAGGCGCAGGACCGCAGCTTCGATTCCTGCGTGGCGTAACCAAGATAGGTCGAGGCGTTGCAGGGGGGCTTGGGGGAGAGAAAAATCAGACATGGAGGCAGTTTATCTGATTGCCCAGATGCAAATGTGCTGCTCGTTGCCGTTGCCGTTGCCGTTGCCGTTGCCGTTGCCGTTGCCGTTGCCGTTGCCGTTCAGGAGTCTAGCGCCATACCCCGCTAGCGACAGCTGCGTCAGCCCAGGCGCCATCCGTAACTTCGCGACTTCAGGAGGCCGAACGCAGGTCTTGCGGAGGGAGGTGACGGGCATGGATGCCCGTCAAGCGCTGCGCCCCAGGATGGGGCGTTCAGCGCGGTCCTCCCGGGAGCAAGGCCGGAGTGAGGGAACCCGGAGCGAAGCGGAGGGCCGGATGAATGGAGCGCACGGTTTTTGGTTCCTTTTTGCCACGACAAAAAGGAACTCGCCGTAAAGGCGAAAAGGTGACTGTGCGTCGACATCGCAAATGAATGCGCTTACAACTATAAAAACCGATGCCGATTGACTTTGACTTTGACTTTGACTTTGACTTTGACTTTGACTTTGACTTTGACTTACACAGCGTGCGTCTCGAAAGTTATATGCGCATTCATTTACGATGGGGACGCATAATCACCTTTCCGCCCTTACGGCGGGTCCCTTTTTGAAGCATCAAAAAGGAACCAAAAAATGCTCGCTCCATTCATCCGGCCCCTACGCTTCGCTTCGGGGTCCCCTCACTCCGGCCTTGCTCCCGGGAGGACCGCGCTGAACGCCCCATCCTGGGGCGCAGCGCTTGACGGGCATCCATGCCCGTCACCTCCCTCCGCAAGACCTACGTTCGGCCTCCTGAAGTCGCAATTTGTGTCGCCTGAATTATCGCGCACTTAGAAGCAAAAGCAGAGCAAGAGCAAGAGCAAGAGCAAGAGCAAGAGCAAGAGCAAGAGCAAGAGCAAGAGCAAGAGCAAGAGCAAGAGCAAGAGCAAGAGCAAGAGCAAGAGC
>NZ_JBSSEW010000042.1:0-15704 GCF_054062095.1 Pseudomonas sp. TE6288
ATGGTGATACCGCGAGCTTTTTCTTCCGGAGCCGAGTCGATCTTGTCGAACTCAACGACGGCCGAACCGAAAACTTCGGAGCAGACGCGGGTCAGAGCTGCGGTCAGGGTGGTTTTACCGTGGTCAACGTGACCGATGGTGCCAACGTTGACGTGCGGAAGGGAACGATCAAATTTTTCTTTAGCCACGACAGTGAACTCCTAGCCTAAAGGGGCTGAATCAGCCTTGTTTTTTAATGAGAGCTTCGACGATGTTCGACGGAGCTTCAGCGTACTTCGAGAATTCCATGGAGTAGCTTGCGCGACCCTGAGACATGGAACGAACGTCGGTTGCGTAACCGAACATCTCTCCCAGCGGAACCTCAGCGCGGACGACGCGGCCAGAGACCGACTCATCCATACCCTGGACCAGACCACGACGACGGTTCAGGTCACCCATCACGTCACCCAGGTAGTCTTCCGGGGTTACAACTTCGACCTTCATGATCGGCTCGAGAACCACGCCACCGCCCTTCTGGGCCAGTTGCTTGGTTGCCATCGAAGCAGCGATTTTGAACGCCATTTCGTTGGAGTCGACGTCGTGGTACGAACCGTCGAATACCGTGGCCTTCAGGCCGATCAGAGGATAACCGGCAACAACGCCGTTTTTCATCTGCTCTTCGATACCCTTCTGGATCGGAGCGATGAATTCCTTAGGAATCACACCGCCAACGACTTCGTTGGAGAACACCAGACCTTCGGTGATGTTGCCCTTGTCGTCCTGATCTGGCTCCGAGAAACGGATCCAGCAGTGACCGAACTGACCACGACCACCCGACTGACGAACGAATTTGCCTTCGATCTCAACGCCGGATTTGGTGATCTTCTCACGGTACGAAACCTGAGGCTTACCGATGTTGGCTTCGACGTTGAATTCGCGCTTCATGCGGTCAACGAGGATGTCCAGGTGCAGCTCACCCATACCGGAGATGATGGTCTGGCCGGTTTCTTCGTCGGTCTTGACGCGGAACGACGGGTCTTCCTGGGCCAGCTTGCCCAGAGCGATACCCATCTTCTCTTGGTCAGCCTTGGTTTTCGGCTCGACGGAGAGCGAAATCACCGGCTCAGGGAAGTCCATACGCTCAAGGATGATTGGCTTCTCGATGTTGCACAGGGTTTCGCCGGTGGTCACATCTTTCATGCCGATCAGGGCCGCGATGTCGCCAGCGCGTACTTCCTTGATCTCTTCACGCTGGTTCGCGTGCATCTGCACCATACGACCAACGCGCTCTTTCTTGCCCTTGACCGAGTTGATGACCGAGTCACCGGAGGCCAGAACGCCCGAGTAGACGCGAACGAAGGTCAGAGTACCCACGAACGGGTCAGTCGCGATCTTGAACGCCAGAGCCGAGAACGGCTCGTCGTCGTCTGCGTGACGCTCGTCCTTACGAACAGCCGGATCTTCTTTGTCCAGCTCTTTGTCGTCCGGGTTGATGCCCTGGATTGCAGGGATCTCGGTCGGAGCAGGCAGGTAGTCGATGACAGCGTCGAGAACCAGGGGAACGCCCTTGTTCTTGAACGACGAACCGCAGACAGCCGGAACGATCTCGCTGGCCAGGGTGCGCGCGCGCAGACCGGCTTTGATCTCTTCGACGGTCAGCTCTTCGCCTTCCAGGTACTTGTTCATCAGCTCTTCGCTGGACTCTGCAGCCGCTTCAACCATGTTGGAGCGCCACTCTTGAGCCAGCTCCAGCATATCGGCAGGAATTTCTTCCTCGCGATAAGTGGTGCCTTTGTCGTCGTCGTTCCAGTAGATAGCCTTCATCTTGATCAGATCGACCTGACCCTGGAAGTTATCTTCCGAACCGATGGCCAGCTGAACCGGAACCGGGGTGTGACCCAGACGGTTCTTGATCTGACCTACGACGCGCAGGAAGTTGGCACCGGCACGGTCCATCTTGTTCACGTAGACAACACGTGGAACACCGTACTTGTTGGCTTGACGCCATACGGTTTCGGACTGCGGCTCAACGCCGGAGGTACCGCAGAACACAACGACCGCGCCGTCGAGTACGCGCAGCGAACGCTCAACTTCAATGGTGAAGTCAACGTGGCCGGGGGTATCGATGACGTTTACGCGGTAGTTGTCGTACTGACCGACAGAACCTTTCCAGAAGGTGGTAACGGCAGCGGAGGTAATGGTGATACCGCGCTCCTGCTCCTGCACCATCCAGTCGGTGGTCGCGGCGCCGTCATGCACCTCGCCCATCTTGTGGCTCAGACCTGTGTAGAACAGGATCCGCTCGGTAGTGGTAGTCTTGCCCGCGTCAACGTGCGCGCAGATACCGATGTTACGGTAGCGGTTAATTGCTGTAGTACGAGCCATAAAGCCCTCGCAAAATAATTGATGCTTGAATTAGAAGCGGTAGTGCGAGAACGCTTTGTTGGCTTCGGCCATACGGTGCACGTCTTCACGCTTCTTGACTGCAGCACCCTTGCCTTCGGCAGCATCCAGCAGCTCACCGGCCAGGCGCAGGGCCATCGACTTCTCGCCGCGCTTGCGGGCGTAGTCTACGAGCCAGCGCATTGCCAGAGCGTTACGACGGGACGGACGAACTTCAACCGGGACCTGGTAAGTGGCACCGCCGACACGGCGGGACTTTACTTCGACCAGCGGAGCGATGGCGTCGAGAGCTTTCTCGAAGATTTCCAGGGGGTCGCTGTTCTTGCGTGCTTTGACTGCATCCAGGGCACCGTAAACGATGCGCTCGGCCACAGCCTTCTTGCCGCTTTCCATCACGTGGTTCATGAACTTGGCGAGGATCTGGGATCCGTACTTCGGATCGTCCAGGATCTCACGTTTTGCTGCTACACGACGTCTTGGCATGATAAGCCCTCAAACGGTCTTCAGGTTAGCCCGGGACGTGGGTCTTCGACCCCTGCCCGACCTTACTCTTATCGACTCAAAAAAATGGATATGTGCAAACGACCGATTACTTCGGACGCTTGGTACCGTACTTCGAACGACCCTGGTTACGGCCTTTGACGCCCGAAGTATCCAGAGAGCCGCGAACGGTGTGGTAACGAACACCTGGCAAGTCTTTTACACGGCCGCCACGGATCAGGACGACGCTGTGCTCTTGCAGGTTGTGGCCTTCACCACCGATGTACGAGGAAACCTCGAAACCGTTGGTCAGACGCACACGGCATACTTTACGCAGTGCCGAGTTAGGTTTTTTCGGCGTGGTGGTGTACACGCGGGTGCACACGCCACGACGTTGCGGGCAGTTCTGCAGCGCAGGAACGTCGGACTTCTCGACCGAACGCTTACGCGGCTGACGTACCAGCTGGTTGATAGTTGCCATCTACTAGCTCCACTGATTGTCTTGCGACTCTATTGTCTTGCAAGAAAGCCAAAAATTGGCGAGACGGAGCCTCACCAAATTTAAGGGTACAAAAGTCTAAAGAGGATCTTGCACCCAGTCAAGACGAGGCCCCGGCCCTCCTCGCCCGGTCATCGGCAACAAATCATGTCGCCGATGCCCGCTCGAGGCTTGCCGGGGCCCTGCCCTGTACTTAGTTACCGCTGGAATTCAGCGCTTCGGTCAGTGCGGCTTCCACCTCACTGGCGCTCACACGCAGCGGTTTGTCGGCATCACGGCGACGCTTACGCTCGCTGTGATAGGCCAGACCAGTACCGGCCGGGATCAGACGACCCACGACCACGTTCTCTTTCAGGCCGCGCAGGTAGTCACGCTTGCCGGTTACCGCCGCCTCAGTCAGTACACGGGTGGTTTCCTGGAAGGAAGCCGCCGAGATGAACGATTCGGTGGATAGCGAGGCCTTGGTGATACCCAGCAACACACGGGTGAACTTGGAGATGAACTTGTCTTCGCCGGCGAGACGCTCGTTCTCTACCAGGACCTGAGTCAGTTCCATCTGGTCGCCCTTGATGAAGCTGGAATCGCCCGACTCGGAGATCTCGACCTTGCGCAGCATCTGACGCAGGATGGTCTCGATGTGCTTGTCGTTGATCTTCACGCCTTGCAGACGGTAAACGTCCTGGATCTCGTTGACGATGTACTTCGCCAGCGCGCTCACACCCAGCAGACGCAGGATGTCGTGCGGATCGCTCGGGCCGTCGGAGATAACTTCGCCGCGGTTGACCTGTTCGCCTTCGAAGACGTTCAGGTGGCGCCACTTCGGAATCAGCTCTTCATACGGATCGCTACCGTCGGTCGGAGTGATGACCAGGCGACGCTTGCCCTTGGTCTCTTTACCGAACGCGATGGTGCCGCTGACTTCAGCCAGGATCGAGGCTTCTTTCGGACGGCGCGCTTCGAACAAGTCGGCAACGCGTGGCAGACCACCGGTGATGTCACGGGTCTTCGACGTTTCTTGCGGAATACGCGCGATAACGTCACCGACGCCGATCTGGGCACCGTCAGCCACGCCGACGAGGGCGTTGGCCGGCAGGAAGTACTGGGCAGGTACGTCGGTACCTGGCAGGTACAGGTCCTTGCCGTTGGCGTCGACCATCTTGATCGCCGGACGGATTTCCTTGCCTGCGGCAGGGCGATCCTTGACGTCCAGGACTTCAATGTTGGTCAAGCCGGTCAGTTCATCGGTCTGACGCTTGATGGTGATGTTTTCTTCCATGCCCACGAAGGTCACGGTACCTTTCAGCTCGGTAACGATCGGGTGGGTGTGCGGGTCCCACTTGGCGACGATGGCGCCAGCTTCGACCTTGTCACCTTCCTTGACCGAAATCACGGCACCGTAAGGCAGCTTGTAACGCTCACGCTCACGACCGAACTCGTCGGCAATCGCCAGCTCGCCGGAACGCGATACGGCAACCAGGTTACCGTCGGCACGCTCAACCTGTTTCAGGTTGTGCAGGCGCACCATACCGCCGTTCTTCACCTGGACGCTGTCGGCAGCCGAAGTACGGCTTGCAGCACCACCGATGTGGAACGTACGCATGGTCAGCTGGGTACCCGGCTCACCGATCGACTGCGCAGCGATAACGCCGACAGCTTCACCGATGTTCACCTGGTGGCCGCGCGCCAGGTCACGACCGTAGCACTTGGCGCAGATGCCGTAGCGGGTTTCGCAGTTGATCGGCGAACGCACGACGACTTCGTCGATGCTGTTCAGCTCGATGAACTCGACCCACTGCTCGTCTACCAGGGTACCGGCCGGAACGATGACGTCCTCGGTGCCTGGCTTGAATACGTCACGGGCGATGACACGACCCAGTACGCGCTCACCCAGCGGCTCGACAACGTCGCCGCCTTCGATGTGCGGGGTCATCAGCAGACCCTGGTCGGTGCCGCAGTCGATCTCGGTCACGACCAGATCCTGGGCAACGTCCACCAGACGACGAGTCAGGTAACCGGAGTTCGCGGTCTTCAACGCGGTATCCGCCAGACCTTTACGAGCACCGTGAGTCGAGATGAAGTACTGCAGTACGCTCAGACCTTCACGGAAGTTCGCGGTGATCGGCGTCTCGATGATCGAGCCGTCCGGCTTGGCCATCAGGCCACGCATACCGGCCAGCTGACGGATCTGAGCGGCGGAACCACGCGCACCGGAGTCGGCCATCATGTACATCGAGTTGAAGGACTCTTGCTCGACTTCCTTGCCCTCGCGATCGACTACCTTCTCTTTCGAGAGGTTGGCCATCATCGCCTTGGACACTTCGTCGTTCGCCTTGGACCACAAGTCGATGACCTTGTTGTACTTCTCGCCCTGGGTGACCAGGCCGGAGGCGTACTGGCTCTCGATTTCCTTCACTTCGTCGGTAGCGGTACCGATGATGCGGGCTTTCTCGTCCGGGATAACGAAGTCGTTAACGCCGATCGAAACGCCGGAAATGGTCGAGTAGGCAAAACCGGTGTACATCAGCTGGTCAGCGAAGATCACGGTCTCTTTCAGACCCACCACGCGGTAGCACTGGTTGATCAGCTTGGAGATCGCCTTCTTCTTCATCGACTGGTTGACGACGTCGAACGGCAGGCCGGCCGGTACTACCTGGAACAGCAGCGCACGGCCGACGGTGGTGTCGACGATACGGGTGTTCTTGGTGATGCTGCCATCACGGTCTTTCACGGTTTCGTTGATACGAACCTTGATTTTCGCGTGCAGGGCGGCTTCGCCGGCGCGGAATACGCGGTCGACTTCCTGCAGGTCGGCGAATACGCGACCTTCGCCCTTGGCGTTGATGGCTTCACGGGTCATGTAATACAGACCCAGTACCACGTCCTGCGACGGAACGATGATTGGCTCACCGTTGGCTGGCGACAGGATGTTGTTGGTCGACATCATCAGCGCACGCGCTTCGAGCTGGGCTTCCAGGGTCAGCGGCACGTGAACGGCCATCTGGTCACCGTCGAAGTCGGCGTTGTACGCGGCGCAGACCAGCGGGTGGAGCTGGATAGCCTTACCTTCGATCAGCACGGGCTCGAAAGCCTGGATACCCAGACGGTGCAGGGTAGGCGCACGGTTGAGCAGTACGGGGTGTTCGCGGATCACCTCGGCGAGCACGTCCCACACCTCCGGCAGCTCGCGCTCGACCATCTTCTTGGCAGCCTTGATGGTGGTCGCCAGACCACGCATTTCCAGCTTGCCGAAAATGAACGGCTTGAACAGCTCGAGGGCCATCTTCTTCGGCAGACCGCACTGGTGCAGACGCAGGGTCGGGCCTACGGTAATTACCGAACGACCGGAGTAGTCCACGCGCTTACCGAGCAAGTTCTGACGGAAGCGACCCTGCTTACCTTTGATCATGTCGGCCAGGGACTTCAGCGGACGCTTGTTCGAGCCAGTGATGGCGCGACCGCGACGGCCGTTGTCGAGCAGGGCGTCGACCGCCTCCTGCAGCATGCGCTTTTCGTTGCGCACGATGATGTCCGGCGCCGACAGATCGAGCAGGCGCTTCAGACGGTTGTTACGGTTGATCACCCGACGATACAGGTCGTTCAGGTCGGAGGTCGCGAAGCGGCCGCCATCCAGCGGTACCAGCGGACGCAGGTCCGGCGGCAGTACTGGCAGGACGGTCAGGACCATCCACTCAGGCAGGTTGCCCGAGCCCTGGAAAGCTTCCATCAGCTTCAGGCGCTTGGACAGCTTCTTGATCTTGGTTTCCGAGTTGGTCTGCGGAATTTCTTCGCGCAGGCGGCCGATCTCGTGCTCCAGGTCGATAGCGTGCAGCAGCTCGCGGACAGCCTCGGCACCCATGCGGGCGTCGAAGTCGTCACCGAACTCTTCCAGCGCTTCGAAGTACTGCTCGTCGTTCAGCAGCTGGCCCTTCTCGAGGGTGGTCATGCCCGGATCGATCACCACGTAGCTCTCGAAGTAGAGCACGCGCTCGATGTCACGCAGGGTCATGTCCATCAGCAGGCCGATGCGGGACGGCAGCGACTTCAGGAACCAGATGTGGGCAACCGGCGAGGCCAGTTCGATGTGCGCCATGCGCTCACGACGAACCTTGGCCAGGGCAACTTCAACGCCGCACTTCTCGCAGATCACGCCGCGGTGCTTGAGGCGCTTGTACTTGCCGCACAGGCACTCGTAGTCCTTGACTGGGCCAAAGATCTTGGCGCAGAACAGGCCGTCACGCTCAGGCTTGAACGTACGGTAGTTGATGGTTTCCGGCTTCTTGACTTCACCGAACGACCACGAACGGATCATTTCAGGCGACGCCAGACCGATGCGGATGGCGTCGAACTCTTCGACTTGACCCTGGTTTTTCAGCAAATTCAGTAGGTCTTTCAAGGCCTTTCCTCCTGGCGGAGCAGGGAGTGGGCATTACCTGCCCACTCCCCTCGCGTCACGTGTTATTCGGTTTCCAGATCGATATCGATACCGAGGGAACGGATCTCTTTGATCAACACGTTGAAGGACTCGGGCATGCCCGGCTCCATACGGTGATCGCCATCCACGATGTTCTTGTACATCTTGGTACGGCCGTTCACGTCGTCCGACTTCACTGTGAGCATTTCTTGCAGGGTGTATGCCGCGCCGTATGCTTCCAGCGCCCACACTTCCATCTCCCCGAAACGCTGACCACCGAACTGCGCCTTACCACCCAGCGGCTGCTGGGTAACCAGGCTGTAGGAACCAGTGGAACGCGCGTGCATCTTGTCGTCCACCAAGTGGTTCAGCTTGAGCATGTACATGTAACCAACGGTCACCGGACGCTCGAACTTGTTGCCGGTACGGCCATCGAACAGCACCATCTGGCCGCTCTCTGGCAGATCTGCCAGTTTCAGCATGGCCTTGATCTCACGCTCCTTGGCACCGTCGAAGACTGGAGTGGCCATCGGCACGCCCTTCTTCAGGTTGTTCGCCAGGGCGATGATCTCTTCGTCGGTGAACTCTTCCAGGTTCTCCTGACGACCACCGATCTCGTTGTAGATCTCGGTGAGGAAGGTGCGCAGTTCAGCGGCTTTGCGCTGCTCTTCGATCATGCGGTCGATCTTCTCGCCCAGGCCCTTGGCCGCGAGGCCCAGGTGGGTTTCAAGGATCTGACCGACGTTCATACGCGAAGGTACGCCCAGCGGGTTCAGTACGACGTCGACCGGAGTACCGTTGGCGTCGTGCGGCATGTCTTCGACCGGCATGATTACCGAGACGACACCCTTGTTACCGTGACGACCGGCCATCTTGTCACCCGGCTGGATGCGACGGCGGATTGCCAGGTAGACCTTGACGATCTTCAGTACGCCCGGAGCCAGGTCATCGCCCTGCTGCAGCTTGCGCTTCTTGTCTTCGAACTTGTCATCCAGCAGGCGACGGCGATCGACGATGTACTGCTGAGCCTTTTCCAGCTGCTCGTTCAGTGCATCTTCGGCCATGCGCAGTTTGAACCACTGGCCGTGCTCCAGACCGTTCAGCACGTCGTCGCTGATCACGGTGCCTTTCTTCAGGCCCGCGCCACCGTCAACCACCTGGCCGTTCAGAGCCGAACGCAGACGCTCGAAGGTCGCGCCTTCGACGATGCGGAACTCTTCGTTGAGGTCCTTGCGGATCTCGTCCAGCTGCATCTTCTCGATGGCCAGGGCGCGGCTGTCGCGCTCGACGCCATCACGGGTGAAGACCTGTACGTCGATGACGGTACCCTTGGTGCCGGTCGGCACACGCAGGGAGGTGTCTTTGACGTCGCTGGCCTTCTCACCGAAGATCGCACGCAGCAGTTTTTCTTCCGGAGTCAGCTGGGTCTCGCCTTTCGGAGTGACCTTGCCGACCAGAATGTCGCCAGCGCCGACTTCGGCACCCACGTAGACGATACCGGCTTCGTCCAGCTTGTTCAGCGCAGCTTCACCGACGTTCGGGATGTCCGCGGTGATTTCCTCTGGGCCAAGCTTGGTGTCACGGGCCACACAGGTCAGTTCCTGGATGTGGATCGTGGTGAAGCGGTCTTCCTGAACCACACGCTCGGACAGGCAGATGGAGTCTTCGAAGTTGAAGCCGTTCCACGCCATGAACGCGATGCGCATGTTCTGACCCAGTGCCAGTTCACCCATGTCGGTGGACGGGCCGTCGGCCATGATGTCGCCACGCGCAACCTTGTCACCCTTGCTGACCAGCGGACGCTGGTTGATGCAGGTGTTCTGGTTGGAGCGGGTGTATTTGGTCAGGTTGTAGATATCCACACCTGCTTCACCAGTCTCGACTTCGTCGTCGGCAACGCGCACGACGATACGGCTGGCGTCGACCGAGTCGATCACACCACCGCGGCGAGCAACCACGCAGACACCGGAGTCACGGGCAACGTTGCGCTCCATGCCGGTACCTACCAGCGGCTTGTCGGCGCGCAGGGTCGGTACAGCCTGACGCTGCATGTTGGAACCCATCAACGCACGGTTGGCGTCGTCGTGCTCGAGGAACGGAATCAGCGACGCGGCAACCGAAACTACCTGCTTCGGCGAAACGTCCATCAGGGTGACGTCTTCCGGCGCCTTGACGGTGAATTCGTTCAGGTGACGAACAGCTACCAGCTCATCGATCAGCTGCTTCTTGTCGTTCATCGCGGCCGAAGCCTGGGCGATCACGTGATCGGCCTCTTCGATGGCGGACAGGAACACGATGTCGTCGCTGACCACGCCTTCCTTCACCACACGGTACGGGCTTTCCAGGAAGCCGTACTGGTTGGTGCGGGCATAGGCCGCCAGGGAGTTGATCAGACCGATGTTCGGACCTTCAGGAGTCTCGATCGGGCACACGCGGCCGTAGTGGGTCGGGTGTACGTCACGGACTTCGAAGCCAGCACGCTCACGGGTCAGACCGCCCGGGCCGAGTGCGGAGACGCGGCGCTTGTGGGTGATCTCGGAAAGCGGGTTGTTCTGGTCCATGAACTGCGAAAGCTGGCTGGAGCCGAAGAACTCTTTCACCGCCGCCGCAACCGGCTTGGCGTTGATCAGGTCCTGCGGCATCAGGCCTTCGCTTTCAGCCATAGACAGACGCTCTTTGACCGCGCGTTCAACACGCACCAGGCCAACGCGGAACTGGTTCTCGGCCATCTCGCCGACGCAACGGACGCGACGGTTACCCAGGTGGTCGATGTCGTCGACGATGCCTTTGCCGTTACGGATATCGACCAGGGTCTTGAGGACCTCGACGATGTCTTCCTTGCTCAGCACGCCCGAACCTTCGATCTCGGTGCGACCGATACGACGGTTGAACTTCATGCGGCCAACAGCGGACAGATCGTAACGCTCGGCGCTGAAGAACAGGTTGTTGAACAGGGTCTCGGCGGCGTCCTTGGTTGGCGGCTCGCCTGGACGCATCATGCGGTAGATCTCGACCAGCGCTTCCAGTTGGTTGCTGGTGGTGTCGATCTTCAGCGTATCGGAAATGAACGGACCGCAGTCGATGTCGTTGGTGTACAGCGTCTCGACGCGAACGACCTGGGCCTTGGCGATCTTCACCAGCAGGTCGGTGGTCAGCTCGGTGTTGCACTCGGCAATGATCTCGCCGGTAGCCGGATGCACGATCGCCTTGGCGGTGGTGCGACCCAGTACGTACTCCAGCGGAACGTCGAGCTCTTTCACGCCAGCCTTTTCCAGCTGGTTGATGTGGCGCGCGGTAATACGGCGGCCTTGCTCGACGATGACCTTGCCGCTGTCGTCATGGATATCCATGACCGCAACTTCACCACGCAGACGCTGAGGCACCAGTTCCAGGCTGAGCTTCTCGCCGGAAAGGTGGAACACGTTGGTGGTGTAGAAGGTGTTCAGAACCTCTTCGGTGCTGTAACCCAGGGCACGCAGCAGTACCGAGGCCGGCAGTTTGCGGCGACGGTCGATACGTACGAACACGCAGTCTTTCGGGTCGAACTCGAAGTCCAGCCACGAACCGCGGTAAGGGATGATGCGCGCGGAGTACAGCAGCTTACCGGAGCTGTGCGTCTTGCCACGGTCGTGGTCGAAGAACACACCAGGCGAACGGTGCAGCTGGGAGACGATCACACGCTCGGTACCGTTGATAACGAAGGTACCGTTTTCAGTCATCAGGGGAATTTCACCCATGTAGACTTCTTGCTCTTTGATGTCCTTGATCGCTTTATTCGACGATTCCTTGTCGAAGATGATCAGGCGCACCTTCACCCGCAGCGGGACCGCGAAGGTCACACCGCGCAGGACACATTCCTTCACATCGAAAGCCGGCTCGCCCAGGCGATAGCCGACGTACTCCAGGGCAGCATTGCCGGAGTAGCTGATGATCGGGAATACCGATTTGAAGGCCGCATGCAGACCGACGTCGCGGAACTGATCCTTGGATGCTCCCGCCTGCAGGAATTCGCGATACGAATCCAGCTGGATGGCCAGGAGGTACGGCACATCCATGACGTCCGGCAACTTGCTAAAGTCCTTGCGGATACGTTTTTTCTCAGTGTATGAGTAAGCCATCAGCATTCCCCAGCTTGGTCACCTGCTTGTTTGGCATCTCCCGGCGGGAGCAGCCAGAAAATCGTGCAAACCCTTTGGTTTGCGCCACCCTCTTGGGTGTCTTGCAGCTCGTTATCGGGGCCGACCTGATCGGCCACCAATAACGGAAAAAGGCCGGTGGCATAAGCCACCAGCCATCAGCCCTTCGCTTGACGCTCGGGCTGGCATCGCAAAGTCGAAATTACTTCAGCTCGACTTTAGCGCCTGCTTCTTCCAGCTTCTTCTTAGCGTCTTCAGCGGCTTCTTTCGAAACGCCTTCAGCTACAACCTGAGGAGCGCCATCGACTTTCTCTTTGGCTTCTTTCAGGCCCAGACCAGTCAGCTCGCGAACGGCCTTGATCACGTTTACTTTCTTGTCGCCGGCTTCAACCAGAACAACGTTGAACTCGGTTTGCTCTTCAACAACGGCAGCGGCAGCAGCTGGGCCGGCAGCGGCAACAGCAGCGGTAACGCCGAAGGTTTCTTCCATTGCTTTGATCAGCTCAACAACTTCCAGAACGGTTTTCTGGCCGATTGCTTCGATGATTTGCTCGTTAGTCAGAGACATGACTTAAATCCTGTATTGGGGTGACAGCCTACGCAGCTATCAAATTAAACGTATGATTTGAAAGAGTTTCCGGTGCCTTAGGCAGCGGTGGCTTCTTTCTGGTCGCGAATGGCTGCCAGGGTACGGGCCAGCTTGCTGGTAGCGCCTTGAATCACGCTCATCAGCTTCGCGATGGCTTCGTCGCGGGTCGGCAGGGTAGCCAACACGTCGATCTGGTTCGCTGCAATGAACTTGCCGTCAAACGCAGCTGCCTTGATCTCGAACTTGTCCTGACCCTTGGCGAACTCTTTGAACAGACGAGCAGCGGCGCCCGGGTGTTCGTTGGAGAAAGCGATCAGGGTCGGGCCAGTGAAGGCGTCGTTGAGGACACTGAATTCAGTGTCGGCAACAGCGCGCTTGAGCAGGGTGTTACGTACGACACGTACGTATACGCCAGCTTCACGAGCCTCTTTACGGAGTCCGGTCATTGCGCCTACAGTCACACCACGGGCATCAGCCACGACAGCGGACAGAGCGACTTTGGCAGCCTCGTTGACTTCAGCGACGATGGCCTTCTTGTCTTCGAGTTTAATTGCCACGGGTAAAACTCCTGCTTGTTACCGTTTCATCTGGCCGAAGCCGGATGTCGTTTTGGTGTCTGATTCGGTAAGGAACCGGGAGCACCATCTGCGTAGGCTGGTTGTTTAAGGCTTGCGCCGCCTACGGTCTTGGATAGCCCCCGCCAGGCAGGGACCCCAATTTTTGCTGCCGGCGAGCTTACACCCGCCGGCATGGTCTTACACGTCCAGCGAGCTCTGATCGATGATCAGACCTGGGCCCATGGTGGTGCTCAGGGTAACGCGCTTGACGTAGATACCTTTCGAGGAAGCCGGCTTGATACGCTTCAGATCAGCGATCAGGGCTTCAACGTTTTCCTTCAGCTTGCCAGCTTCAAAGCCGATCTTGCCAACGGAGGTGTGGATGATACCGTTCTTGTCGGTACGGTAGCGAACCTGACCAGCCTTGGCGTTTTTCACGGCAGTGGCTACGTCTGGGGTAACGGTACCGACTTTCGGGTTAGGCATCAGGCCGCGAGGACCCAGAACCTGACCCAGCTGACCTACAACACGCATGGCATCAGGCGATGCGATGACGACGTCATAGTTCAGGTCGCCGCCTTTCATTTCGGCAGCCAGATCGTCCATACCTACGCGGTCAGCGCCGGCAGCCAGAGCGGCTTCAGCAGCCGGGCCCTGGGTGAAGACGGCAACACGTACGGTCTTGCCAGTGCCGTGCGGCAGCACGGTAGCGCTACGTACGACCTGGTCGGATTTACGCGGGTCAACACCGAGGTTGACGGCGATGTCGTAGGACTCGACGAACTTGGCAGCAGGCAGCGAGGCCAGCAGAGTTGCCGCTTCTTCGAAGTTGTAGGCCTTGCCTGCTTCGATTTTTTCGGCGATTGCCTTTTGGCGCTTGGTCAGCTTAGCCATTACACACCCTCCACGTTCAGGCCCATGCTGCGGGCAGAGCCAGCGATGGTGCGTACAGCAGCGTCCAGGTCAGCGGCAGTCAGGTCAGCCTGTTTGGCTTTCGCGATGTCTTCCAGCTGAGCGCGGGTAACGGTACCGACTTTAACGGTGTTCGGGCGAGCCGAACCACTGGTCAGGCCAGCAGCTTTCTTCAGCAGAACCGAGGCAGGGGTGCTCTTGGTTTCGAAGGTGAAGCTACGGTCACTGTAGACAGTGATGATCACTGGAGTCGGCAGACCTGGCTCTTGACCCTGAGTACGGGCGTTGAAGGCCTTGCAGAATTCCATGATGTTAACACCGTGTTGACCCAGTGCTGGACCAACGGGTGGGCTTGGGTTGGCCTGGCCGGCCTTTACTTGCAGCTTGATGTAAGCCTGAATCTTCTTAGCCATGAGCTACTCCAAAATCGGGTACAAACGCCAGATGGCTCCCCGGATGACTTGCGTTTTATCCCAGTGACGACAAAACCCCGCAGCACATAGGGCTGCGGGGTATGGGATGCTTCGTCCTGCTAGACCTTCTCGACCTGGCCGAACTCGAGCTCCACCGGAGTAGAGCGACCGAAAATAAGCACTGCAACCTGCAGGCGGCTCTTTTCGTAGTTAACCTCTTCGACGGTGCCATTGAAGTCAGCAAACGGACCATCAACGACTCGAACCACTTCACCCGGCTCGAACAACGTCTTCGGCTTCGGCTTGTCACTACCATCGGCAACGCGACGGAGGATTGCCTCGGCCTCTTTATCAGTGATCGGCGCAGGCTTGTCTGCGGTACCACCAATGAAACCCATGACCCGAGGGGTGTCCTTGACAAGGTGCCAAGTCCCTTCGTTCATTTCCATCTGGACCAATACATAGCCAGGGAAGAATTTGCGCTCGCTCTTGCGCTTCTGGCCGTTGCGCATTTCAACGACTTCTTCGGTCGGGACCAGGATCTCGCCGAATTCGTCTTCCATGCCAGCCAGCTTGACGCGCTCGATCAGGGAGCGCATCACATGCTTCTCGTAACCCGAGTAAGCATGCACTACGTACCAACGCTTAGCCACGGGACACCCTTAGCCAACAATCAAGGAGACCGCCCAGCCGAGCAGGGAGTCGAGCCCCCACAGCAGCAGTGCCATAACCAGAACAACAGCCACGACAATCAGCGTGGTCTGAGTGGTTTCTTGGCGGGTCGGCCACACGACTTTACGGATCTCGGTCCGCGCTTCCTTCGCCAGCGTGAAGAACGACTTACCCTTCGCAGTCTGCAAGGCAACGAAGCCTGCAACCGCAGCCAGGGCGAGAAGTGCAAGAACGCGGTACAGGATCGGCGACGCGGAGTAATACTGATTACCCACAACGGCGACAACCACCAAAGCCACTACAGCCAGCCACTTGAACAAGTCGAAACGCGATTCTTGGGCTTCAGTTTTGGGAGTCATCGGGGAGGATCCTGTAAGAAGAAAGCCAATCACACCGAGGTGAATGGCAGGTCAGGAGGGAATCGAACCCCCAACCTACGGTTTTGGAGACCGTCGCTCTGCCAATTGAGCTACTGACCTGTAACGCTGTATCAGGCCGGCCATTATACCGGCCTGATCAAGTAAATCAACTACTTATTCGATAATTTTTGCTACGACACCGGCGCCGACGGTACGACCGCCTTCACGGATGGCGAAACGCAGACCGTCTTCCATTGCGATGGTCTTGATCAGGGTGACAGTCATCTGGATGTT
>NZ_JBSSEW010000043.1:0-15331 GCF_054062095.1 Pseudomonas sp. TE6288
CCCTCGGTTGTTTTGGTTGTTCCCGGCGGGGGCCCCCCCGCCCCCCCCGTTCCTCCCCCCCGCCCCCCCCCCCCCCCCGCCGCCCCCGCGCCCCCCCCGGCGCCGGGATCTCCATTGGCGAAAAGGGCGACGATTCCCGTATGACCTGATCAACAGAGAGACATCCTCATGTCCAAGGACCAACCCGCCTCCGTGCAACCGGCGCGCCGGGCGTTCCTGCGCCAATCCCTGACCCTGATCCCGGTGGCGACCCTCGCCAGCACGGGACTGGGCGGTGCAGTGCTCGCCGACAGTGCCACCCCGGCAGCCGCCGAACCGGCCCGGCCGGTTACCGCGCGCGCCTACCAGCCGACCTTCTTCACCCAGGAGGAGTGGGCCTTCGTCAGCGCCGCCGTGGCCGTGCTCATACCCACTGATGCCCTGGGCGCGGGCGCGGCCGATGCCGGCGTACCCGAGTTCATCGACCGCCAGCTCAACACCCGCTACGGCAGTGGCGGGCTGTGGTACATGCAGGGGCCATTCCACCCCGACGCCCCCAGCGAGCTGGGCTACCAGCTCAAGCTCAACCCCCAGGAGATCTACCGGCTGGGCATCGCCGAGACCGACGCCTGGTGCAAGGCGCAGTTCGGCAAGGCGTTCGCCCAGCTCGGTCTTGCGCACCAGCAGCAGGTACTGGAAGCCCTGGACGGCGGCACGGCGACGTTTGCCTCGTTGCCGGCGGCCACCTTCTTCAACATGCTCTGGCTCAACACCCGCGAAGGCTTTTTCAGCGACCCGCTGCACGGCGGCAACCAGGGGTTGGTCGGCTGGAAGCTGGTGGGCTTCCCCGGCGCCCGCGCCGATTTCATGGACTGGGTGGAGCGCGACGAGCGTTATCCGTTCCCGCCGGTCTCCATCAGCGGCGAGCGGGGTTGAAGCATGAGCCAGATGAAAAAAGTCGATGTGGTCATCGTCGGGTTCGGCTGGGCCGGGGCAATCATGGCCAAGGAGCTGACAGAGGCCGGCCTGCAGGTGGTTGCCCTAGAGCGAGGCCCGGCCCGGGATACCTACCCGGACGGCGTCTACCCGCAGACCATGGACGAGCTGACCTACAACTCGCGCAAGAAGCTGTTCATGGACATCTCCCGCGAGACCGTGACCCTGCGCCACAGCGTCAACGACGTGGCCGTGCCGTATCGCCAGTTCGGCGCCTTCCTGCCCGGCACCGGCACGGGTGGGGCGGGGCTGCACTGGTCCGGCGTGCATTTTCGCGTCGACCCGGTTGAGCTGCGCCTGCGCAGCCACTATGAGGAGCGCTACGGCAAGGCCTTCATCCCTGAAGGCATGACCATCCAGGACTTCGGCGTGAGCTACGAAGAGCTGGAGCCATACTTCGATTTCGCCGAGAAAGTGTTCGGCACCTCCGGCACGGCCTGGTCGATCAAGGGCCAGGTGGTGGGCCGCGACAAGGGCGGCAACCCGTTCGCCGCCGACCGCTCCAGCGACTTCCCGCTGGTGGCGCAGAAGAACACCGTGTCGGCACAACTGTTCGAGAAGGCCGCCCGTGAAGTCGGTTATCACCCCTACAACCTGCCGTCGGCCAACACCTCCGGGCCGTACACCAACCCCTACGGCGCGCAGATGGGGCCGTGCAACTTCTGCGGTTATTGCAGCGGCTATGCCTGCTACATGTACTCCAAGGCCTCGCCCAACGTGAACATCCTGCCGGCCCTGCGCCAGGTGCCCAACTTCGAGTTGCGCAACAACGCCCATGTGCTGCGGGTCAACCTGACCGAGGACAAACGCCTGGCCACCGGCGTGACCTATGTCGACAGCCAGGGGCGCGAGGTCGAGCAAGCGGCCGACCTGGTGATCCTCGGTGCCTTCCAGTACAACAATGTGCGCCTGATGCTGCTCTCGGGCATCGGCAAGCCTTACGATCCGGTCAGCAACCAGGGGGTGGTGGGGCGCAATTTTGCCTACCAGAACATCTCCACCGTGACCGCGTTCTTCGACCGCGACAGCCACCACACCAACCCCTTCATCGGTGCCGGCGGCAACGGTGTGGCGGTGGACGATTTCAACGCCGACAACTTCGACCATGGCCCCCACGGTTTCGTCGGCGGCTCGCCGTTCTGGGTCAACCAGGCGGGCGCCAAGCCTATCTCTGGCACCAAGGTGCCGCCGGGCACGCCGAAATGGGGCAGCGCCTGGAAGGCCGCGGTGGCCGACAGCTACCGGCACATGCTGTCGATGGACGCCCACGGCGCGCACCAGTCCTACCGCGACAACTACCTCGACCTGGACCCGGTGTACAAGGACGCCTACGGCCAGCCGTTGCTGCGCATGACCTTCGACTGGAAGGACAACGACGTGAAGATGAACCGCTTCATGGTCGAGCGCATGGGCAAGATCGCCGAGGCCATGGGGCCCAAGGCGATCAGCGCGGGGAAAAAGGCCTTCGGCCAGCACTTCGATGCCTCCACCTACCAGACCACCCACCTCAATGGCGGCGCAATCATGGGCACCGACCCGAAGACCAGCGCGCTCAATCGCTACCTGCAATGCTGGGACGTGCACAACGTGTTCGTGCCTGGCGCCTCGGCCTTCCCCCAGGGCCTGGGCTACAACCCCACCGGGCTGGTGGCGGCGTTGACCTACTGGTCGGCGCGGGCGATCCGCGAACGCTACCTGAAGAACCCCGGCCCACTGGTGCAGGCATGAGGAGGCCGGTCATGAAACTCAAGACACTGTTCATCGCCATGCTCGGCCTGGGGGCGAGCACCTTGCTGCATGCCGCCGACGGCGTCGATCCCGCCTTGGTCAAGCAGGGCGAGTACCTGGCCCGTGCCGGCGACTGCGTGGCCTGCCACACCGCCAAGGGCGGCAAGCCCTTCGCCGGCGGGCTGCCGATGGAGACGCCAATCGGCACCCTCTATTCGACCAACATCACCCCGCACGTCAGCGGCATCGGCCAGTACCGCTACGAAGACTTCGAGCGCGCCGTGCGCCAGGGCATCGGCAAGGATGGCAGTACGCTGTATCCGGCCATGCCATACCCGTCCTATGCCCGGGTCAGCGATCAGGACATGCAGGCGCTGTATGCCTACTTCATGCATGGCGTGCAGCCGGTGGCGCAGCAGAACAAGGCCAGCGACATCCCTTGGCCATTGAGCATGCGCTGGCCGCTGGCGTTCTGGCGTGGGTTGTTCGCGCCCGAGGTCAAGCCGGTCGAAGCCGCAGGGCGTGATCCGGTGGTGGCGCGGGGTGCCTACCTGGTCGAAGGGCTGGGCCATTGCGGCGCCTGTCATACGCCACGGGCGATCACCCTGCAGGAAAAGGCATTGGATACCACCGATGGCGACGCTTTCCTGGCCGGCAGCGCACCGCTCGAGGGCTGGATCGCCAAGAGCCTGCGCGGCGACCACAAGGACGGCCTGGGCAGTTGGAACGAGGCGCAGATCGTCGCCTTCCTCAAGACCGGCCGCAACGAGCGCACGGCGGTGTTCGGCGGCATGAGCGACGTGGTCGAGCACAGCATGCAGTACATGAGCGATGCCGACCTGACGGCCATTGCCCGCTACCTGAAGACCTTGCCGCCGACCAACCCGGACGACCAGCCGTTCCAGGCGGACCCCAGCGTGGCCCGGGCGCTGTGGCAAGGCAATGACGGCAAGACGGGCGCGGCGTTGTACGTGGACAACTGCGGGGCTTGCCACCGTACCGACGGCCAGGGCTATGCCCGGGTGTTCCCGGCGCTGGCGGGCAATCCGGTGGTGCAGGGGCAGGACGCCACCTCGCTGATCCACATCGTGCTGGAAGGCGCGACCCTGCCGGCCACGGCGAGCGCGCCGTCGACGTTCAGCATGCCCGGCTTCGGCTGGCGGCTGTCGGACCAGCAGGTGGCCGATGTGGTCAACTTCATTCGCAGCAGCTGGGGCAACCAGGCCGCGGCGGTGACCGCAGGGCAGGTGGCGGCGCTGCGCAAGGCGGCACCGCTGCCGCTCAAGGCGCAGACACTGATCGGCGATACCACGGGGATTGCGGAGCCTTGATCGACAGGCCTGATTGACAGGGAGGTGTTGTGGGAGGGGGCTTGTCCCGCGATGGCAGCTTGGCCAGATCGTTGGGCAAGCCCGCTCCCTCGGCTGCCGATTACGCCGCCGAATACCTCGAAACCACTTCAATATATGCTAATAAATTACATTTCATATGGCTCATAAATATTTGAATTATATGAACTATTTTTTAGCAACTGCATGTTGGGCACATTGCTCGTAGTACGTCTGCTTGATCGCCGCCGGCTTAAGCCGCGAGCGGCTGTTGTACGTCTGCTCGGTGATCCCGAACGCCGTCATGCGCATCCATGGCTTGGCGAACTTGCGTACCTGCAGCTTCTTGCGCGTGGCATACAGGGTCACCCCGGAAAGCTTGGCCTGTTGCGCCTCGGCGGCGATCTGCGCGCCCCAGCCGCACACCTGGCGATCGTTCTGGCTCAGTGCCCTGGCTTGGGCGCCAAAGGCGGTGGTGGCCAGCAGGCAGCCAGCCACGGTTGCTAGAATTACGCGCATGTTGCTGTCCTAAGCATCTGAAGGAAAACAAAGTTTGCCCGCGCTTTCGACGCCTGGGGGCCAGCAGTTTGCCGTCAGGCGATGGCCATTTGCAGTCCATCGCGGGAACGCCAGCGCAACGATTGCAGGGCCAGGGCGGCAACCCACAACACGCTGATGCCGTAGTTGAGGCGCTGGTACAGGCCGAACAGTTCACCGCCTTGCGCGGCTTTGGCCATCAGCACCACGGTGATTATCGCCAGCACCGAGCACAGCAGCGACCACCTTCCCAGCCACGGGGAGCCTGCCACGCGTTTGCCCAGCCAGATCCACAGCACGCTGGCCAGGGTCAGCGAGAGGAACATCAGCAGGCCGCTGAGGTTATGCATCTGTTGCGAGAACGACGGCTCCAGCGGCGTGCAGCCCTGGTCGCAGGGGAACCAGCCGGTACCCAGGCTTCCGACAGCGTGCAACAGCACCAGCCCGGCGCTCAACCGAGCCAGCCCCGAGTACCGCCAGCGCCGCGCCAGGCCCCAGGCGAACAGGCCGAAGAGCAACGCCAGGGGGAAGTTGTTGACCCAGGGCGAGAAGCCATGGGTCGGCGCGCCGACCGCGCCGAGCTGGCTCATGGCCTGCTGCAGATGGTCGTAGCAGGGATAGGCCAGGGCGGTCAGGCCAACGCCCGACAGCAGCCAGAGCGGGATGAGCAGGCCAGTGGCGAGCAGCAGGCGATCAAACGTCTTCATGCGGTTTCCTTCCTTGGAGAGAGCAGGTCGCAGCCTACAGCGCGGGCATGACCGATGGCCAGGCTCAATCGCCAACGAGCAGCATCACCAACAGTACGCAGGCCAGCAGCGCCAGGTAGGCCCGGGCATGCACGTGGTCGGGGATGCGCCCCAGCAACGGCGCGGCCAGGTGCATGCCCAGCCAGGCACCGACCGTCATCACCAGGGCGGCGCGCAGGTCTACCAGCCCTAGCAGGCCGGCGCCCAGGTCAGTCTGGTTGCTCGGTACCAGGGCATAGACCAGCGTGGCCGCCAGGGCCATGGGCAGCGACAGCGGATTGGCCATGGCGGTGGCGGTGCGCATGCTGGCGCCGCGGCGGCGCATCAGCGGCACGGTCATCACGCTGCCACCCACGCCGAGCAGCGCCGCCAGCGCGCCGATGGGCAGGCCGGCCAGGGTCGCGCTGGCATGGCTCATCGCAGCCCGGGCCTGCCCGCCTGTGCGGACAAAGCCCGGGCGCAGCCAGGCATCGAGCAGGCTGAGCAGCAGGTAGGCGATGAACAGCCCGCGCAGCCAGGCGCTGGTCACGTACAGGGCGGCCCAGGCGCCGAGCAGGGCCCCGACGGCAATGGCCGGCGCCAGGGGGCGCACCAGGTCCCAACGCAGGCTGCCGGCGCGGTGGTGGCGCCAGGTGGCCAGGGCGCTGCTGAAGATCATCACCGTGGCCGAGGTGGCCACGGCGATCTGCATGGCATGCTCCGCCACGGCCGTGCCGGCGCCGTGGCTGGTGAGCAGCAGGGCATAGAGCAGCGGCACGGCGAAGAACCCGCCGCCGAAGCCGAACAGCAAGGTGGTGACGCCGGCACACAGGCCGAACAGGCCAAGCAGGGGGTAGAGCATGGGAACAGCCTCAGGGCCAGGACAGGGGCTCCCAGCGTAGGCACCTGCCTCTTGGCCGGCTTGCGCCAGTTGGCCAATAATCATCGCATTACGGCCAGAGCCTGCTGTCATGCGCAATGTTCCCCTGTCCCAGATCGATGCCACCCCCCGTGCGGTACTGGCCATCGCCACTGATTATCCGCCCGACACCCTGTTGCCCAGGCATGTCCATCGCCGGGCGCAATTTCTGTATGGGATGAGCGGGCTGATGGAGGTGCTGACCGACGATGGCGCCTGGGTCATTCCACCCGGCAGCGGCGTGTGGATTCCTCCCGGCAAGCCGCATCAGGTGCGCATGCGCGGCGTGAGTACCCGCAGCCTGTACATCGAGCCGACAGCGCTGCCCCGCCCGAGCCGGCTATGCGAGGCATTGCGTGTCGAGCCGCTGCTGCACCAGCTGTTGCTGGCCAGCGCCGAGGTGCCGGCCCTGCATGATGAGGCGGGGCGCGACGGCCTGCTGCTGGGGCTGCTGCTGCACGAGCTGGGCCAGGCCGAGCGCCTGCCGCTGTTCGCGCCGATGCCGACGGAGCCACGTTTGGCGGCCCTGTGCCAGGCGTTCCTGGCGCAGCCGTTGATCCATGCCCGCGCCGAGGCCTGGGCGCGTCAACTCAACTGCAGCCCGCGCACCTTCAGCCGGCGTTTTCGCGAGCAGACCGGGCTGTCGTTCGGCCAATGGCGCCAGCAGGCCTGCCTGATGGCGGCGGTGACACGCCTGGCGGCGGGCGAGGCGGTGACGGCCATCGCCCTGGACCTGGGCTACGAGAGCCCCAGCGCATTTTCCAGCCTGTACCGCAAGGTCATGGGCCACTCGCCCTCGACGGCGCGGCAGGGCGCATGAAAACCCGCCCGGACGTATGTGATCGTACAACTGCTTGCGCTATCATCCCGCCTGTCTTCCACAACCAGACAGACAGGGCATGACAGAGCAGCAGGTACAGGCACGGACCCGGCGCAAGCCACGCAGTCTGGCCCAGGAACTGGTCACGGTGCTGACCGAGCGCATTCGCAGCGGCCAGCTCAAGCGCGGCGACAAGCTGCCCACCGAATCGCAGATCATGGCCGAGGAAGGGGTCAGCCGCACCGTGGTGCGCGAGGCGATTTCGCGGCTGCAGGCCGCAGGCCAGGTCGAGACCCGCCACGGTATCGGCACCTTTGTGCTGGACGCCCCAAGCACCGGGGGTTTTCGTATCGACCCGGCGACCATCGTCACCCTGCGCGAGGTGCTGGCGGTGCTGGAGTTGCGCATTGCCCTGGAGATCGAGTCGGCAGGCCTCGCGGCCGAGCGTCGCAGCGACGAGCAACTGGCCGGCATGCGCGCCGCGCTGGACGAGCTCAACGAGGGCGCGGCCCATGCCTCGGATGCGGTGTCGGCGGACTTCCAGTTCCACCTGCGCATCGCCCAGGCCAGCGGCAATCACTACTTCGCCGACATCATCAATCACCTGGGCACCAGCATCATCCCGCGTACCCGGCTCAACTCGGCGCGCCTGGCCCATGACGACCAGGCGCATTACATGAGCCGGTTGATGCACGAGCACGAAGCGATCTACGAGGCTATCGCCCGACGCGACAGCGAAGGCGCCAAGATGGCCATGCGCATGCACCTGAGCAACAGCCGCGAACGCCTGCGCCAGGCCCATGAAGAGGCCGAGGCGCAAAGGGACTGATCACCTTGGTAGGGGCTGCGTAGCAGCCCCAAGTGACGCTTTCAGGGCGCTCAAATCGCTTGATCGGACCACTGCCCATTCACCAGGCGCCGCACGCCCAGCGGGTTGCCGTCACGCAACGCCTCCGGCAGCAAAGCCTGCGGGTAGTTCTGGTAGCACACCGGCCGCAGGAAGCGATCGATCGCCAGCGTTCCCACCGAAGTGCCACGGGCGTCCGAGGTCGCCGGGTAAGGCCCGCCATGGACCATGGCGTCGCACACCTCGACCCCGGTCGGGTAGCCATTGACCAGGATGCGCCCGACCTTCTCTTCGAGCAGAGGCACCAGCCAGGCAAAGGCTTCGAGATCCTCCGGCTCGCCGATCAACGTGGCGGTGAGCTGGCCGCGCAGGCCGAGCAGGGCGGCGCGCAACTGTGCC
Organism: Pseudomonas sp. TE6288; assembly: GCF_054062095.1. Lineage (NCBI taxonomy): Bacteria > Pseudomonadati > Pseudomonadota > Gammaproteobacteria > Pseudomonadales > Pseudomonadaceae > Pseudomonas > Pseudomonas sp. TE6288. The sequence goes on from NZ_JBSSEW010000043.1 coordinate 8,279, forward strand.
TCGTCGGCAACCTCCACGGCCACCGTGGCCGGGCCGAACACTTCCTCCTGCAGCAGCGGGTCGGCCTCTGCCAGCAGGCGGGCATCGGCCTTGAACAGCTGGGCGCGGGCCTGATCGCCTTGCTGCGGCTGGCCCGCCAGATGCTGGATGCCGGCGTGGGCCTGCAGATGCTCCAGGCCGCCGACATAACTGCGCAGGCCGCCGGCATTGAGCAACGTCTGCCCGGCCTGCTGATCCAGGTGCTGGCCCAACTCGCCCAGCAGTTGGCTGAAGCCTGAGGACTGCAAGCCGATCACCATCCCGGGATTGGTGCAGAACTGGCCGGCGCCCAGGCACACCGAGCCTGCCAGTTCGCGGGCGATGGCCTCGCCGCGCTTGGCCAGGGCGCCGGGCAGGACGATCACCGGGTTGATGCTGGACATTTCGGCGAACACCGGAATCGGTTGCGGCCGCTCGGCGGCCATGCGGCACAGCGAGTCGCCGCCCTTCAGCGAGCCGGTGAAGCCGACGGCCTGGATGGCCGGGTGCTTGACCAGCCATTCGCCGACACCACCGCCGAACACCATGTTGAACACGCCCTTGGGCATGCCGGTGCGGTCAGCGGCGCGCAGGATGGCGCAGGCCACCAGGTCGGCGGTGGCCATATGGCCGCTGTGGGCCTTGAACACCACCGGGCAGCCGGCGGCCAGGGCCGCGGCAGTGTCGCCACCGGCGGTGGAGAAGGCCAGCGGGAAGTTGCTGGCACCGAACACCGCCACCGGGCCGACCCCGATGCGCATCTGGCGGATGTCCACCCGTGGCAGCGGCTGACGCTCGGGCAGCGCCAGGTCGATGCGCGCGCCGAGGTAGTCGCCGCGACGCAGCACCTGGGCGAACAGGCGCATCTGGCCGCTGGTGCGGCCGCGCTCGCCCTGGATGCGCGCGGCGGGCAGGGCGGTTTCACGGCAGACGATGGCGACGAAGTGGTCGTCGAGTTCGTCCAGTTCGGCGGCGATGGCTTCGAGGAACTCGGCGCGGCGGGCCGGGGGCAGTTGGCGGAACGCGCTGAAGGCGTCGGCGGCGGCGCGGGCGGCACGGTCGACTTCGCCCTCGGTGGCCTGGGCGAAGCTGTAGGGCAGGGCTTCGCCGCTGGTGGCGTCGAGGCTGTGCAGGCGTTGCGGGCCAAGGGCGCTGCGCTGGCCGGCGATGAAGTTGTGGCCGAGGATTTCGGGCATGGAATGCTCCTGTAGATGAATGGCTGGGTTCAGGGCACTGGGCGAGTGCTACGCACTCGTTTCGCCGGCAAGCCGGCTCCCATAGGGGGCGTGTTGTCGGCGAAGGGCCCAGGCACGCTTCGTCAGGTGATGGGGGCCGGATTGAACAGGGTGATGTCGTTGTGCAGCTGGTGTTGTTCGGCCCAGGTCTGCCTGCGGCCACTGGCCACGTCCAGGTAGTAATGGAACAGCTCCCAGCCCAGCTCCTCGATGCTCGCCCGGCCGCTGGCGATGCGCCCGGCGTCGATGTCGATGAGGTCCGGCCAGCGCTGGGCCAGCTCGCTGCGGGTGCACACCTTGACCACCGGCGCCATGGCCAGGCCATAGGGCGTGCCGCGACCAGTGGTGAACACATGCAGGTTCATCCCGGCCGCCAGCTGCAAGGTGCCGCAGACGAAGTCGCTGGCCGGGGTGGCGCAGAAGATCAGGCCCTTGCGCGTTACCCGCTCGCCGGGCCCGAGCACGCCCTGGATCGCGCCGCTGCCGGACTTGATGATCGAGCCCAGGGCTTTTTCGACGATGTTGGACAAGCCGCCTTTCTTGTTGCCCGGCGTGGTGTTGGCGCTGCGATCAGCGGCGCCCTGCTGCAGGTAGCGGTCGTACCAGTCCATTTCGCGCACCAATGCTTCGGCGACCTCCGGCGTTTCGGCGCGGGAGGTGAGCATGTAGATGGCGTCGCGCACCTCGGTAACTTCCGAGAACAGCACCGTCGCGCCGGCGCGCACCAGCAGGTCGGCGGCATAGCCCAGCGCCGGGTTGGCGGTGATGCCGGAGAAGGCGTCGCTGCCGCCGCACTGCATGCCGAGGATCAGTTCGCTGGCCGGCACGCTCTCGCGGCGGCGCTGGTCGAGCTTTTTCAGGCGGGTCTCGGCCAGGGCCATGATCTGCTCGATCATCTCGCCGAAGCCCAGCGTCGCATCCTGCAGGCGGTACAGCCACGGCTCGCTGAGGTCCACAGACGGATCGCCGTCGTGCATCACCTGGCCGGCCTGGAGCTTTTCGCAGCCCAGGCTGATGACCAGCGCCTCGCCGCCAAGATTGGGGTTGCGCGCCAGGTTGCGCACGGTGCGGATCGGGATGTAGGCGTCGCGGGCGTTGATCGCCACGCCGCAGCCGTAGCTGTGGGTGAGGGCGACCACATCGTCGACATTGGGGTAGCGGGGCAGCAGTTCGGCGCGGATACGCTTGACCGCGTGGTCGAGCACGCCGGTCACGCACTGCACGGTGGTGGTGATGCCGAGGATATTGCGGGTGCCGACGCTGCCGTCGGCGTTGCGGTAGCCCTCGAAGGTGAAGCCGTCGAGTGGCGGCAGGGCGGCGGGCACGGCGTCGCAGCGTGGCAGGCTGGCAAGCTCGGGCGCGGCCGGCATCGCCAGTTGATCTTCCTTGACCCAACTGCCCTGGCGCAGGTCGGCCAGGGCATGGCCGATGACCTGGCCATAGCGGCGCACCGCCTCGCCCTTGCGGATGTCCACGGTGGCAACCTTGTGGCTCTGCGGCACGCCCTCGACCAGGGTCAGGCCATCGGCAAAGCGCGCGCCTTCGCCCAGGCCGCCGTCGTTGACCACCACCACGACGTTGTCGTCGGGGTGCAGGCGCACGTAGCGGGGCGACTCGGAATGTTCGATCAACTGCATGGTCAGGCCCTTCTTGTCTTGTCTCTCAGGCGTGGTGCTGTCGCCAGCGCCGTTGGGCGCCGACGTGTCCGGCTTACTGGCGGGCCAGTTCGGCGTCGGGCGTAGGTTCGCGCTTGGGCGGCTCCTTGAGCTCGATGCGCTTGATCGGGCCGACGATCACCAGGTAGCTGAACACTGCCACCAGGGCGTTGGCGCCCACATACACCAGGGCCCATTTGAACGAACCGGTGGCGCTGATGATGTAGCCAATGACGATCGGCGTGGTGATCGAGGCGATGTTGCCGAAGGTGTTGAACAGCCCGCCCGACAGGCCGGCGATCTGCTTGGGCGAGGTGTCGGCGACCACCGCCCAGCCCAGGGCGCCGATGCCCTTGCCGAAGAACGCCAGGGTCATGAAGCCGACCACCATCCACTCGGCCTCGACGTAGTTGCAGAACACCATGGTGGTCGACAGCAGCAGGCCGCAGACGATCGGCAGCTTGCGCGAGAAGGTCAACGAGTTGCCGCGGCGCAGCAGCCAGTCCGACAGCACCCCGCCCAGCACCCCGCCGATGAAGCCGCATACCGCTGGCAACGAAGCGATGAAGCCGGCCTTGAGGATGGTCATGCCGCGCTCCTGCACCAGGTACACCGGGAACCAGGTGAGGAAGAAGTAGGTGATGGCGTTGATGCAGTACTGGCCGAGGTAGACGCCCAGCAGCATGCGGCTGGTCAGCAGCTGCTTGATGTAGCCCCATTTCGGGCCGTCGCCGCCGCGTTTCTGGTCCATGTCCACCAGGCCGCCGTTCTGTTCGATGTGCTCGAGCTCACTGCTGCTGATGCGTGGGTGCTGGCGCGGGTTGTAGAGGGTCTTCATCCACACCGCCGAAAACACGATACCCAGTACGCCCATGACCACGAACACATGTTCCCAGCCGAAGGTGAAGACGATCCAGCCCATGATCGGGGCGAACAGCGCGGTGGCGAAGTACTGCGCCGAGTTGAAGATCGCCGAGGCGGTGCCGCGCTCCTGGGTGGGGAACCAGGCCGCGACGATCCGCGCGTTGCCGGGGAACGACGGCGCTTCGGCGAAGCCCACCAGGAAGCGCAGGGTGAACAGCGTGACCACCGCCCAGGCCACCGGCAGCCCGCCGACGAAGCCCTGCAGCAGGGTGAACAGCGACCAGGTGAAGATGCTGAAGGCGTAGACGTTCTTCGAGCCGAAGCGGTCGAGCAGCCAGCCGCCGGGGATCTGCCCGGCCACATAGGCCCAGCCGAAGGCGGAGAAGATGTAGCCTAGGGTAACCGCGTCGATGCCCAGGTCTTTCTGCAGGCTGGAACCGGCGATGGCGATGGTTGCGCGGTCGGCGTAGTTGATGGTGGTCACCAGGAACAGCATCAACAGGATCAGGTAGCGTACATGCGTCTTTTGCGTCGCTTGCATGCTGGTTACTCCCACTCGTTATTTTTATACGGGGATCGGTTGTCGGCCGGAGCGAGTCGAACCTGCTCCGGCGGCGGCATTGGCAGGCCGCGGGGCGCTCGCTTATTGCGGGCCCATCTTGTCCATCAGCGCGGCGAGCATCTCGTACTCCTGCGCGGTGAGGTCGGTCAGCGGCGTGCGCACGGGGCCCGCGTCGTAACCGGCGAGCTTCGCCCCGGCCTTGACGATGCTCACGGCGTAACCGGCCTTGCGGTTGCGGATGTCCAGGTACGGCAGGAAGAAGTCGTCGATCAGCCTGGCCACGGTGGCGTGATCGTCGCGGGCGATGGCGTGGTAGAAGTCCATCGCGGTCTTGGGCACGAAGTTGAACACCGCCGACGAGTACACCGGCACGCCGAGCGCCTTGTACGCCGCAGCATACACCTCGGCGGTGGGCAGGCCACCCAGGTAGCTGAAACGATCGCCCAGGCGGCGACGAATCGACACCATCAGCTCGATGTCGCCCAGACCGTCCTTGTAGCCGATCAGGTTCGGGCAGCGCTCGGCCAGGCGTTCCAGCAGGTCGGCGTTCAGCCGGCAGACGTTGCGGTTGTAGACCACCACGCCGATGTTAACTGCCTTGCACACCGCCTCGACATGGGCGGCGACGCCGTCCTGGCTGGCTTCGGTGAGGTAGTGGGGCAGCAGCAGCAGGCCCTTGGCGCCCAGGCGTTCAGCCTCTTTGGCGTATTCGATGGCCTGGCGGGTCGAGCCGCCGACGCCAGCGAGGATCGGTACCGAGGTGGCGCAGGTGTCGACGGCAGTCTTGATCACCTGGCTGTACTCGCTGGCGGCCAGGGAGAAGAACTCGCCGGTGCCACCGGCGGCGAACAGCGCGCTGGCGCCATACGGGGCGAGCCATTCCAGGCGTTTGACATAGCCTGCGGGATTGAAGTCGCCGGCCGCGTCGAAGTCGGTGACGGGGAACGACAGCAGGCCGTGGGAGAGGATGGATTGCAGTTCTTGTGGATTCATTGTTGTAGGCATCCTGTGGCGCTTGGAAGGAGGAGGTACCAAGGTGAGAGGTAAGTTATCGTACAACTATTGAGATGACTAGACCCTGGACACGGAATTTTTTGGACGCACGGGACGGATGACCTCATCGCGGATGAATCCGCTCCTACAGGATCGCGCGAATCTGTAGGAGCGGATTCATCCGCGATGAGGCCAATGCAGGCGAGACGACTTTTTCAAGTCATCGTATCTCTTAAGGGAAGGAAAAAAGATCGCGGAGACAGGCACAAGCCCGCCGCCCGCTTCCACGGGAGGTGTTCTGGGACCAGCAGAGGGTGACCGTGGGAAACGGGGGCGACCTTGCGCCGCCCCGCGATCAAAGCTAACGAAGCTTCAGAGGGTCAGGCGGCCTGGTTGCGCTTGACCTGGGACTTGCGGACCTGGGCGCGGCAGGCGTCGCCGAAGGCCTGGAACATCTTGATCGAGTCGGGGTTCTTCGCCGCCTGCCACTCCGGGTGCCACTGCACCGCGAACAGGAAGGGCGAGATGCTCGGGGCGTGGATCGCCTCGACCAGGCCATCCTCGGCATGGGCGATCGGCTCGAGGCCGGCACCCAGGTTGCGCAGGCCCTGGCCGTGCAGCGAGTTGACGCGAATTTCGTCGCTACCTAGGGTGTCGCGCAGCCAGCTGCCCGGCTTGATCTTCACTCCGTGCACCTGGGCGTACTGGACCTCGACCGGATCTTCCGGGTTTTCCCGGTGGTCGTTGAAGCCTGGCTCGGCGTAGACCTTCTGGTAGATGTCGCCACCGAGGGCCACGTTGATTTCCTGCATGCCGCGGCAGATGCCGAAGATCGGCAGGCCACGCTTGATCGCCGCTTTGACCAGCGGGATATCGAACAGGTCGCGGTCCTTGTCCTGGCCCTTGCCGGGGGTCTGGTTGTCCTGGCCGTAGAGGGCCGGGTCGATGTTGCTGCCGGCACCGGTCAGGTACACGCCGTCGGCCATGTCCAGGTAGGTCTCGAGGTCTTCGACGCCGCAGCAGGTGGGCACCAGGACCGGGACACAACCGGAGAACTCGACCAGCGGGGAGATGTATTTGTGGGTCATGACCTGATAGTCATGGCCTTTGCGCTCTTGGCTGCCCATGGTCATCAGGACGACGGGTTTGCGCAGGGAAGGTTGCTTGTTGCCAATGTTGCTGTTGGACATATGTCACCTTGAGACAGGTCATGCCTGTCGTTGTTGTGCAGGCGCACGGCCGGGGCCTTGAGTGCTGCCTGAAGCCCCGAGCACTGCCGGCTCGCCCTGCAGGCGATGTCGGTCGGGGCCTGACTCATAGCTTGCCAGAGCCGTTCGATATGTCAAACGAGTGACGAAGCCTCAAGCCGCCATTTTACGGGGGCTGTAGGCCGTCGGAGCCTTGAGTGACAAGGGTTTGGCGCAAGCTAGGTCAATAATATTTAACGACGCAGTCGGCTCTTTGCACCAATGCAATGTCATGCAGGCATGCTCCGCAAGATCATTACGCTCAGCTCAGCTCAGCTCAGCTCAGCTCAGCTCAGCTCAGCTCAGCTCAGCTCAGCTCAGCTCAGCCCAGCCCAGCCCAGCCCAGCGCTTGCCCTTGCTCTTGCTTCTAAGCGCGCGATAGTCCAGGCGACACAAATTGCGACTTCAGGAGGCCGAACGGAGGGCTTGCGCAGGGAGGTGACGGGCATGGATGCCCGTCAAGCGCCGATCAGGCCATG
>NZ_JBSSEW010000044.1:0-13301 GCF_054062095.1 Pseudomonas sp. TE6288
CTGATCGGCGCTTGACGGGCATCCATGCCCGTCACCTCCCTGCGCAAGCCCTCCGTTCGGCCTCCTGAAGTCGCAATTTGTGTCGCCTGAACTATTGCGCGCTTAGAAGCAAGAGCAACGGCAACGGCAACGGCAACGGCAACGGCAAGATCGGGATCGGGATCGGGATCGGGATCGGGATCGGGATCGGGACAGCCTTGCTCCCCCAACCCATCCTTTACACGTTTTTTGCAAACCCCCATTGGTCCCCGCCCCCCCGGATGGATTAAAGTATCACCCCTCGCCCGGCATCCGCTCCCAGCGCGCCAGGGCCCATCCCCAGGAACCGTCAACGATGGAACACCGTGAGGCGCTGATCGCGCTGCGCACCTTTCTCTCTTCCCAGATCCTCGGCCAGGAAAAACTGGTCGAGCGCTTGCTGATCGTGCTCCTGGCCGACGGCCACATGCTGGTCGAGGGGGCCCCGGGCCTTGCCAAGACCAAGGCCATCAAGGAGCTCGCCGAGGGTATCGAGGCCCAGTTCCATCGCATTCAGTTCACCCCCGACCTGCTCCCGGCCGACATCACCGGCACCGAGATCTACCGCCCGGAAACCGGCAGCTTCGTGTTCCAGCAAGGCCCGATCTTCCACAACCTGGTGCTGGCCGACGAAATCAACCGCGCACCCGCCAAGGTGCAGTCGGCCCTGCTCGAGGCCATGGCCGAGCGCCAGGTCAGCGTCGGGCGCAGTACCTACGAGCTGTCGCCGCTGTTCCTGGTGATGGCCACGCAGAACCCGATCGAGCAGGAAGGCACCTACCCGCTGCCCGAAGCCCAGCTCGACCGTTTCCTGATGCACGTGAAGATCGGCTTCCCCGATGCCGCCGTCGAGCGGCGCATCCTCCTGCAAGCGCGGGGCGAGGCCCTGGGCGGCGAGGTGAAGCCCGAGCGGCGGGTCAGCCAGCAGGCGATCTTCGCCGCGCGCAAGGAAATCCTCGGCCTGTACATGGCCGACGCGGTAGAGGAATACCTGGTGCAACTGGTCATGGCCACCCGCACACCGGCCAAGTTCGACAGCGAACTGGCCGACTGGATCGCCTACGGCGCCAGCCCCCGTGGCTCGATCGCCCTCGACCGCTGCGCCCGCGCCCACGCCTGGCTGGCCGGGCGCGACTTCGTCAGCCCCGAGGATATCCAGGCGGTGCTGTTCGACGTGCTGCGCCACCGCATCATCCTGTCGTTCGAGGCCGAGGCGGCGGGGGTCGACCAGGACCGCGTGGTCCAGCGCATCCTCGACGTCGTCGCCGTCGCCTGACCCCATGCCCACCACGCAGCTGGCCGAACCCGGCATCCGCATCGGCCTGGCCGACCTGATCGACATGCGCCACCGCGTGCGCGAGATCCAGCTGTTCTCCCGGCCCGGCCAACGCAGCCCGCTGGTGGGCCTGCACCACTCGAAACTGCGTGGCCGCGGGGTGGACTTCGACCAGGTGCGGGTCTACCAGGCCGGCGACGATGTGCGCAACATCGACTGGCGCGTCACCGCGCGCACCCAGGAGCCGCACACCAAGCTGTTCCATGAAGAGCGCGAACGGCCGATCTTCATCATGGTCGAGCAGAGCCAGCGGCTGTTCTTCGGCTCCGGATTGATGTTCAAGTCGGTGCTGGCCGCCCAGGCCGCTGCCCTGTTCGGCTGGGCCGCGCTGGGCCACAACGACCGTATCGGCGGGCTGGTGTTCGGCGACAACGAGCACCATGAGGTCAAGCCCAGGCGCAGCAAGCAGAGCCTGCTGCAACTGCTCAACCGCCTGGCCAAGATCAACCAGGCCCTGCACACCGAGGCCCAGCCCCAGGCCGACAGCCTGGGCCTTGCCCTGCGCCGGGCGCGAGAGGTACTGCGCCCGGGCAGCCTGGCCATCGTCATCTGCGACGAACGCGCCCTCAGCGCCAGCGTCGAGCAGCACCTGGCCATGCTCTCGCGCCACTGCGACGTGCTTTTGATGCCGGTCAGTGACCCGCTCGACCACGCTCTGCCCGCCGCCGGCCTGCTGCGCTTCGCCCAGCGCGGCGCGCAGCTGGAGCTCGACACCCTCGACGCCAACCTGCGCCAGGCCTACCGCCAACAGGCCGAGGCGCGCATCGAGCGCTGGGAGCTGCTGGCGCAGAAACTGCGCGTGGTGCTGATGCCGCTGAGCACCCAGAGCGAGATGATCGAGCAGTTGCGTGAGTACCTGAATGCACAGCGCCTGGGAGGCGCGAAATGAACCCGCTGGACCAGCTGCAGCCGCTGATCGCGCCACCCGCCATCGGCCTGTGGCCGCCCGCGCCCGGCTGGTGGCTGCTGCTGGCCATGCTGCCCCTGCTCGGCTGGGGCGCCTGGCGCCTGCGCCACTGGCGCCCGGGCAAGCGCAAGGTGGTGCGCGCCGAACTGCCGCTGGACCCGATCCGCGTCGAGGCCCTGGCCGAACTGGCGCGCCTGCCGCGTCCCTATGACGGGGCGCCCGCCGGGGCCTGGCTGCAGCAGATCAACGCCCTGCTCAAACGTCTGTGCCGTAATCACTACCCGGGGGCCAACAGCCATACCCTCAATGGCCGGCAATGGCTGGCGTTTCTCGACAACCGCTGCCCGGCCGCCGGCCTGACCCGCTGGATGGTGCTGGTCGAAGGCGCCTACAAGCCCGAGTGCAAGCTCGACGACAAGGCCATCGCCGGGCTCGCCCAGGCGGTCGAAACCTGGATCCGCAAGCATGTTTGAACTGGCCTGGCCGTGGATCTTCCTGCTGTTGCCGCTGCCCTGGCTGGCGCGCCTGCTGCTGCCGGCAGCCGACAGCGGCGAACCGGTGCTCAAGGTCGGCTTCCTTGACGAGCTCGAGGGCCTGGCCGGGCGCCGTGCCCGCCTGAACCTGCCAACCTGGCGCCAGCAGGCACCGTTCATCCTGATCTGGTTGCTGCTGTTGCTGGCCGCGGCGCGCCCGCAATGGCTGGGCGACCCGGTACCGGTCTCGGCCAGCGGTCGCGACCTGCTGGTAGCGGTGGACGTGTCGGGCTCGATGGACTACCCCGACATGCAGTGGAAGGACGACGAGATCAGCCGCCTGGACCTGGTCAAGGCACTGATGGGCGACTTCCTGCAGGACCGCCAGGGCGACCGCGTCGGCCTGATCCTGTTCGGCAGCCAGGCCTACCTGCAGGCCCCGCTGACCTTCGACCGACGCACCGTGCGCACCTTCCTCGACGAAGCGCAGATCGGCATCGCCGGCAAGAACACCGCCATCGGCGACGCCATTGGCCTGGCCGTCAAACGCCTGCGCCAGCGCCCGGCGCAGAGCCGGGTGCTGATCCTGATCACCGACGGCGCCAACAACGGCGGGCAGATCCACCCGCTGACTGCCGCCCGCCTGGCGGCCCAGGAAGGCGTGCGCATCTACACCATTGGCATCGGCGCCAACCCCGAGGCCAGCGGCACGCCGGGGCTGCTGGGGCTGAACCCAAGCCTGGACCTGGACGAAGCCGCGCTCAGGGAGATCGCCGAAATCACGCACGGCAGCTACTTCCGCGCCCACGACGGCGCCGAACTGGGTGCCATCGGCGACACCCTGGACCAGCTCGAGCCAGTGGCCCAGCAGCCGACCCAGGCCCGCACCGCCCATGAGCTGTACGCCTGGCCACTGGCCCTGGCGCTGCTGCTCAGCGTGCTGCTGGTGGTGGCCGTGCAGTGGCCGGACAACCTGCTGCAACGCCTGCTGCGCAAACCGCGCTTCCTGCAGCCCCACCCGGAATGGCGACAGCGCCTCAAACGCCTGCGCCTGAGGAGGCGGCGATGATCGAACTCTGGCCGCAATGGCTGCGCCCGCTCTGGCTGCTGGTACTGCCACTGCTTGGCTGGCTGCTGTTCAAGCTCTGGCACCGGCGCAAACGCGCCGGACGCTGGCAGTTGATCCTGCCGCAGCCGTTTCACGCGGTACTGCTCGGCGGCGGCAGCGGCAGCACCAGCAAGCTGCCGTGGATCGCCCTGGGCCTGGCCTGGCTGCTGATCGTCCTGGCCCTGCTCGGCCCCAGCTGGCAACGCCTCGAGGAAACGCGCCAGCGCCCGGCCGACCCGCTGGTGATCCTGCTCGAACTGACGCCGCAGATGCTCGCCGAGGACAGCGCGCCGAACCGCCTGGAGCAGGCCAGACGCAAGGTCCTCGACCTGCTCGATCACCGTCGCGACAGCCAGACCGCGTTGATCGTCTATGCCGGCAGCGCCCACACCCTGGTGCCGTTGTCCGATGACCTCGGCACCACGCGCAACCTGCTCGAGGCCGTCGACCCGACAATCATGCCGCAGCCCGGCCAGCGCGCCGACCTGGCCGTGCGCAAGGGCCTGGCCCTGCTGGCCCAGAGCGGCCTGGGCCAAGGCCGCCTGCTGCTGATCGGCGCGTCGCTGAGCGAGCTTGAGCGCGAAGGCATACGCCAGGCCCTTGGCCGCCAGGGCCCGAGCCTGCTGATGCTGGGCGTCGGCAGCGCCGAGGGCGCGCCAGTGCGCCAGGCCAATGGCGAGTACCTCAAGGACGACCAGGGCGGCATCCTTTTGCCGCGCCTGGACAGCGCCTCGCTGAAGTCCTTCATCGGCTCGACCGGCGGGCGCTATCGCCATGCCCGCATCGACGACCTCGACCTGCGCGGCCTGGGCCTGTTCGACAACCCACGCTTGCTGCACAACGATGGCCAGACCCTGCAACTGGACAGCTGGGCCGACCAGGGCTACTGGCTATTGCTGCCCTTGCTGCTGCTCGCCGCCTGCGCCGGCCGGCGTGGCTGGCTGTTCTGCCTCCCCCTGCTGCTGGCCCTGCCGCAGCCAAGCCAGGCCTTCGAGTTCAACGACCTGTGGCTGCGCCCCGACCAGCAAGGCCAGCGCCTGCTGGAACGGCAACGCCCCGCCGAGGCCGCTCGGCACTTCGCCGACAGCCAGTGGCGCGGCATGGCCCTGTACCAGGCCGGCGACTTCGAAGGCGCCGCCGCCGCGTTCGCCCAGGCCGGCACGGCAGCCGCCCACTACAATCGAGGTAACGCCCTGGCCCGCGCCGGCGAACTGGAAGCGGCGCTGGACGCTTACGAACAGGCACTGGAGCGTCAACCCGACCTGAAAGCGGCGCTGGACAACCAGGCCCTGGTCCAGCAACTGTTGCAACAGCGCCAGGCCAAGGCCGAGGAACAGCCGAACAACGCCGATGCCCGGGACACGCCCGGCAACGAGACCGAAGGCAACAGCAGCTCGACCAGCAGCCAGGCCCAGGGCACGCCGGACAGCGACAACCCGACACAAGGCCAGCAGAACGGTGACAGCCAGGGCAACTCCCAGGCCCCGTCCGGCACTGCCGGCGGCGATGACGACAGCATCACCCAGCCGCCCCAGCGGCCGCTCTCCACCAGCCTCGACGCCGAACAGCGCCAGGCCCTGGAACAATGGTTGCGGGAGATCCCCGATAATCCGGCGGAACTGCTGCGGCGCAAATTCTGGTATGAACAGCAATTGCATCAGGAAACCCCACGATGAGTCGCTTCGGCGTCTTTCTCCTAGGCCTGTTGTGGAGCCTCGCGGCCCAGGCCGAACCGACCCTGCAGGCCAGTGTCGACCGCACGCGCCTCGAGGCCGGCGAAACCCTGGAGCTCACCCTCGAGAGCCAGGACGTGACCCAGTTCGGCAAGCCCGACCTGCGCACCCTTGAGCCCGACTTCGAGGTCCGTGGCACGCGCCAGCTCAACAGCCTGCACACCCTCGACGGCGAGACCCGCGCCAGCACCCGCTGGATCATCACCCTGCTGCCCCGGCGCAGCGGCAGCCTGCGCATCCCCGAGCTGCAACTGGGCCAGTCACGCAGCCAGGCCATCGAGCTGCAGGTGCAGCAGGCCGACAGCCAGCGCCCGGACGCAGCGTCGCAAGTGTTCGTCGAGGCCACCCTGGACAGCAGCGCGGTCTATGTCCAAGCCCAGGCCGTGCTGACCCTGCGCATCTACCATTCGGTGGCGCTGTACGACGACAGCAACCTCAGCCCGCTGCAACTGGAGAACGCCAAGGTCGACCCGCTGGGCGAGTCGCGCACCTACGAGAAAGAAATCAACGGCGTGCGCCATGGGGTGATCGAGACCCGCTACGCCATCTACCCCCAGCAAAGCGGCAACCTTGACGTGCCGCCGCTGCGCTTCACCGCCACCGCAGCCGACAATGGCGAGCAACCCGCCGGCACGCCAAGGGTCGGTCGCCAGGTGCAGGTCAGTTCGCTGCCGTTGCGCCTGACGGTCAAGCCCATCCCGGCCGGCTACCCGGCCGACCGCCCCTGGCTGCCGGCACGCAGCCTGACCCTTGAAGAACACTGGAACCCCGACCCGAACAACCAGCCGACGCAGATCGGCGACTCGTTGACCCGCAACATCAGCGTGCGCGCCGAAGGCCTTTCAAGCACCCAACTGCCGCCGTTGCCGGCCACCGAGGCAATCGGCCTGCGCCGCTACCCCGACCAGCCGTTGCTGCGCAACGAGATCGGCGAGCGCGGCATGGTCGCCAACCGCGAGGAACGCGAGGCACTGGTGCCGACCCACAGCGGCGAACTGGCCTTGGCGGCGCTGGAGGTGACCTGGTGGAACACCCGCGAGGACCACCTGGAGCACAGCAGCCTGCCGGCACGCACCCTGAACGTGCAGGACAATCCGGCGCTCAGCGCCGACACCCCGGCCGGCGACAGTAACATGGCCCCAGGCCTGCTCTGGCCCTGGCAACTGGCGACGTTGGTGCTGGCGCTGACTACCCTGCTCGGTTTCACCCTGTGGTGGCGCGCCCGTTCGCAACCGGCGGTACTGCGGGCGGCGCAGACTGGCCCGAGCCCACGCACGCTGCTCGACGACCTCAAGCGCGCCTGCCAGGCCAACGACCCGCAGGCCACCCGCCAGGCGCTGGACGCCTGGGCGCGACAGCAGCCGGAAACCCTGGCCGAGATGGCGGCGCGTTTCGTGCCGTTGTCCGATGCGCTGGATGGGTTGAACGGTGCGTTGTACAGCGAGAGCGGCCAGTATTGGCATGGCGACGAGCTGTGGCGGGCGATCGGTGCCATACCGCCGGCCGAGCAGGTGCTGGCGCCAACGGGTGAGGCCAGTAGCTTGCCACCGCTGTATCCCAAGTAGCCTCATCGCGGGCCAAGCCCGCTCCCACAAGTCCGCGATGGGTTACCATACCGCCCGAATCCAAACGCCCCCTGCCGCTTACCCTACGGATCTTCCATGCGTCTGTTTCACACCTCCGACTGGCACCTGGGCCAGAGCCTGCACGGCCAGGAACGCGACTTCGAACACGCCTGCTTCCTCGACTGGCTGCTCGGCCAGTTGCGCTTGCGCCAGCCCGACGTGCTGCTGATCGCAGGCGACATCTTCGACACCGTCAATCCGCCGGTCAAAGCCCAGGAGCGCCTCTACGACTTCATCGTCCAGGCCCACGAGCAACAGCCCAAGCTGGATATCGTGATGATTGCTGGCAACCACGACTCCGGCTCGCGCATCGAGCTGCCGGCGCCACTGATGCGCCGCCTGCGCACCCACGCCCTGGGCCGCGTGCACTGGCTCGACGAAGGCCAGCTGGACGCCGAGCGCCTGCTGATCCCGCTGACCAACGCCCGCGGCAAGGTCGGCGCCTGGTGCCTGGCCCTGCCCTTCCTGCGTCCCGCCGAAGTCACCGGGCCGGCGCTGGGTGACGACTACCTGCAGGGCATCACTCAGGTCCACGAGCAGTTGATCGCGGCGGCGCAGAAGAAACGCAAGAAGGACCAGGCGCTGGTCGCCATCAGCCATGCGCACATGGCCGGCGGCAGCATCTCGGAAGACTCCGAACGCAGCCTGATCATCGGCAATGCCGAGGCGCTGCCAGCGCGGCTGTTCGACAAGGCCATCAGCTATGTCGCCCTGGGTCATCTGCACAAGCCGCAGAAGGTCAACCGCGAGGATCGCATCCGCTACAGCGGCGCGCCGATCCCGCTGTCGTTCGCCGAGATCAACTACCCGCACCAGGTGCTGGAAGTGGAGCTGGAGGGCACCGACCTGATCAGCGTCGAGCCGCGCCCGGTGCCGCGTGCCGTGGCCCTGCAGCGGGTCGGCCCGGCACCGCTGGGCGAGTTGCTCGGACAACTGGGGCAGTTGCCGGTGATCGACCTGCTCGAGGACCCCAACCGCCAACCCTGGCTGGAGGTGCGGGTAAGCCTGGACGAGCCGCAGCCCGACCTGCGCCAGCAGATCGAGACAGCCCTGCAGGGCAAGGCTGTGCGCCTGGTGCGCATCAGCGCCGAGTATGCCGGCGTCGGGCGCCAGGAGGAGGATGAACAAGCCTTTGTCGAACTGGCGCAGCTGACCCCGCAGGACCTGTTCGGCCGTGCCTGGCAGCAACAGTACGGCAACCCCGCCGACGAGCAGGCCCTGGCCGACTTTGCCGAGCTGCTGCAGGACGTGCTGCAAGAAGAGGAACGACCATGAAGATTCTCGCCATCCGCCTGAAGAACCTGGCCTCCCTTGCCGGCCCCCTCGACATCGACTTCACCGCCGAGCCCCTGGCCAGCGCCGGCTTGTTCGCCATCACCGGGCCGACCGGAGCCGGCAAGAGCACGCTGCTCGACGCCTTGTGCCTGGCCCTGTTCGGCAACGTGCCACGGCTGAATGATATCGCCCGGGAAGCCAAGGTGCCGGATGCCGACAGCGAGATCCCCACCTCCGATCCACGCAACCTGCTACGCCGAGGTACCGGCAGCGGCTTTGCCGAAGTGGATTTCATCGGCATCGACGGCTGCCGCTACCGTGCCCGCTGGGAAGCCAACCGCGCCCGCGAGAAAGCCACCGGCAAGCTGCAGAACAGCCGCCAGAGCCTCTACGACCTGGACAGCGAGCAGTTGCTGGGTAGTGGCAAGAACGAATACAAGCAACTGGTCGAGGCTCGCCTGGGCCTGAACTTCGAGCAGTTCACACGTGCAGTGATGCTCGCCCAGAGCGAGTTCGGCGCGTTCCTCAAGGCCGACGACCGTGAGCGCAGCGAGTTGCTGGAAAAGCTCACCAATACGGCGATCTACACCCGCCTCGGCCAGCGCGCGTTCAGCAAGGCTCGGGAAACCGGCGAGGTTCACAACGACCTGAAGAGACAGGCCGAGCACCTGCTGCCGATGGACGCCGAAGCCCGCGCCACCCTCGACCAGGAACTGGAACAGGCCCAGCAACAGTTCAAGGCCGAGCAGGCGCGCCAGCGCCTGCTCGAGCAACAGCGCACCTGGTTCGAAGAACAGCAGCGCCTGCAAGTCCAGCACCATGAGGCCGGCACTGCCCTGCAAGCCGCCGAGCAGGCGTGGCAGCAACTGGCCGAGCAGCGCGTCGACCTGCAACGCCTGGAGCGCCTGGCGCCCCAGCGCCACCAATTCCATCGCCAACAGCACCTGGCCGCGCAACTGGCCCCGGTGCAGGCGGATATCGACCAGCAACAACGCCAGCAAAGCGATCTGCAGCAAAATATCGACACACAGCAGCAGGCCCTCGAGGCAGCCCGCCAGCACCTGGCCCGGCAGCAAGCCCTGCAAGGCGACAATGCACCGCGCCTGCGCCAGGCCTTCGCCGCTCAAGGTGACATCGCACGTCTGGACAAAGACCTCGCCGCGCAGCGCGAAGCCTGTAACCAGGCCGAGCAGGAGGCCAGCGCAGGACAGCAGCAACTGCAACAGCTGGAAGACCATCAGCAGCGCAGCCAGCAGCAGTTGTCGCAGATCGATGCCGCCCTGGCCGAAAGCCAGCACCTGGGCGGCCTCGCCGACGCCTGGCAGGCCTATCTGCCGCAACTCAAGCAGGTCATGCTGATCGGCGGCCGCCTGGCCAAGGGCCGCGAAGAGCTGCCCGGGCTGCAGGCCCAGGCCAGCCAGGCCAACGCCCAACTGCAAGCGCAACGCGAGCATTTCGAACTGCTGTTCCGCGAAGCCGGTGCCGAACCCCATGCGTTGGCCGAGCAGGTCGATCTGCTCGGCGCCATGCTTCAGGACAACCGCAAGCAACAGCGCGCCGTCGAAGAGCTGAGCCGCCTGCATGGCCGCGAGCAGGAACTGCGCCAGGCCCTCGCCGCCCTGCGTGAACGCCAGCAGCAAGCCATGCAGCGGCGCCAGCAACTGATCGGCGAAGGCACCGCGGCCAAGGCCGAGCTGGAAAGCGCAGAGCAAGCGCTGACCCTCACCCGTCAATTGCTCGAACGCCAGCGCCTGGCGCGCAACACCAGCGTCGAGGAGCTGCGCGCACAACTGCGCGACGGCGAGCCTTGCCCGGTCTGCGGTAGCGCCGAACACCCGTTCCACCAGCCCGAAGCGCTGTTGCACAGCCTTGGTCGGCACGACCAGGCCGAGGAAGAGGCGGCGCACAAGCAAGTCGAGCAGCTCAATGGCAAGCTGGTGGAACTGCGCACCGAACTGGGCGTGGTCAATGCCCAGCTCAAGGATTACCAGCAACAGCAGCAGCAGCTCGGCGAGCAGTTGCAACCTGTGATCGAACAGGTCCAGGCCCACGCCCTGTGGCCGGCACTTGCCCCGCAGGACGACGCTGCCCGCGGCAAGTGGCTCGATGGCCAGTTACGTCGACTCGGCGAGGAAATCGAGCGCGACGAGAAACGCCAGGGCGCCCTGCTCACCTTGCAAAAGGATGCCGCGCGCCTCACCCAGCAATTGCAGACCGCAGGCGAAGCCCAGCAACAGGCGCAGCGTCACCTCGACCAGCAACACCAGGCCCTGGCCGCCGACGCCCAGCAATTGGAACAAAGCCTCGACGGCTTGGACAGCGTGCTGCCCCAGGATATTCTCCAGGCCCTGCGCGACGACCCGTCCAACGCTTTCATCAGCCTCGACCAGCAGATCGCCCAGCGCCGTCAGCAGCTCGACCTGCGCAAGGACGAGCAGGAAGAGCAACAGGCCCGTCAAGTCCAGCTCGACAAGCTGCGCGACCAGCAACAGGCACGCCTGCAAGGGCAGCAGCAACTGCAACAGAAACTCGCCGCGCTGGACGAGCAACACCAGCAGGCCCGCGCCACCCTGGGCGAGCTGCTCGGTGAACAGCCCAGCGCCGAAGCCTGGCAACAGTACATGGACACCCAGCTGGAACAGGCGCGCAGCGCCGAGGCCGACTGCGCCCAGAAACTGCAAGCGCTGCACACCCAAAGCGTGCAGCTGGCCGCCGACCTCAAGGCCAACCAGCAGCGCCAACAGGCCCTGGAACAGGAGCATCAGCAGTTGCAGGGCGAGATCGCCCACTGGCGCAGCGCGCACCCTGAGCTGGACGATGCCGGCCTTGACCGCCTGCTGGCCATCGACGATGCCCAGCTCGGTGAACTGCGTCAGCACCTGCAAACCGCGGAGAAGTCCATCGAGCAGGGCCGCGTGCTGCTTCAGGAGCGTGAACAACGCCTGCAGCAGCATGCCAGCCAGGCCCACGGCGAGTTGCCGGTGGAAGAGCTGGAGCAAGCGCTAAGCGAGCTCCAGCAGCAGTTGGCTGTTCAAGAACAAAGCTGCGCCGAGCTACGCGCGCGCCAGGCCGACGACCAGCGCCGCCAGCACGCCAGCCAGGCCCTGGCCGAGCAGATCGAGCAGGCTTACCAGCAATGGCAGCGCTGGGCGCGGCTGAATGCGCTGATCGGCTCAGCCTCCGGCGATGTGTTCCGCAAGATCGCCCAGGGCTACAACCTCGACCTGCTGCTGCACCACGCCAACAGCCAGCTGCGCCAGTTGGCCAAACGCTACCGCCTCAAGCGTGGCGGCAGCGCCCTGGGCCTGCTGGTGCTGGACACCGAGATGGGCGACGAGCTGCGCTCGGTGCACTCGCTGTCGGGTGGCGAAACCTTCCTGGTCTCACTGGCCCTGGCTCTGGGCCTGGCGTCGATGGCCTCGAGCACCCTGCGCATCGAATCGCTGTTCATCGACGAAGGTTTCGGCAGCCTCGACCCCGAGTCGCTGCAACTGGCCATGGACGCCCTTGATGGCCTGCAGGCCCAGGGCCGCAAGGTGGCGGTAATCTCCCACGTGCAGGAGATGCACGAGCGCATCCCGGTGCAGATCAAGGTGCGCCGCCAGGGCAACGGCCTGAGCGATGTCGAGGTGTGCGGGTGATCCTCTACTCGTTCCGCCGCTGCCCCTGGGCCATGCGCGCACGCCTGGCGCTGCGCTACGCCGGGTGCGAGGTGCAGGTGGTCGAGGTAAAGATGAAGGAAAAGCCCGCCGCACTGCTGGCACTGTCGCCCAAGGGCACGGTGCCGGTGCTCGATAGCGGGAATGGCGTACTGGAGGAAAGCCTCGACATCATGCGCTGGGCGCTCGACCGACACGACCCCGATGACTGGCGCCTGCTGGCCGACCCGGCGGCGGCGCGCCAGGCCGAAGCGCTGATCGCCCGCAACGACAGCACGTTCAAGGCGCAGGTGAACCTGTACAAATATGCCGAGCGCTATCCAGAGTATTCCCGGGCCCATTACCGCACCCAGGCCGAACCCTGGCTGGCCGAGCTGGAAAGCCTGCTCGAAAACCGGCCTTGGCTGTTGGCCGACCACCCGTGCCTGGCCGACGCCGCCTTGCTGCCCTTGATGCGCCAGTTTGCCGGGGTCGAACCGCAATGGTTCGCCGAGGCGGCTTATCCGCGGCTGCGGAGCTGGTTGCAGGGCTGGCTGGAATCGGCGCTGTTCAAGGCCGTGATGGCCAAGTGAGACAGCGTGTCGCTCAGAGCGCCAGAATCGGCGCGGACATCAACAACAGCACAACCGCCGTGATACGCCACATCATGCTCTGCCCCTTTGGCGAGTCAAAAATTTAGCGTCAAATTAAATCACATGGCTTTGTGCTATTACCAATGCCTTTACACACTCAATTGGAGTGCTTGCTCAAGGCAGCATGGAAATGCGCGCTTTGTTGCAGGTACTTCTGGGTGTAGCTGTGGGTGCTCGACGCCTTCGCGTGCTGCTCCGCCTGGGCATGGGCTGGCAGAACGACGGAGGCGGAGATGGCGGAGGCGGCGATGAGTGGGAAGAGATTGAAGTTCATGCTGGCAGACCTCGACTTCGGTGGTTGACGTTGGCCCGTCGGGGCCTTGGTTCAAAACTTACGCCGATAGGTCCGCCTGTAAAAATTCATTACGGCAGTAGCCATTATCATGGCCATTGATAATCAAGGCGTGAGGGCAACAACGTGGGAGCGGGGGTGGCCCCCCCACGCCGGGCCGGCCCCCAAGCGGGGGCAGCCCCCGCCCCCCCCCGAGGGTTTGAGCCCCAGCCAATAATAGAGGTCACTAAGGTGCGAAAGCCC
>NZ_JBSSEW010000045.1:0-12857 GCF_054062095.1 Pseudomonas sp. TE6288
TCCGGAACCTTTCCAAACAATCAACTCTTTGATATTCAAGGAGTTTTTCGTTCCGATGTCGCTGGAAGTGGGGCGCATTATAAGGGGATCTGAAACCCCGTCAACCGTTAATTTCATAAAAATCAAAAAGATCGCGCCAGGTGCTCGCCGACGCCCTGCCACCCTGGCACCTATATAAGCAGCGCTAACAAAAGCGGGGAGGCCTACCGGCCTCCCCGCTTCTATATAACTACACCTGCAGGCAATCACTCAGCCTTGAGGGTAACCCGAGCAAACGCCTTCTTGCCCGCCTGGCACACGTGGGTCGCGCCGAGCACAAACATGAAGTCACGGTCGATCACCTCACCATCCACCTTGACCGCGCCGGCGCCGAGCAGATCCCGCGCCTGCGCCGAGTTCTTCACCAGGCCAGCCCGGTTCAGCACGGCGGCGATCGGCAGATTTTCAGCAGCGGCCACTTCGACCTCCGGCAGGTCTTCTGGCAACTCGCCTTCCTTCATGCGGTTACCCGCAGCACGGTGCGCATTGGCCGCGGCCTCTTCACCATGGAAACGCGCCACGATTTCCTCGGCCAGCTTGATCTTGATGTCACGCGGGTTAGCACCGTTCTCGACATCCGCCCGGAACTGATCGATCTCTTCCATCGAACGGAAGCTCAGCAGTTCGAAGTAACGCCACATCAAGGTATCGGGAATCGACACAAGCTTGCTGTACATCACCCCAGGGGCTTCCTGGATGCCGACATAATTGCCCAGCGACTTGGACATCTTCTTCACGCCATCCAGCCCTTCAAGCAGCGGCATGGTGACGATGTTCTGCGCCTCCTGGCCATAGGCGCGCTGCAGCTCGCGGCCCATCAGCAGGTTGAACTTCTGGTCGGTACCACCCAGCTCGACATCGGCCTTCAAGGCGACGGAGTCATAACCCTGGACCAGCGGATAGAGAAACTCATGAATCGCGATTGGCTGGTTGGTGGTGTAGCGCTTGTCGAAGTCATCGCGTTCGAGCATGCGCGCCACGGTGTACTGCGAGGCCAGGCGAATAAAGTCGGCAGGCGTGAGCGTGTCCATCCAGGTGGAGTTGAACGCCACCTCGGTCTTCGCCGGGTCGAGAATCTTGAAGACCTGCTGCTTGTAGGTCTCGGCGTTGTCGAGCACCTGCTCGCGGGTCAGCGGCGGGCGAGTAGCGCTCTTGCCGCTCGGGTCGCCGATCATGCCGGTGAAGTCGCCGATCAGGAAGATGACCTGGTGGCCCAACTCCTGGAACTGACGCAGCTTGTTGATCAGCACCGTGTGCCCCAGGTGCAGGTCGGGCGCGGTTGGGTCGAAGCCCGCCTTGATGCGCAGCGGCTGGCCGCGCTTGAGCTTCTCCACCAGTTCCGACTCGACCAATACCTCTTCCGCACCGCGCTTGATAAGCGCCAGCTGCTCTTCAACCGACTTCATAGACAGACCCGCAACGCTAGGATTCAAGGGGAGCCAACCATACAAGATCGGCCATCAAATACAAGTTTCGCAACGGATTGTGACCCGAACGGCGCACCGCAACGTCTACGCGCCCTTGCGTGAGAATGGATTTGGTTATATTTTATACAGTTATTTCATCTTCATCATGTCATTCATCTTTTCCATTTCACCTTTTTCAAAGTCACCTTACCTATGACCAACGAAACGCCTAAAGCGCCCCCGCTTTATCCGAAAAGCCATCTGTTGGCCGCCAGCGGCATCGCCGCCCTTCTCAGTCTGGCTTTGCTGGTGTTCCCCTCCAGCGAAGTGGAAGCCAAGAAAACCACCCTCAGCCTGGAGCTGGAAAGCCCGGCCGAACAGCTCAAGGACGAGGCCAGCGGCGCCCCGCTGGTCCAGGCCGAACAAAACAGTGACTCGCCCTTCGCCCAGATCGAAGGCGCGGCGCCCGAAACCGCCAAGGCAGAACCCGCGCCTGCCCCTGCAGCCAAACAAGAGGACAAGGCCCCTGGCCACCGCGAAGTGGTCGTCAGCCGCGGCGATACGCTCTCGACCTTGTTCAACAAGGTCGGCCTGCCCGCCAACGTCGTCCACGATGTACTGGCCAGCAACAAGCAGGCCAAGCAGTTCAGCCAGCTCAAGCATGGCCAGGTGCTGCAATTCGAGCTGGACAAGGACGGCCAGCTGGCAAGCCTGCACAGCAAGGTCAGCAACCTCGAGACCATCCGCCTGAACCGCACCGACAAGGGCTTCGCCTTCGAGCGTGAAGTCAGCAAGCCGGTGGTGCGCACCGCCTACGCCCACGGCGTGATCAAGAGCTCGCTGTCCGCCTCCGCCCAGCGCGCCGGCCTGTCCCACAGCATGACCATGGACATGGCGCGCATCCTCGGCTACGACATTGATTTCGCTCAGGACATCCGCCCGGGCGACGAATTCGACGTGGTCTATGAGCAGAAGATGATGGACGGCAAAGTGGTCGGCACCGGCAACATCCTCTCCGCCCGCTTCACCAACCGCGGCAAGACCTACACCGCCGTGCGCTACACCAACAAGCAGGGCAACACCAACTACTACACCGCCGACGGCAACAGCCTGCGCAAGGCGTTCATCCGCACCCCGGTGGATTTCGCCCGCATCAGCTCGCGGTTCTCCGCCGGCCGCAAGCACCCGATCCTCAACAAGATCCGCGCGCACAAGGGCGTGGACTACGCCGCGCCACGCGGTACGCCGATCAAGGCTGCAGGCGACGGTCGCATCGAGCTCGCCGGGCGCCGTGGCGGCTACGGCAACACCGTGATCATCGCCCACGGCAACTCGTACAAGACGCTCTATGGCCACATGCAGGGCTTCGCCAAGGGCATCAAGACCGGCTCCAGCGTCAAGCAGGGGCAGATCATCGGCTACATCGGCACCACCGGCCTGTCGACCGGCCCGCATCTGCACTACGAGTTCCAAGTCAATGGCGTGCACGTCGACCCACTGAGCCAGAAAGTGCCAATGGCCGACCCGATCGCCAAGGCCGAGCGCCAGCGCTTCAACCAGCAGAGCCAGCCCCTGATTGCCCGCATGGATCAGGAAAAGGCCACTCTGCTCGCAGCCAACAAGCGCTGAGCCCATGGCGCTCTACCTGGGGGTGATGTCCGGCACCAGCCTCGATGGGCTGGACATCGCCCTGATCGAGCAAGACGAGCAGCTGCGGCTGCTCGCCACCCACTACATCCCCATGCCCATCGACCTGCGCCAGGACCTGCTCGGCCTCTGCGCCAGCGGCCCCGACGAGATCGCCCGTGCCGCCCTTGCGGAGAACCGCTGGGCCACACTGGCCGCCCAGGGCATCAACCACCTGCTGGACGCCCAAGGCCTGGGCCCCGAGGCCATTCGCGCCATCGGCAGCCACGGCCAGACTGTTCGCCATGAGCCGGCCCGCGGCTTCACCGTGCAGATCGGCAACCCCGCCCTGCTGGCCGAACTCACCGGCATCTGCGTGGTGGGCGACTTCCGCCGCCGCGACGTGGCGGCAGGCGGCCAGGGCGCTCCCCTGGTACCGGCATTTCACGAGGCCTTGTTCGGGCATCTCGGCCAGTGCCTGGCGATCCTCAACGTAGGCGGTTTCAGCAACCTCAGCCTGATCGAGCGGGAGCAACCGGTACATGGCTTCGACTGCGGGCCGGGCAATGTGTTGCTGGATGCCTGGATCGAGCGCAAGCAAGGCCAGGCCTTTGATGCCAATGGCGCCTGGGCGGCCAGCGGCTGCGTGCAGCACGGCCTGTTGAACGCGCTACTGAGCGATCCATTCTTCGCCGGCAGCGGCCCGAAGAGCACCGGACGCGAGGTGTTCAACCTGCCGTGGCTGGATGCCCACCTGGCCCGGCTACCCGCTTATCGCGACGAAGACGTCCAAGCCACGCTGCTGGAGCTGACAGCCCACACCATCATCGACTCGCTACGCCAGGCTCAGTCGGGGACTGAAGCCCTGCTGGTCTGCGGTGGTGGCGCCCGCAACGGCGTCCTCATGGCTCGCCTGGCCGCCCTGCTGCCTGGGGCGAAGGTTGCCAGCACCGCCGCGCATGGTGTGGACCCCGACTGGGTGGAGGCCATGGCCTTCGCGTGGCTGGCCCATTGCTGCCTGGAAGGCATTCCCGCCAATCGGCCCAGTGTGACCGCCGCCAGAGGCCTGCGTATCCTCGGCGCGATCTACCCCGCCTGAATGTAAAACGCCGCGCAAATGCGCGGCGTTTTTTTGCCCAACCTGATCAGATCGAGAACGACGAACCGCAACCGCAGGTGGTGGTGGCGTTCGGGTTCTTGATCACGAAGCGCGAGCCTTCCAGCCCCTCCTGGTAATCCACCTCGGCGCCGGCCAGGTACTGGTAGCTCATCGGGTCGACGACCAGTGCAACGCCTTCGCGCTCGACGATGGTGTCGTCATCGGCCACGTCCTCATCGAAGGTGAAGCCGTACTGGAAGCCCGAGCAACCGCCGCCGGTCACGAACACACGCAGCTTCAGCCGGTCGTTGCCCTCTTCGCTGACCAAGGTCTTCACCTTGTGCGCAGCCCCGGGGGTGAACTCCAAAGCCGTGGGGGTGAAGGATTCGACGCTCATGTTGATTCTCCCGGCGCAGTGCCGCCATAAAACTCGATGGGGCGTATTATCCGCTTGTCCGAGAAAATCGGTCAAGAATTGTGCGGCTTTAGTCGGCCCCACGAAAAAGGCCCGCACGCGGCGGGCCTTGGCGACGTACGCTGGCTTACGGCAGCAGGCCCGCGTGGGACAGGCCCATGCGCTCATCCAGGCCGAACAGGATGTTGAGGTTCTGCACCGCCTGGCCCGACGCGCCCTTGACCAGGTTGTCGATCACCGACAGCACCACCACCAGGTCACCGCCCTGCGGCCGGTGCACGGCGATGCGGCAGACGTTGGCACCGCGCACGCTGCGGGTTTCCGGGTGGCTGCCGGCGGGCATCACGTCGACGAACGGTTCATTGGCATAGCGCTTCTCGAACAGCGCCTGCAGGTCGACAGACGTGTCGGCGACCGTCGCATAGAGCGTGGCATGGATGCCGCGGATCATCGGCGTCAGGTGCGGCACAAAGGTCAGGCCGATGTCCTTGCCGGCTGCCTGGCGCAGGCCCTGGCTGATCTCCGGCAGATGACGGTGGCCCTTGACCGCATAGGCCTTCATGCTTTCACCAGCCTCGCAGAACAGCGAGCCCACAGCGGCACCACGCCCGGCGCCGCTGACGCCCGACTTGCAGTCGGCGATCAGGCGCGACGGATCGGCCAGGCCAGCCTCCAGAAGGGGCAGGAAGCCGAGCTGGGTGGCGGTCGGATAGCAACCCGGCACTGCGATCAGCTGCGCCTGGCGGATCTTCTCGCGATTCACCTCAGGTAAACCGTAGACCGCGTCCTTGAGCAACTCTGGGGCGCCGTGAGGCTGGCCGTACCACTTGCCCCACTCGACAGCGTCCTGCAGGCGGAAGTCGGCGGACAGGTCGATGACCTTGGTCCCGGCGGCCAGCAGCTCGCCGGCCAAGGCGTGGGCGACACCATGGGGCGTGGCGAAGAACACCACATCGCAGGCCGCCAGGGTCTTGCTGTCCGGAACGCTGAACGCCAGGCCGTCGTAGTGGCCGCGCAGGTTCGGATACATGTCGGCAACCGCCACGCCCGCCTCGGAGCGCGAAGTGATGACCGCCACTTCGGCCTGTGGATGCTGCGCCAGCAGACGCAGCAGTTCGACACCGGTGTAACCCGTGCCGCCGACGATACCGACCTTGATCATGACGCTTGCCCCTTATCAACGAGACCACTGGAAAGCGCACGATAATAGGGGGCCAAGGCGCCTGTAACAACTCTTGGGATGACCCTTCGGCCCCTTGGCCTCTACTATCTGACGACCGTGAAAACCTGAAGGAACTCCCCATGCTCTATCTATGGATCAAGGCGCTGCATATCGTCAGCGTGGTCTGCTGGTTCGCCGGCCTGTTCTACCTGCCACGGCTGTTCGTCTATCACGCCCAGAGCCAGGACAGCATCAGCCTCGATCGATTCGTCACCATGGAGCGCAAGCTGTACCGGGGCATCATGAACCCGGCGATGATCGCCACCTATGTGTTCGGCGGCTGGATGCTGTACCTGAACCCCGGCTGGCTGAGCCAGGGCTGGCTGCACGCCAAGCTCACCCTGGTCGCGCTGCTCACCGTCTACCATCACATGTGCGGCGCCCAGCGCAAACGCTTCGCCGCCGGCACCAACACCCGCAGCCACGTGTACTACCGCTGGTTCAACGAAGCACCGGTGCTGATGCTGCTGGGCGTCGTAATTCTCGTGGTGGTCAAACCGTTCTGACGATATCCACCCGCCTACAGGAGTTTCGCCATGTCCCTGCCCGCCTCGCTCGCAAAACACCTGCGCTTGCCTCTGGTTGCGGCGCCGATGTTCCTGATTTCCAACCCCCGGCTTGTGCTGGCCTGCTGCGCCAATGGCGTGGTGGGCAGCTTCCCGGCGCTGAACCAGCGTGACAGTGCAGGGTTCAAGGCCTGGCTGGAGGAGATCGAAGCAGGGCTGGACGAACTGCAGGCACCTGCTCCCTATGCGGTAAATCTCATCGTGCACCCGAGCAACCCGCGTCTGCAGGCCGACCTTGCACTGTGCGTCGAACATCGGGTCCCCATCGTCATCACCAGCCTCGGCGCGGTGAAGGAGGTGGTCGATGCGGTGCACGGCTATGGCGGCCTGGTGTTCCATGACGTGACGACCCGTCGCCACGCCGAAAAGGCCGCAGAGGCAGGTGTCGACGGCCTTATCGCGGTGGCGGCCGGGGCCGGGGGCCATGCCGGCACCTGGAGTCCGTTCGCCCTGGTTGCGGAGATCCGCCAGTTCTTCGACAAGACCCTGCTGCTGGCGGGCTGCCTCAACCATGGCCACGAACTGCTGGCCGCGCAATTGCTGGGGGTGGACCTCGGCTACATGGGCACACGCTTCATCGCCACCCGCGAGAGCCAGGCCCAGGACGCCTACAAACAGATGATCCTGGGCGCAGGTGCGGCCGATATCGTGCATACCCCGGCAGTGTCCGGCATCCCCGCCAGCTTCCTGCGCCAGAGCCTCGAGCAGGCCGGGTACGACCTGGCCGCGCTCAAGAGCAACCACGAGGCCGGTAAGCTCAAGCCGCTGGACGAGGAAGCCAAGGCCTGGAAGACCGTATGGTCGGCCGGCCAGGGTGTCGGCGAAATCCATGACCTGCCCACTGCCGGTGACCTGATCGGGCGCTTGCAGGACGAATACCAAGCGGCCCTCGAACGCAGCCAGCAGCTGCGCAGCAACGCCTTGTAGCAAAACGGCCACGCTGTACACTAGGCGCCCCTTTCGCCCCAGGAGCCTTGCATGACCCGTTACGCCATGATCACTGGTGCTTCCAGCGGCCTGGGCCTGGCCCTGGCGGAGGCTCTGGCACGGCGCGGGCGCAACCTGATCCTGGTGGCACGCCAGCGCGAAACGCTGGAGCCGGTGGCCATCGAACTCACCCAACGCTTTGGCGTGGAAGTGCTGTTCCGTGCCTGCGACCTCAGCCAACCCTTGCGCCTGTCGGGCTTCGTGCTTGAGCTGGAGGAAGGCGAGCGGCGTATCGACCTTCTGGTCAACTGCGCGGGGCAGCGCACCTACGGGCCATTCCTGGCGCATGAATGGGCCGATGAGCAGGACCTGCTCGAGGTCAACATCCTCGCGCTCAGTCGCCTGTGCCATGCCATCGGCAACCTGATGGCGATCCAAGGTGGCGGGCAGATCCTCAATGTCGCGGGACTTGCCGGCGTCGCCCCCGGGCCGTGGATGGCCGCCTATGCGGCCAGCAAGGCCTATGTGCTGAGTTTTTCCGAGGCGTTGCGCGAAGAGCTGAAACGCACCGGAATCAAGGTATCGGTGCTGTGCCCCGGACCGGTGCGCTCCGCCAGACGTCGCATTCCCCGGCTGGAAGGCAACACCCGCTGCCTGAGTCCCGAAGAAATCGCCCTGTATACAGTGCGCGCCCTGGACAAGAACCGCGCCCTGATCCTGCCCGGCAGGCGCAACCGCTGGCTGGCCTTCGCCCCACGCCTGCTACCGCGCTGGCTGGCGCGCAAGCTGGCCGGCGTTATCCATCGGCGCTACTGCCCGGTCGGCATGGAATAGCCACTGGGCGAGCAGCGTCGGGCTCAGTACACTCAGCCCCGACAATCACCATGGAGCACGTGCTGTGGACGATCTATTCCTCAAAATCATCAACCGGGAAATCCCGGCGGATATCATCTATGAAGATGACCAGATCCTGGCCTTCAAGGACATTGCCCCAGCGGCGCCTGTGCATTTTCTGGTCATTCCGAAAAAACACATCCGCACCCTCAACGACCTGACCGAAGAGGACAAGGCCCTGGCCGGCCATATTCTGTTCACCGCCCAGCGTCTGGCCGTCGAGCAGGGCTGCGAGGAAGGCTTCCGCGTCGTCATGAACTGCAACCCGAAAGGCGGCCAGACCGTCTACCACATCCACATGCACGTGCTTGGCCAGCGCCAGATGCACTGGCCGCCGGGCTGATCCAAGGCAAGCCCGCCCAAGGGTATTGAGGTAGACTGTCGGGCATCACTTCAGCGGAGGTGCCCGATGGCTACCGAACGTCACTACTCGCCGCTCGACCGCTTGTTGCTGCAGGCCGATACCGCCATGCGCACCTTGCTGCCCTTCAGCGGCCAACCCGCCCGCCCCTCGCCGGCCATCGTCCAGCCGGACGCCGAGCTCGATGAGCAGCAGTCCCGCCATATCGCCGGCCTGATGCGCATCAACCACACCGGCGAAGTCTGCGCCCAGGCGCTGTACCAGGGCCAAGCCCTGACCGCCAAGCTGCCCCAGGTGCGCAAGGCCATGGAGCATGCGGCCGAAGAAGAAATCGACCACCTGGCCTGGTGCGAGCAGCGTATTCGCCAGCTCAACAGCCACCCCAGCGTGCTCAATCCGGTGTTCTACGGCCTGTCGTTCGGCATCGGCGCCCTCGCCGGGCTGGTCAGCGACAAGGTCAGCCTGGGCTTCGTCGCCGCCACCGAGCATCAGGTGTGCAAGCACCTGGATGAACACCTTGAGCAGATCCCCGAGAACGACGGCAAGTCCCGCGCCATCCTCGAGCAGATGCGCGTCGACGAGGAACACCATGCCGAGTCCGCGCTGGAAGCCGGCGGCTACCGCTTCCCGGCGCCCGTGCGCTTTGGCATGAGCCTGCTGGCCAAGGTCATGACCAAGAGCACCTACCGTATCTGAGGTTTCCCCGCATGGACCGCTTCGACGCCAGGGACCTGGCTCACGCCGTGACTGCCGGCATCCTGCAGCCCGGCCAAGACCAGGCCCTGCTGGCGTTCCTGCGCCAGCAACCGCCCAGCCGTGCCAGCTTCCAGCTGGCCCACGTCGCTTTCTACCTGGGCGCGCTGCTGATCATGGGCGCCATGGGCTGGATGCTCACGGAGGCCTGGATGCGCATCGGCGATAGCGCGCTGCTGGCTTTCGCCTTGCTGTATATCGTCGGCATCACCCTGTTCGCCCTCTCCCTGCAGCGTCGCGCCCAACCCATTGCCGCCGGCGTGCTGGCCGCTGTGGCCGTGAGCATCGTGCCGCTGGCGGTATTCGCCATCGAGCGGTTGGTCGGCTGGTGGCCGCTGAACGACATCAGAGGTGGCTACGACTGGTACTTCACCCATGTACAGGGTGGCTGGGTGGTGATGGAGGTGGCAACGGTACTCGCCGGCCTGCTGATGCTGCGCCTGATTCCCTTCCCGTTCATCGTCATGCCGATTGCCGTGGCGCTGTGGTTCATGTCCATGGACCTCAGCGAATGGTTCCACGGCGAGGTATTCACCTGGGAGCAACGGCGCACGGTATCGCTGTGGTTCGGCCTTGGCCTGCTGCTGGTGTTCCTCGTGGTCGACGGGCGCACCAAGCGCGACTATGCCTTCTGGGGTTATCTCGCCGGGCTGGCGGCATTCTGGGGTGGGTTGACGCTGATGAACAGCGCCAGTGAATGGGGCAAATTCCTCTATTGCCTGATCAACCTGGGACTGATGGGCCTGGCGGTGTTGCTGCGCCGGCCGGTATTCATGGTCTTTGGCGCGATGGGCGTGGCGGTCTACCTCGGGCATCTTTCCCACGAGGTGTTCGCCGATTCGCTGTTGTTCCCGGTGGTACTCAGCTTGATCGGCCTGGGTGTGATCGCCCTGGGCGTGCTCTACCAGAAACGCCGCGAGGCAATGAGCGAGCAGCTTCGAGCAAGATTGCCCGCCGGCCTGTTGCAGTGGCTGCCAGCGCTGCGTCGTTGATCATGCGCCTGGCGATGACCCGATTGCTGCAGAGCCTGGCGCTGGCCCTGGTCGCCTACCTGTTCGTCTGCCTGATGCTCGCCAGCGTCGGGCAAGATCCTTTCAGCCTGGAGCTGCCAACGCTCACCGACCCCGACAGCAACAGCACCGTCGAACTGTTGCTGGGTACATTACCCGGGCAATTGCTGTTCCTGCTGCTCGGTGGCTTTGTTGTCAGCCGCCGGTTGCTGGTCGGCATGTTCGTACTGGCCGGCATCATCACGGCGTGGCTGCAGTGCGCGCTGTTTGCCGAGCACTTCGGCACCACCTGGAGCAACCTTGAAATCCTCATGTTGCTCGGCGTGAATACGCCGTGGCTGTTACTCGCGCTGATCCCCGGGGTGATGTTGCTGCTGGGCGCCGAACGCCTGCGCCAGCAAAGCGCCTGACGGTCAGGCGCCATGGTCGATCAACCGAGCTCGACGATTTCGTAACCGTGGGTGATCTCCACACCAGCACGCTCGAGCATGATCGAGGCCGAGCAGTACTTCTCGGCCGACAGTTCCACTGCGCGCTTGACCTGCGCCTCTTTCAGCCCTCGCCCTTTGACCACGAAGTTCATGTGGATCTTGGTGAACACCTTGGGGTCCTCACCAGCACGCTCGGCTTCAAGGAAGGCTTCGCAGCTTTCCACGGCCTGGCGGGATTTCTTGAGGATGCTGACCACGTCGAAGCTGCTGCAGCCACCCAGGCCAAGCAGGAGCATTTCCATCGGGCGCACGCCCAGGTTGCGGCCTCCGGCTTCGGGCGGGCCGTCCATGACCACGACGTGGCCACTCCCCGACTCGCCAAGGAACATCGCTTCACCGGCCCACTGGATGCGTGCCTTCATCTATCCGGACTCCCGATCTCGTAAAAGGGTGTCAGCTTAGACCTTGCGAGGCTGTCGGAAAAGCTCAAGCCGCGTCGCTTTTGTGCCGATTCAAGTTGAAGTGTCTGATAAGCTGGCGCCAAATGACTGGCGCGTGCTGCCAGGCAGCCTCTATAAAAAGCCAATGCGTCGCATCGAACAGGATTTCGTGATGGTCTCCTCAGCCCTGCCACCCAAGATCAAGAACATCGACAAGCTGCTGGCCCACTGCCAACGCCGCCGCTACGCCGCCAAGAGCAACATCATCTGCGCCGGTGACCGGGCCGAGACCTTGTCGTTCATCATCAAGGGTTCGGTGACCATCCTGATCGAGGACGACGACGGCCACGAGATGATCATCGCCTACCTCAACAGCGGTGACTTCTTCGGCGAGCTGGGGCTGTTCGAGCCAGCCGGCCAGGAGCATCAGCGCAGCGCCTGGGTCCGTGCCAAGACCGAGTGCGAAGTGGCCGAGATCGGTTACGACAAGTTCCGGGAGCTGGCGCGTCTGGAGCCGGACATCCTCTACGCCCTGGGTAGCCAGATGGCCCAGCGCCTGCGCAACACCACGCGCAAGGTCGGCGACCTGGCGTTCTTCGACGTCACCGGCCGCGTCGCCCGCTGCCTGCTCGACCTGTGCAAGCAGCCTGATGCCATGACCCACCCCGATGGCATGCAGATCAAGATCACCCGCCAGGAGATCGGTCGTATCGTCGGTTGTTCACGGGAGATGGTCGGCCGCGTCCTCAAGGACCTCGAGGAGCGCAGCCTGGTGCAGGTCAAGGGCAAGACCATGGTGGTCTACGGCACCCGCTAGTCCATCGGTAGCGCGGTGAGCACCTGCGCATAAGCCTGGTTCAGACGCTCGAACCACGGCGCGGCGGGCGCCACTTCGTGCAGGGCGATATGGCTGTCCGCCCGGCAGCGCTGCTCCAGGTCACAGCACTCGTTGAAGCGGTTGACCGCCGCCACCATCGATTCGCGTTCGTTGTCCAGCAGCAACGCACCATGCACAAGCACCACCGGGCGCTTGCCGCCCAGCCCCTGGCGCCAGCGCTGGGCCGTGCCGACCAGCTTGCGGCCATTGAGATTGACGTTGTAGCGGCCATCACAGAAGGCGCCGTCGATCTCGCCCACCGAGGCGACTCCGCCCCATTCGCGCAGGACATCGCACAGCGGCAGGCACAGACGCTCGTAGGCGTTCTCGATGCGACCATGGTCGCCTTCGCTGCGCGGCGCGACATAGACCAGTGCCACGTTCACCGTTGCATGGGATTGCGGCACAGGCTCGCCGCCGGTTTCGCGCAGCAGCACCGGCCAACCGGCAATCGCAAGTTCCGCACAGGCGGCCTCGAAGTTGTCCAGGCGGCTCATGCGTCGGGGCATGACCAGGGCATGGTCGGTCGGGCGCCAGAACAGCACGCCGGATTCGCGCTCGCCGCGGCAGACGGCGGCCAGCAGGTCCTGCTCGGCATGCAGGCCTTGTTCAACGGTGAGGGCTAGAGGTTGATCGCTCATCGAGCCACCTTGCGTGTTGGATTCACCGGCCTCATCGCGGGGCAAGCCCGCTCCCACCCCCAAAAACGGCAAACGGGGGGGGGGGGTGCCCCCCCCAGAGGGCCGGGAAGGTTTTAAAAATAACGCCAAAAAACCCCCGTTAGGGTGGGT
>NZ_JBSSEW010000046.1:0-6918 GCF_054062095.1 Pseudomonas sp. TE6288
TTTTGGTGGGCCCCCCCCGGGGGGGCCCCCCCCCCCCCCCCGCTGTGTGGGGGGGGGGGGGGGGGGGGGGGCCCCCCCCCGCGATGGGCCGCTGCAGGTCCCTTACGGTGCGGGGGCAGCCTGCGCCGGTAAAAGTGTTTATCATAGGCGTCTCTTTGCCTGGCTTGCACCAACACCATGACCGAACACGACTATACGCTGGCCTGGGGCCTGTACGCCGTTGCCGCCCTGGGCTGCCTGCTGGTGGGTTTCAAGCTGACCGGCTGGATGTGGCGCTGGCTGCGCGAGCCGCTGCGGGTGATCATCGCCGTGCTGCTGTTCGCCCCGACCATCGTCGACCCTGTCAAGGAAAGCTTCGCCCCGGCCATCGCCATCACCGCGCTGGACCTCGCCTTCAAGGTCGGCAACAACGCCTGGCGCGCAGCCTCCGACCTTGCCATGTACGGGATGATCGCCTTTGCCCTGTACTTCGTCTTCGTGCTGATCCGCTGGCCGCTGGAAAAGCGTGCCCGCGAGCGCCGCGCCCAGCGTGAGGCCGCCGCCCAGCGCCAGGCCAAGGAAGAGGAAGAGGTCGTGGCTGACGCTTCCCTGGCCGCCAATCGTCATGACCGCTACCGCGACGATCCGCCACCGGCCCCCGTGCGCCGCTCCGGCCCCGGGCAGGGCCGCGTCGAACCCCGTCTGTAAGCCAGGAGCCGCGAACATGTGCGAACTGCTGGGCATGAGCGCCAATGTCCCCACCGATATCGTCTTCAGCTTCACCGGCCTGATGCAGCGCGGTGGGCGCACCGGCCCGCACCGTGATGGCTGGGGCATCGGTTTCTACGAGGGGCGCGGCCTGCGTCTGTTCCAGGACCCGGCGGCGAGCAGCGAGTCCGAGGTGGCCAACCTGGTGCAGCGCTACCCGATCAAGAGCGAAGTGGTCATCGGCCATATCCGCCAGGCCAATGTCGGCAAGGTCTGCCTGTCCAACACCCACCCGTTCGTGCGC
Source organism: Pseudomonas sp. TE6288 (assembly GCF_054062095.1). NCBI lineage: Bacteria > Pseudomonadati > Pseudomonadota > Gammaproteobacteria > Pseudomonadales > Pseudomonadaceae > Pseudomonas > Pseudomonas sp. TE6288. The sequence goes on from NZ_JBSSEW010000046.1 coordinate 992, forward strand.
GAGCTGTGGGGCCGCAACTGGTGCTTCGCGCACAACGGCCAGCTGGGTGACTTCGCCGGCCAGCGCACGTTCTACCGACCGATCGGCGATACCGACAGCGAGGCCGCCTTCTGCGACTTGCTCAATCGTATCCGCGAGGCCTTCCCCGAACCGGTGGAAGCCGAGCAGTTGCTGCCGGTGCTGGTCGAAGCCTGCGCCGAGTACCGCGGCAAGGGCGTGTTCAACTGCCTGCTCAGCGACGGCGACTGGCTGTTCTGCTTCTGCTCGACCAAACTGGTGCACATCACCCGCCGCGCACCGTTCGGCGCGGCGCGGCTGAAGGATGTCGACCTGATCGTCGACTTCCACACGCAAACCACCCCCAACGACGTGGTCACGGTGATCGCCACCGAGGCCTTGACCGAGAACGAGACCTGGAACCGCTACGAGCCGGGTCAATGGGGGCTGTGGCGCCACGGCGAGTGCGTCGCCCACGGCCAGAGCTAAGGACGCTCCATGTTCAGAAGTTACCTGCGTTTGCTGTTGTTCACCTTCGGCCTGCTGGCCGGTCTCCAGGTGCCCGGGCTGGTCAAGGACTACAGCCAGCGTGTCGAGGCGCACCTGCTCGAATCGCGCCAGGCCCTGGACGGCTTCCGCCAGACCGCGCAGCGCTTCTTCAACGGCGACCTGCAGGCGCTGGTGCGGCATTACCGCGGCAGCGACGATCCGGTGTTCAACAGCGATGCCAACAGCATCGAAAGCCTGCTGATCCGCAACCAGGCGCTGGAGCATGAATGGCAGGCCCTGCAGGGCTCGTGGGTGAGCCGCACCTGGCATGTGCTGGTGCAGCCGGAGCCGACATTGCGCGAGGAGACGCTCAAGGGCTACAGCTACCAGATCCTGCTGGTGCCCGAGGCGATCGGTTGGGGGATCGGCAGCGGGTTCGTACTGGCGTTCGTGGTCGAGAGCCTGTTGCTGGTGATTGGCTGGGTGATCCTCGGTGGGCGGCGCAAAGTGGTGAAGGAAAGCTGGCGGTGATGCTGTTGCTGCCCTGATCGTCGGTAAAGGCGACCGTTCAGACCAGCACGATCCGTTGCCCGCCCACATCCCGCGCATAGCGCTCCAGCACTTGCCGGCACACATCGACGATCTCGTCCACCAACGCCACGCCGGTCTGCCAGGCTACCACCAGCTCCAGGCTCGGCGGTGGCTGCAAGCCGTCCAGCAACACCAGCTCGCCCCGGCTCAGTTCGCCATCGACCAGTGCCGGTGGCAGCGCGCCGATGCCGAAACCGTCGCGCAGCAGGCGGGTGATCGCCGCCACCGAGTTCACGCAGTTCAGGCGTGGCGCCTCGGCCCCGGCTGACTGCAACAGGCTGAGCACTTCCTGGTGCGGTCGTGAATTTTTCGAGAAGGTGACGATGCGTTCGCGGGCCAGCTCCGCCAGCGAGGCGTAGGTGCGGTGGTGCGGGGAGCCTGCGGCGACGATCCAGCCCATCGGGTAGCGCGCCAGGTCCTGGCTGCGGATCGACTGCTCGCGCAGCAGGTCGGTCTGCAGGATCACGTCGAGAAAGCCTTTTTGCAGCTGTTCGCGCAGGTTCAGCGCGGTATCGGCCACCAGCTCGATCTCCACCTGCGGGTAGCGCTCGCCCAGCTCTGCCACCAGCGCGCTCATCCAAGTGTGGATGACGGTGTCCATGACCCCCAGGCGAATGCGCCCTGTCTTGGCCCGGTCGCTGTCCAGCGACTGCTTCATGGCCTTGGCGGTGTCGAGCATGCGTTCGGCATATTCCAGCACCTTGGCGCCCTCGGGGGTCAGGCTGACCCCGCGCGAATCGCGCAGCAGCAGTTTCACGCCCAGGTCGGCCTCCAGCGCGGCGATGCGGCTGGACACCGAGGCCTGGGTGGTGAACAGCTTCTCGGCGGTAAGGCGGAAGCTCTTGAGCCGGGCGACCCAGACGAAGGTTTCGAGGAAACGAAGGTTCATGATCAGTTTTTCTTGTTCCAGACCGGCGGATTTTCTCGTTGGACGTGCCGGGCGCGGCCTCTGAACATGGTGCCCAGGCCGCGACGCCCGACGTCGCCCATAGAACAATACCAACAAGCCGAGGCAACCATGAACCCGACCGGCGTGCAGCAGCAGGCCCCCGCCCGAACCTCGAGCGGCCCTTTCGCCTGGTACCGCGACATCGACTCCCAGCAACGACGCACCTTCTGGAGCTGCAAGATCGGCTACGGCCTGGACGGCATGGACACCCAGATGCTGAGCTTCGTCATCCCCACACTGATCATGCTGTGGGGCATCAGCACCGCCGAAGCCGGATTGATCCATACCAGCACACTGATCGCTTCGGCCCTGGGCGGCTGGATTGCCGGCATCCTCTCCGACCGTATCGGCCGGGTACGCACTCTGCAGTTGACGGTGCTGTGGTTTGCTTTTTTCACCTTCCTCTGTGGCTTCGCGCAAAGCTATGAGCAGCTGCTGATCGCCCGTACGCTGATGGGCTTTGGTTTCGGCGGGGAATGGACCGCCGGCGCGGTGCTGATCGGCGAGGTGATCCGCGCCCAGGATCGCGGCAAGGCGGTAGGCATGGTGCAGTCGGGGTGGGCCATCGGCTGGGGCCTGACCGCCATCCTCTACGCGCTGCTGTTCTCCTGGTTGCCGGCCGAGCAGGCCTGGCGCGCGTTGTTCCTGCTCGGGCTGCTGCCAGCGATCTTCGTGATCTTCGTGCGGCGCCTGGTCAAGGATCCGGAGGTCTACCGCGAGGCCAAGGCCGCCGAGACGGTCGCGGCGCCCTCACACTTCTACGAGATCTTCGCACCCGGCATGCTGTGGACCACGATCCGCGCTTCGCTGCTGACTACTGGTGCCCTGGGCGGCTACTACGCCATCACCTCGTGGCTGCCGACCTTCCTCAAGAACGAGCGCGGCCTGAGCGTGCTGGGTACCGGCGGCTACCTGGCGATGGTCATCGTCGGCTCCTACATCGGCTATGTGGTCAGCGCCTACCTCTGCGACCTGCTGGGGCGCCGGAAGAACTTCATCCTGTTCGCCGTGGGCTCGTTCGTCATCGTCCTGCTCTACACGCAGCTACCGGTCAGCGACAACGTGATGCTGTGGCTGGGCTTCCCGCTGGGCTTTTTCGCCTCGGGCATCTTCAGCGGCATGGGTTCGTTCCTCACCGAGTTGTTCCCCACCCGTATCCGTGGATCGGGGCAAGGCTTCTGCTACAACATCGGCAAGGTCATCGCGGCCATGTTCCCTTTGCTGATCGGCCTGCTTGGCGAGAAAGTACCGTTGGGTCTGGGGATTGGTGCCTTCGCCGCAGTGTCCTACGGTGTGGTGATCGTGGCCGCGCTGAGCCTGCCGGAAACCCGCGGCAAAGCGCTCCAGGCACGCTAAGGTAGGCATCATGAACATTGATACGGAGGTCCGCCAGGTGAAACGCCTGCTACTCAATTGCGACATGGGCGAGAGCTTCGGCAACTGGCGCATGGGCCAGGATGCCAAGGTCATGCCGTTCATCGACTGCGCCAATATCGCCTGCGGCTATCACGCCGGCGACCCCGGCACCATGCGCCGCACCGTGGCCCTGGCGCTGGAGCACCGGGTGGCCATCGGCGCGCACCCGGCCTACCCGGACCTGGCAGGCTTCGGCCGCCGCTCCATGGCCTGCAGCAGCGATGAGATCCGCGACCTGCTGCACTACCAGATCGGTGCCCTGGACGGCATCTGCAAGGTACTCGGCGCGCGGGTGGCCTACGTCAAGCCCCATGGCGCGCTGTACAACGACATGATGGCCAACCCGGCCATCCTGCGTACGGTGCTCGAGGCCGTGGCGGCGTTCGACAGCGGCCTGCCGCTGATGCTCATGGCCACCGCCGACGACAGTGCCGCCCAGGCCCTGGGCGACGAGATCGGCGTGCCATTGTGGTTCGAAGCCTTTGCCGACCGTGGCTACACCGCCAGCGGGCACCTGATGTCGCGGCGCCTGCCGGACGCGGTGCACCATGACCCGGCGCTGGTGGTCGAGCAGGCGCTGCGCCTCGCCAAAGGCGAGGCCCTGGTGGCCGACGACGGCAGCGAAGTGCGGTTGAACGCCAGCACCCTTTGCGTGCATGGCGACAACGATGGCTCCGTGGCCGCGGTACGCCAGATCCGCCAGGCTCTCGACGCGCTGGAGCAGGCATGACCCCACGTATCGAAGTGGTGGCCGTCGACAGCCTGATGGTGCGGCTGTTCGATGCCATCGATGAAGGCAACATGCCGTGGATCCTTGCCGCCAGCCAGCGCTTGCGGGACGCTTTCGGCCAACAGTTGATCGACCTGGTACCGTCCTACACCACGCTGATGGTGCAGTTCGACCTGGCGCCGGGCGAAGGGCGCCAGCGCATCCTGCACGCACTGGAGGGCCTGCGGCCCGATGCCGGCAATAGCGGGCGGCGGCATGAGATCCCGGTGTGGTACCACGCCAGCGTCGGTCCCGAGTTGCCGGTGCTGGCTGCGCGCAGTGGACTGAGCGAAGCCGAAGTGATCGAGGTGCACTGTGGCCGTGATTACCCGGTGTTCGCGCTGGGGTTCGCTCCGGGTTTCGGCTTCATGGGGCTGGTCGACGAGCGCCTGGCCACGCCGCGCCTGAGCACCCCGCGCAAGCGCGTGGCCGCGGGCAGCGTCGGCATCGCCGAGCGCCAGACCGCCGCCTATCCGGCTGTGTCGCCGGGCGGCTGGAACCTGATCGGTCGCACGCCGGTGCGCCTGTTCGACCGCGAGCGCGAGGGCTACAGCCTGCTGCAGCCTGGCGATCGGGTGCGTTTCGTGGCCGTCGAACGGGCCGAATTCATTAACCTGGGCGGTGACGATAGCCCGCTGGAGGCCCAGGCATGAGCCAGTTGAAAGTCGAGGCCAGCACCGCGCTGTGCCTATTGCAGGATGCCGGGCGTTTCGGTGTGCGGCACCTGGGCGTGACCCAGGGCGGCGCGCTGGACTGGGTGGCAATGCGATGGGCCAACTGGCTGCTGGGCAATGCCCTGGACAGCGCCGTGGTGGAGATTGCGCTTGGCGGCTTCAGTGTGGTTGCCGAGCAGGACTGCGTGCTGGCGCTGGCCGGGGCCGACCTCGACGCGCAGGTCGACGGACAGGCCGTGGCGCCCTGGACCAGTTTCAACCTGGGCAAGGGCCAGCGCCTGACGCTGCGCCAGCCTCGCCAGGGGGTACGTGCTTACCTGGCGGTGCCGGGCGGGTTCGTGGGCGAGTCGGTGATGGGGAGTTGTTCCACCGTAGTACGGGAAGAACTGGGTGGAGTAGACGGCCAGGGCCGGGCGCTGCTGAAAGGGGAGGTACTGCATGCGGCTGAAGCCATCGCGGGGCAAGTCGGGGCACCGAACCGCCGCTCCCTCGTGCCCGAAGCGCTGCGGCCGGCGTATGCCGAGAAACCGGTATTGGATCTGGTGATGGGCGCGCAGATCGGTAACTTCGGCGGCACCAGCCTGTTCGAGGCGTTCAACCGTGACTGGACGCTGGACAACCGTGCCGACCGCATGGGCATTCGCCTGCTCGGGCCGCAACTGGTCTACCAGGGCGCGCCGATGATCTCCGAGGGAATCCCCCTCGGCGCCGTGCAGGTGCCGCCGGACGGGCAGCCGATCGTCCTGCTCAACGACCGGCAGACCATTGGTGGGTATCCACGGCTGGGGGCGCTGACACCGCTGGCGCTGGCGCAATTGGCGCAGTGCATGCCGGGCGCGACGATACGGTTCAGGGCGGTGGTGCAGGACGAGGCGTGGCGCGAGCAGCAGGCATGCTTGCGCTGCTGGGGTTGAGTCTGCCGGCACCATCGCGGGGGCAGCCCCCCCCCCCCCCCCACCAGCAAAAGCGCAACTGGTGGGGGGGGGCGTGCCCCGCCCGGGGGCCCGGTAGGGGAATAGATTAATTTGACAGGGTAAGCAAA
>NZ_JBSSEW010000047.1:0-3064 GCF_054062095.1 Pseudomonas sp. TE6288
GGTAGTGTGGGGTTTCCCCATGTGAGAGTAGGTCATCGTCAAGATTCATTTCGCAAAACCCCTATCTGCGCGAGCAGGTAGGGGTTTTGTCTTTTGTGCTTTTGGCAAGTCGATGCGCTCCCTTGTAGGAGCGCGTCGCCTGCAATGCCAACGGTAGCCCTTTTCCTATGCAAGCCCTCGGGGCGTGGCTATCATGCCAGCCTTATTTCGAGTCGAGATTGGCATGCTGAAGTTGTTGAACCTCCTCAAGGATGGCCGGTTCCATTCCGGAGAAGCCCTGGGGGCCGCCCTTGGGGTGAGTCGCAGCGCCGTTTGGAAGCAGCTGCAGCACCTGGAGAGCGAACTGAACCTGACCATTCACAAGGTCCGTGGCCGCGGCTATCAGCTGGCGGCGCCGTTGAACCTGCTCGAAGCGCAGGCGATCGCCAAGTTCTCCCAGGGCGAGCCATGGCCGGTGTTCATTCACGAAACCATCGACTCCACCAATGCCGAAGGGCTAAGGCTGGTCGCGCAAGGGCAGGCTGCGCCGTTTCTGGTGCTGGCCGAGCGCCAGAGTGCAGGTCGCGGTCGGCGCGGGCGCCCGTGGGTCAGTCCTTTTGCCGAAAACCTCTATTACAGCCTGGTCTTGCGCATCGATGGTGGCATGCGTCAGCTCGAGGGTTTGAGCCTGGTGGTCGGCCTGGCGGTAATGCGTACACTGCAGGCGTTCGGGCTAAAGGATGTGGGGCTCAAGTGGCCCAACGATGTCCTTGCCGGCGGGCGCAAGATCACCGGGATCCTCCTGGAGCTGGTCGGGGATCCTGCGGACGTCTGCCATGTAGTGCTGGGTATTGGTATCAATGTAAACATGCAGGGCAACGAACAGATCGATCAGCAATGGGCCTCTATGCGCGGCGAAGCTGGGCAATTGGTGGATCGCAACCATCTGGTGGCGGTGCTCAGCCAGCAGTTGCAACACGAGCTTGGTCGCCATCGCCGCTATGGTTTCGCTGCGTTCCAGGAAGAATGGGAACAGGCGCATCTTTGGCAGGGGCGTAAAGTTTCACTTGTCGCGGGCACCTCGCGTATCGAAGGCGTCGCGCTGGGGGTGGATGGCCAGGGCGGCTTGCGTCTGGAGGTCGATGGTGTGGAGAAGAGCTTCAGCGGCGGCGAGCTGAGCCTGAGGTTGCGTGATGATTCTTGAGCTCGATTGTGGAAACAGCTTTATCAAGTGGCGCGTCATCCATTCAGCCGACGCCACCATCAACGGTGGTGGCATCGTGGACTCCGACCAGGCATTGGTCGCAGCTGTCGCGGGGCTCTCGAGCCTGCGTCTGACTGCTTGCCGCATGGTCAGTGTACGCAGTGAAGAGGAAACTTCATCGCTGTGTGCGCTGATCCAGGCCTCGTTCGGTGTCGAGGCAAACGTGGCCCAGCCTGTGAGGGAAATGGCTGGCGTGCGCAATGGCTATGACGATTATCAGCGCCTGGGCATGGACCGCTGGCTGGGGGCGCTGGGCGCCTATCACCTGGCCAAGCGTGCTTGCCTGGTCATCGATTTCGGCACTGCGGCCAAGGCCGATTTCGTCGCGGCCAATGGTGAGCACCTTGGTGGCTACATCTGCCCGGGCATGCCGCTGATGCGTAGCCAGTTGCGTACCCATACCCGGCGTATTCGCTATGACGATGCGTCGGCCGAGCGCGCCCTGAACAGCCTGGCGCCGGGGCGCTCGACCGTCGAGGCGGTCGAGCGTGGTTGTGTGCTGATGCTCCAGGGCTTCGCCCGTACCCAGGTCGAGCAGGCCAGGGCGATGTGGGGTGAGGACTTCACTGTCTTTCTGACTGGTGGAGATGCGCCCTTGGTGCAGGAGGCGGCGCCGAAGGCTCGGATCGTGCCGGACCTGGTATTCGTCGGTTTGGCCATGGCCTGTCCATTGAACTGAGGTGACTGACTATGCGCTGGTTGTTTCTGCTGTTGGTTGTGCTCAACGTCTTTTATTACGTGTGGCATCAGCAGGAAGCTCCCCTGAGGGTCAAGGAAGTCGCCCCGTTGGCTTTGTACAAAGGTTCCCAGCAGGAAATCCGCCTGTTGCGTGAAACCGGAGTTGCGGCGCCCGCCCGACGCCGTGACGAATGTCTGGTTGTTGGGGGGATGACTGCGCCCGAGCAACTCGAGGCCTTGCGTCAGCGGCTGGTCAGTCTGGATATCGCTGCCCTGCCAGTGGTTGGTCAGCTCCCGGGTGCCGAGGGGCTATGGCTCAAGGTTGCCCCGGAAAGCGAGCGTTTGCTGGACCCCGCTGTGCTCTCGACTCTTTCCAAGGATTTCAAAGACTTAAAACACAAAATTATTTTGTGCGAGGGTATTGCAACTGCTGAATAGCTTGATAGAATGGCGCCCGCTTCACAGGGAACATCACTTAGGTGGTAGATCTGGAGGCAGTGTCAAAGCAGCTAAGTTTCAGATTTGATTGAAAAAATTTGAAAAAACGCTTGACACTGGGGCGGCAGACAAATAGAATGCCGGCCACATCTGGAGGGATTCCCGAGCGGCCAAAGGGGACGGACTGTAAATCCGTTGCGAGAGCTTCGAAGGTTCGAATCCTTCTCCCTCCACCAGTTTTAGCGAGAGCTGCAAGCTCCGCGGGTATAGTTTAGTGGTAGAACCTCAGCCTTCCAAGCTGATGATGCGGGTTCGATTCCCGCTACCCGCTCCAAGTTTGCTGTTGTTGCACAAAGTGTTTCGCTCTTGTAGCTCAGTTGGTAGAGCACACCCTTGGTAAGGGTGAGGTCAGCGGTTCAAGTCCGCTCAAGAGCTCCATATAAACAAGGCAGATATGAAAATATCTGCCTTTGTTTTATCAGCGGTATGACTATTTCTTCTGCGGAGGACTGTATCGATGGCTAAGGAAAAGTTTGATCGTTCGCTACCTCACGTTAACGTCGGCACTATCGGCCACGTTGACCACGGTAAGACCACTCTGACTGCAGCGCTGACCCGCGTCTGCTCCGAAGTTTTCGGTTCGGCCGTCGTTGAGTTCGACAAGATCGACTCGGCTCCGGAAGAAAAAGCTCGCGGTATCACCAT
>NZ_JBSSEW010000048.1:0-1858 GCF_054062095.1 Pseudomonas sp. TE6288
TGGCCTTGAGTCAGCAGCAACTGAATGCCGCTGTCTTCCATCATGTAGCTCAGGCGGTCCTGCGGGTATTCCGGGTCCAGCGGCACATAGGCGCCCCCGGCCTTGAGGATCGCCAGCAGGCCGACGATCATCTCGAAACCGCGCTCCACGGCGATGCCTACCAGCACATCAGGCCCCACGCCCTGCGCGCGCAGCTTGTGTGCCAGGCGGCTGGCACGGCGGTTGAGCTGGTCGTAGCTCAGCGCCTGCCCGGCAAAGGTCACGGCGATCGCTTCAGGCGTACGCGCCGCCTGCTGCTCGATCAGCGCGTGAGCGCACTCGGTGCTTGGGTAACGCTGTACATTCGCTTGCCACTCCTCCAACTCGAGCGCATCGAGCAATGGCAACTGCGCCACGCGTTGGGCGCTGTCCTGGCAGATGCCCTGCAACAAATTGCGCCAGTACCTACCCAGACGCTCGGCAGTGGCCGGATCGAACAATGCAGTGGCGTAGGTCAGGATGGCGTTCAACCCCGCGTCGTGCTCGACCGTGTTCAGGACCAGGTCGAACTGGGTGCTGCGATCTTCCCAACCCAGCCCCTCGATCCGCAGCCCGGCCAGTTCCTGGGCCATGCCGGAGTTTTCCGCCTTGTGGTTGAACAGCACCTGGAACAGTGGGCTGTGGCTCAGGCTGCGTTCGGGCTGCAGCGCCTCGACCAGTTGCTCGAACGGCAGGTCCTGGTGCGCCTGGGCCTGCACGGCGGTGTGCCGGACCTGTTGCAGCAATCCGGCGAAGGTGGTCTGCGGCGCGAACTCAGCCTTGAGCACCTGGGTGTTGACGAAGAAGCCGATCAGGCCTTCGGTCTCGGCACGGTTGCGGTTGGCGACCGGGACGCCGACGCGCACCTGCGATTGACCACTGAGGCGGTGCAGCAGCACCTGGAACGAGGCCAGCAACAGCATGAACAGGGTCACGCCCTGTTGCCGTGCGGTGGCTTTCAGCGCCTCGGCAAGCTCCGGCTCCAGGTGGATATCCAGGCGTGCCCCGGCATGACTCAGCTGCAACGGGCGTGGGCGGTCGGCAGGCAACTCCAGCACCGGTTGCTCGTCGCCCAGTTGCTGGCACCAGTAGTCGAGCTGGCGCGCCTGCTCGCCCGCCGCCATCCACTGGCGCTGCCAGGCGGCATAATCGGCGTACTGGAACGCCAGGGCCGGCAGCTGCGCCTCGGCGCCCTGACGGTAACCGGCATACAGACGCACCACTTCATCGACCATGATCGGCATCGACCAACCATCGGCGACGATATGGTGCAGGGTCAGTACCAGCACATGCTCGTCGGCGGCCAGGCGCAGCAGGCGGGCGCGCAGCAACGGGCCGTGCTCCAGGTCGAACGGCTGCGCGGTCTCCTGCGCAACTCGCGCCTGCAGCGCCTCGCTTGCCACCGTCTCGACCGGCAGGTCGAAGTCACCTGCGGCATGGATGCGTTGCCAGGCCTGTTCACCTTCCTGATGGAAGGTAGTACGCAGGGTCTCATGGCGGGCGATCAGCGCGGCGAAGCTGCTGCGCAGTGCCTCAATGTCCAGCTCGCCCTTCAGGCGCAGGGCCGAAGGGATGTTGTAGGCGGCGCTGGCCGGTTCCAGCTGCCAGAGGAACCACTGGCGTTGCTGGGCGTAGGACAAGGCCAGCGGCTGGTTGCGGTCAACGACACTGAAAGCTGGTGCCTGGCTGGCCGCGCCTTGGCCGGCGGCCTGGGCGAAGGCTTGCAGGTCGGCGGATTCGAACAAGCTGCGCAGCGGGACTTCCAGGTCCAGGCGCTGGCGGATGCGCGAGGTGACCTGGGTAGCCAGCAACGAGTGGCCGCCGAGCTCGAAGAAGTTGT
>NZ_JBSSEW010000049.1:0-1797 GCF_054062095.1 Pseudomonas sp. TE6288
TGATGCGGTAGAGGAGCGTTCTGTAAGCCTGTGAAGGTGAGTTGAGAAGCTTGCTGGAGGTATCAGAAGTGCGAATGCTGACATGAGTAACGACAATGCGAGTGAAAAACTCGCACGCCGAAAGACCAAGGTTTCCTGCGCAACGTTAATCGACGCAGGGTTAGTCGGTCCCTAAGGCGAGGCTGAAAAGCGTAGTCGATGGAAAACAGGTTAATATTCCTGTACTTCCAGTTATTGCGATGGAGGGACGGAGAAGGCTAGGCCAGCTTGGCGTTGGTTGTCCAAGTTTAAGGTGGTAGGCTGAAATCTTAGGCAAATCCGGGATTTCAAGGCCGAGAGCTGATGACGAGTGCTCATTAGAGCGCGAAGTGGTTGATGCCATGCTTCCAAGAAAAGCTCCTAAGCTTCAGATAACTGGGAACCGTACCCCAAACCGACACAGGTGGTTAGGTAGAGAATACCAAGGCGCTTGAGAGAACTCGGGTGAAGGAACTAGGCAAAATGGCACCGTAACTTCGGGAGAAGGTGCGCCGGTGAGGGTGAAGCACTTGCTGCGTAAGCCCACGCCGGTCGAAGATACCAGGCCGCTGCGACTGTTTATTAAAAACACAGCACTCTGCAAACACGAAAGTGGACGTATAGGGTGTGACGCCTGCCCGGTGCCGGAAGGTTAATTGATGGGGTTAGCGCAAGCGAAGCTCTTGATCGAAGCCCCGGTAAACGGCGGCCGTAACTATAACGGTCCTAAGGTAGCGAAATTCCTTGTCGGGTAAGTTCCGACCTGCACGAATGGCGTAACGATGGCGGCGCTGTCTCCACCCGAGACTCAGTGAAATTGAAATCGCTGTGAAGATGCAGTGTATCCGCGGCTAGACGGAAAGACCCCGTGAACCTTTACTATAGCTTTGCACTGGACTTTGAGCTTGCTTGTGTAGGATAGGTGGGAGGCTTTGAAGTGGGGACGCCAGTTCTCATGGAGCCATCCTTGAAATACCACCCTGGCAACCTTGAGGTTCTAACTCAGGTCCGTTATCCGGATCGAGGACAGTGTATGGTGGGTAGTTTGACTGGGGCGGTCTCCTCCCAAAGAGTAACGGAGGAGTACGAAGGTGCGCTCAGACCGGTCGGAAATCGGTCGTAGAGTATAAAGGCAAAAGCGCGCTTGACTGCGAGACACACACGTCGAGCAGGTACGAAAGTAGGTCTTAGTGATCCGGTGGTTCTGTATGGAAGGGCCATCGCTCAACGGATAAAAGGTACTCCGGGGATAACAGGCTGATACCGCCCAAGAGTTCATATCGACGGCGGTGTTTGGCACCTCGATGTCGGCTCATCACATCCTGGGGCTGAAGCCGGTCCCAAGGGTATGGCTGTTCGCCATTTAAAGTGGTACGCGAGCTGGGTTTAGAACGTCGTGAGACAGTTCGGTCCCTATCTGCCGTGGACGTTTGAGATTTGAGAGGGGCTGCTCCTAGTACGAGAGGACCGGAGTGGACGAACCTCTGGTGTTCCGGTTGTCACGCCAGTGGCATTGCCGGGTAGCTATGTTCGGAAGAGATAACCGCTGAAAGCATCTAAGCGGGAAACTTGCCTCAAGATGAGATCTCACTGGAGCCTTGAGCTCCCTGAAGGGCCGTCGAAGACTACGACGTTGATAGGTTGGGTGTGTAAGCGCTGTGAGGCGTTGAGCTAACCAATACTAATTGCCCGTGAGGCTTGACCATATAACACCCAAGCAATTTGCGCTGAGGCCAAATTGTGGTGGTGAAGACGAAACGAACCGAAAGTTCGCGACGA
>NZ_JBSSEW010000050.1:0-1730 GCF_054062095.1 Pseudomonas sp. TE6288
CCCCCCCCCCCCCCCCCCCCCCGCCCCCCCCCCCCCCCCCCCCCCCCCCCCCCCCGCCCCCCCCCCCCCCCCCCCGCCCCCCCCCCCCCCCCGGGGGGGGGGCGCCCCGCGGCCCCAAAAAACTGAAATCAATAGGAGTCGCCATGGACGCCCGCCTTACCGCTTTTCTCGACCGCGCCGAATCGGTCCTCGCCCGCCTCGAACCCCTGCTGCCGGCCCCGCGCCCGGACATCGACTGGAGCCGCACCCTGGCTGCCCGCTGGCAGCGCGATGGCCGCAGCGGCTACCTGATGCCGCTGGAGGTCAGCCTCGATATCCGCCTGTCCGACCTGATCGGCGTCGACCAGCAGCGCGAGCAGCTGGGCCGCAACACCCACCAGTTCATCAACGGCCTGCCGGCCAACCACGCCCTGCTGTGGGGCTCGCGCGGCACCGGCAAGTCGTCGCTGGTGCGCGCGCTGTTGGCCGAGCACGCAGGCCAGGGCCTGCGCCTGATCGAGATCGAGCGCGACCACCTGGCCGACCTGCCGCGGGTGGTCGAGCAACTGCACAAGCTCGAACAACGCTTCATCCTGTTCTGCGACGACCTCTCGTTCGAGGCCGGGGAGGGCGACTACCGGGTGCTCAAGAGCGTGCTCGACGGCTCGCTGGAGCAGGCCCCGGACAACGTGCTGCTGTACGCCACCTCCAACCGCCGCCACCTGGTGCCGGAGAAGCAGAGCGACAACGAAAACTGGAAGATGGTCGACGGCGAGCTGCACCCCAACGAAGCGGTGGAGGACAAGATCGCCCTGTCCGACCGCTTCGGCCTGTGGCTGTCGTTCTACCCGTTCAGCCAAGAGCATTTCCTCAACGTGGTCGAACACTGGATCGGCCAGCTGGCGCGCCCGGCCGGGCTGCGCTGGCAGCGTGACGAAGCCCTGGACATCCTCGCCGTGCGCTGGGCCACCGGCCGCGGCAACCGTAATGGCCGTTGTGCCTATCAGTTCGCCCGCTATTGGGTCGGGCTGCAATTGTTGGAGCAGAAATAAATGATCGACCTCAACGCCAGTGGCCAAGGCCTCGATGGCTACGACCTGCTGGCCGCGCAAGTGCAGGCGCTGTTCGCTGACGAGCGTGACTTCATCGCCAATGCCGCGCAGTTCTCGGCGTTTCTCTACAACCAGGTGGAGGACCTGAACTGGGCGGGCTTCTATATCAACCGCAACGAAGAGCTGGTGCTCGGCCCGTTCCAGGGCCAGGTGGCCTGTGTGCGCATTCCATTCAGCCGTGGTGTGTGCGGCGCCGCGGCGGCCACCCGTAGCACCCAGCGGGTGGAGGACGTACATGCCTTCCCCGGGCATATCGCCTGTGACAGTGCGTCGAACAGCGAGCTGGTGATTCCGCTGGTCAAGGCCGGCAGGCTGATCGGCGTGCTCGATTTGGACAGCCCGAAGCTGGCGCGCTTCAGCGCGGCCGACCAGGCGGGGCTGGAGCGCCTGGTCGAGGTGTTCCTCGAGTTGACCGACTGCTGAAATGAAAAGGGGCCGCCTTGCGGCCCATCGCCGCGGGGGGGGGGGGGGGGGGCCCCCCCCCCCCCCCCCCCGGGGGGGGGGGGGGGGGGGGGGGGGGGGGGGGGGGGGCCCCCCCCCCCCCCCCACGCCAATTCCCTGTCGGGTCTTGGCGATATCAACGTATGCTCAACGGTACCGTCACGCTCTGCCCCAGCGCTGACTTGACCGTTACCGCCG
>NZ_JBSSEW010000052.1:0-1337 GCF_054062095.1 Pseudomonas sp. TE6288
CTTTTGTCAGATCGTTCTTTAAAAATTCGGATATGTGATAGAAATAGACTGAATGCCAGTTTCACTGCTGGTTATTCAGGCTAAGGTAAAATTTGTGAGTTCTGCTCGAAAGAGCGACGTGCGAATTTTCGGCGAATGTCGTCTTCACAGTATAACCAGATTGCTTGGGGTTATATGGTCAAGTGAAGAAGCGCATACGGTGGATGCCTTGGCAGTCAGAGGCGATGAAAGACGTGGTAGCCTGCGATAAGCTTTGGGGAGTCGGCAAACAGACTGTGATCCAGAGATCTCTGAATGGGGGAACCCAGCCAGCACAAGCTGGTTATCTTGTACTGAATACATAGGTGCAAGAGGCGAACCAGGGGAACTGAAACATCTAAGTACCCTGAGGAAAAGAAATCAACCGAGATTCCCTTAGTAGTGGCGAGCGAACGGGGACCAGCCCTTAAGCTGGTTTGAGATTAGTGGAACGCTCTGGAAAGTGCGGCCATAGTGGGTGATAGCCCCGTACACGAAAATCTCTTGCCAGTGAAATCGAGTAGGACGGAGCACGAGAAACTTTGTCTGAACATGGGGGGACCATCCTCCAAGGCTAAATACTACTGACTGACCGATAGTGAACCAGTACCGTGAGGGAAAGGCGAAAAGAACCCCGGAGAGGGGAGTGAAATAGAACCTGAAACCGTATGCGTACAAGCAGTGGGAGCCTACTTGTTAGGTGACTGCGTACCTTTTGTATAATGGGTCAGCGACTTATATTCAGTGGCGAGCTTAACCGAATAGGGGAGGCGTAGCGAAAGCGAGTCTTAATAGGGCGCTTTAGTCGCTGGGTATAGACCCGAAACCGGGCGATCTATCCATGGGCAGGTTGAAGGTTAGGTAACACTGACTGGAGGACCGAACCGACTACCGTTGAAAAGTTAGCGGATGACCTGTGGATCGGAGTGAAAGGCTAATCAAGCTCGGAGATAGCTGGTTCTCCTCGAAAGCTATTTAGGTAGCGCCTCATGTATCACTGTAGGGGGTAGAGCACTGTTTCGGCTAGGGGGTCATCCCGACTTACCAAACCGATGCAAACTCCGAATACCTACAAGTGCCGAGCATGGGAGACACACGGCGGGTGCTAACGTCCGTCGTGAAAAGGGAAACAACCCAGACCGTCAGCTAAGGTCCCAAAGTCATGGTTAAGTGGGAAACGATGTGGGAAGGCTTAGACAGCTAGGAGGTTGGCTTAGAAGCAGCCACCCTTTAAAGAAAGCGTAATAGCTCACTAGTCGAGTCGGCCTGCGCGGAAGATGTAACGGGGCTCAAACCATGCACCGAAGCTACGGGTATCA
>NZ_JBSSEW010000053.1:0-1307 GCF_054062095.1 Pseudomonas sp. TE6288
GGTTCTTCACGGATTGCCGGGAAAGTCATACTTGATCTTCATGAAAAAGAATTCGCTGTCCCGGTAGCCGTAAGCCATCCGCTTGATCACCTTGATCCGGTTGTTTATGCCTTCCAACTGCCCGGTGTGCATGGGCCATCGCACCCTGCTCAGGATGCCGCGCCAGTATCCCTTCAGCCGTCTAGCAAACTGCTTCAGCGCCGGTATTTCGCTTTCAGCAGCCAAGCGCAGCCACTGTTTCCAGGCTGATCGCCACCCCCAAGCGGTGGTAGGCGACCACAGGGCTTTGAGCTCTGCCTTCATCAAGTAAACTGTCATCAGCGATTGGTTGGCCGCCAGCAGATCCTGCAGATGTACCTGCTGATCTTCTCGCTTGAGGTTCTCTGGATTGCGCAGCAGCAGCCACCGCGCTTGCTTGATCACCTTGCGCGCGGGTTTGTCCTGGCGCAGGCGGTTGGCCTCATCGACCCGTACCCGGTCAATCACCTCTCGCCCATACTTGGCGACCACATGAAACAGGTCATAGACAACGCGTGCCCTAGGGCAATGTTGGCGCACCTCCAAGTCAAATGCGGTGTTCATGTCCATTGCCACTGCTTCGATCCGTGCACAGCCCTCCGGCCCCAGCTCCTCGAAAAAGGGCCTGACAGCGGCTCGGCTACGCCCTTCGCCAATCCACAGCACCCGGCGAGTGTCGGCATCCAACACCACGCTGGCGTAGCGATGCCCTTTGAACAGAGCGAACTCATCCATCACCAAGCGTCTGGGCTGGGCCCTCGGCAGCTTCTCCAGTGCGGCCTGTAGCGCCCGCCGCTCCAGCAAACGCACGCTGTCCCAATGCAAACCAAACAGCTCCGCGACGTGCAAGGTGGGCAGTCTTTGGCAAGCCTGGATCACGGCTTCGGACAAACGCCTGGTCATCCGCGAATAGCGGTCAAGCCAGCGGACTGACTCCATTCGCTTGCCACATGCGCTACACCCAACGCGTCGCAGCTCGACATTCAATCGCACCGCCCGGCCAAGAATGGGCAGGTCACGGATTGAGCGCTGACAGTATTCGTGGATGGCGGTGCTGGGCTGATGACAGCCGCTGCAGGTGGGGAATCTGGTGGGCTGCGGAATCAGGTCGATCAACAGGTCGTTGCCGTCATGCCGGATCGCGGTGACAGAAAAGCCCTCCCAAAAGGGCAGAAACGTATTAATATCGTGCACAAGAACGCCGGTTTGTAGATGTGTTTGCTCGCACGAACATCATCCATCAAACCGGCGTTCTTGTTTCTGTCTTTCCCGGGATTCCGTGAAGAACC